>JAPLYF010000084.1 GCA_026395675.1 Candidatus Parcubacteria bacterium
ATAGCCATAATTTCAATTTCTTTTTGGGTTTTATATATAATCATACGAAATTACGAATCTATTACAAATGTTACAAAAATTCCAACATATTGGCACTTTGGTTTAATATTTTTTATTTGCTGAATATTTTACAAGGATACTTACCAAAGCGCCTCGCCAAAATATAATTTTGTATTATTTGTAGCACAATTTGTCACAAAGTGATCCCTTCGGGATAAATTTGCTGGGTATCATTATTTTATACCCTTGATCTTCAAAACTTTTATTAATCGTTTTAAAACCACTTGAATCGAAGCTTCACCATCAATTTTAATTAGCTTACCTTGTTTATGGTAATAGTCAAGCACTGGTTTTGTTTCCCGGCGATAAACTATTAACCTTTTTCTAATTGCTTTTGGATAATCATCAGCCCGCTGTATCAATTTGCCTCTGCATTTATCACAAATCATATCTTTTTTAGGCCGTTTTTTAATAATATTGTATGTTTCACCGCATTGACTGCAGATACGACGGCCTCCCAATCTATTTAACGTTTCTCTTTGGTTTATGTTAATCAAAATTGCTAAATCGATATTGCGGATTTTGTTTAAAAATTTTGCCTGGACTAAATTGCGAGGATAACCATCTATAATTACTCCCTTCTTATATTTTGATTTTATCAATTCTGCTTTCATCAAATTATTAGTCAAGTAGTTTGGCCCCAAAACTCCTTTCTTTGTAAACTTTTCTGCTAGTTTACCTAGTTTTGTTTTTCTCTTAATATTTTCACGGTAAAGCGCTCCAGTAGAAACAGTGGAGATTTTTAATCTAGCTGCTAAAAATTCTGCTTGAGTACCCTTGCCTGACCCCTGAGGGCCTAGCATTACAATATTCATAGTTTAAAAATTTTAATTATAAAAATAAAAAGGGTAATTTCCCTTTTTATTATAACATATTTAGAAATTTAATCTTAAATCTTAATTTTTTATAACCCTTCGTACTGTCTCATGGTCAGTTGCGATTCTATTTGCTTCACTGTTTCAATTACCACGCTGACCACGATTAAAATACTCGTGCCGCCAATCACCAAATTCATACCGCCGCTAAATTCCTGAATTATAAGAGGCAAAATAGCAATTAGTCCTAAAAATAAAGCGCCTATAAAGATTATGCGGTTAGTGACTTTGCCTAAATATTCTTCAGTATTCTTGCCTGGCCGGATACCAGGAATAAAGCCGCCTTGTTTCTGCAGATTCTCAGCAATCTGTTGGGGATGAAAAACAACAGCCGTATAAAAATAGGTAAAACCAAAAACAAAAACAAAATACAAGATACCATAAATTAAGCGGTTCTGGAATGTACTAATAATAAACTGCGCTGCACTTACCAAAAATTGCGATTTGGCATGCACAAAGAAATTGGCAACCATGGGCGGGAAGATTATCAATGAAATGGCAAAGATGATCGGAATCACACCAGCCATGTTAACTCTTAATGGCAAGTGTGTGCTCACGCCACCGTACACTTTATTGCCCCTGATATGGCGGGCATAAGAAACAGGCACATTGCGAGTCCCTTCATTAATTATTACAACTCCGACAATAGTAATTAGAGCTATGACAGCAAAAAGAATCACATTAATTATCTGAGCCGGATCAAAAACTGCAATCACCTGCTGTAAAGCCGACGGTAATCGATCAATAATGCCCACAAAAATTAAAAGTGAAATACCATTGCCGATTTTCTTTTCTGAAATCAATTCGCCCAGCCACATCATGAAGATTGTGCCAGCGCTCAAAGTTAAAATAGTTAAAAACAAATTATAAGCTGATAAATCTTCAATGATCCGATAAGCTGATTGCTGTCTGAGCATCATAATCGTGCCATAACCCTGCAAGGCAGCTAAGGGCACAGTTAGAAGTCTTGTCCAATTATTAATTTTCTGATAGCCGCCTGGCTCTTTGGAAATTTCCTCCAAACGAGGGACAATCATGACCAATAACTGAAAAATAATTGAAGCAGTAATATAAGGGCCGACTCCCATGCCCACAATAGAAAATCTATCCATGCTGCCGCCAGAAAAAATGTTAATCAGACCAAAAATCTGATTAGAAGCGAAAAATTCTTTAAGATTCTGGAGATTAACGCCAGGCACCGGAATATGGGCAGCAATACGGGCAATAAATAAAAGACCTAAAACATAAAGTATGCTTCTGCGCAAATCTCTGATTTTAAAAAGTTGAGTAATTTTTTCTAGCATAATATTTTATTTTTTTCATCTTTTTCTTGACTGGCCTGGTCTCTCAAAATAACTTGACCGCCAGCCTTTTCCACTGCTGCTTTAGCCGAAGCAGAGATTGCACAACCCTTAATGATTAATTTTTTAGTCAATTTCCCTTCACCTAATATTTTTACTCCGGCTTTGCTACTTTTAACCAAACCATTTTCCACTAATCTGCCTGGAGTAATTATATCATTATTAGCAAATTTTTTTTCCAGATCTTTGAGATTGACCACCAACTTCTTAGGCACTAAACTTCTAAATCCGCCCAGCTTGGGAATGCTTTGAATATTCGCCTTCATGCCTTTAAATTTTAAACCGCCAGTCCCGCCAGATCTGGCTTTCTGTCCTTTAGCGCCTCTGGTAGAATAAGTTCCGTGGCCAGAAGAATCGCCGCGTCCTATCCTTTTCTTTTTATGCTTAGCGCCAAGCGCAGGTTTTAAATTGTATAATTTTAATTCCATAATTACTCCTTTTTACTGATTAAACCCTTTAATTTATCGGTCAATGTTTTTTTACTGGTTTTATTTTTTTCTTTTACCTCTTTCACTTGTTCTTTATTTTCCTCACTGGGTTTAATTATTTCTTCACTTAATATTTTTGCCTTTTGGGTCTTGGGACTTAATTTAAATTGCTGCAGTGCCATCATCATGGCTTTAATATTATTAATTTTATTATTCGAACCCAAAATTTTGGCAGTTATATTGGAAATACCAGCTAATTCACAGAAAATTCTGATTGGCCCACCTGCCTTTACGCCACTGCCCTTTTTGGCTGGTTTTAAAAGCAGCCGTGCTGATTTGAATTTTACTTTAATCTGATGGGGTATTGTTTCATTAACCAAAGGCACTCGGATTAGATTCTTTTTGGCTTTGTTAAAGGCCTTGGTAACGGCCGCGGTCACATCAGCACCTTTGGCCACGCCATAACCGACTCTGCCCTTTTTATCGCCAATAGCTAAGCAGGCTCGGAATTTCATTCTTTTACCGCCGGCCATAACACGAGTCACCCTAGCTAAATCAATTACTCTTTGTTCAAATTCTTCTTCTTTTTTAAATATTTCTCGATGGGTCTTTTTGGGCATATATAATAATTTAAAAATTAAAATTCTAAACCTCCTTCGCGTGCACCTTCAGCCGCTGCTTTAACCCGGCCTAAATATTTATAGCCAGCCCTATCAAAAACAACTTTCTTGATCTTTTTAGCTAGAGCTTTTTGGGCTAATAATTTCCCGACCTCTTTGGCCTGCTCTGACTTTTTGCCTTTTTTGCCTTTCAATTCATTATCATTAGCCGCCACCAAAGTCTTGCCATTTTGATCATCAATCAATTGCAAATAAACATGCTTTAAACTTCTAAAAACATTGAGTCGGGGTTTATCTTTTGTGCCCTGGATTTTGGCTCTTATTCTGTTTCGCCTCGTCTCCTTTAATTGTTTCTTGGTTTTTATTCTGTCTTTCATAAATTTTATATTAACCGGCTGCTTTAGCCGCGGTTTTGCCTGCCTTTTTACGAATTATTTCGCCAGCATACCTTATACCCTTGCCTTTGTAGGGTTCAGGTTTTCTAAGACGCCTGATTTGGGCTGCAATTTCTCCTACCTGCTGCTTATCAATGCCTGTCAGGATAATTATATTTTTATCAACTGCTCCGGTTATGCCACTAGGTAAAGGGAAATCAATAGGGTGAGAAAAACCAAGATTTAAAATCAGTTTATTCCCCTGTAAATTTACTTTATAACCGACACCGATCACTTCTAATTTTTTTTCATAACCTTCCCTCACGCCCTTAATCATATTCTTAATTAAACTGCCAAAGAGGCCCCAAAGGGCTTTTTGCTTTTTTTCTTTTGGCTCACTGACTGTAATTAATATTTTTTTGTCTTTCAGCTCAATTCGAACTAAGGGGTGAATTTTTTGCTTTAATTCACCTTTTGGCCCCTTAATTACAAGCTCGTTTTCTTTTATTTCAACCTTAATGTCATCGGGGATAATTATAGGTTTTTTGCCAATTCTGGACATAGTATTTGAATTATGAATTACGAATTATGAATTCCGAAATCAGAATTTACATAATTTCATAATTCGGCCTTCGCCGACCGAAGTCCCGCCTTGCGGGACGAAGGTCGGAATTCGGCTTTCGGATTTTTACCAAATTTCACACAATACCTCGCCGCCAACGCCCTTCCTCTTAGCTTCATTGCCTGTCATTAGGCCTTGCGAAGTAGAAATTATGACCAGGCCTAAATTATTTAAAACTCGAGGTATCTTATTTTTAGAAACATAAATTCGGCGACCTGGCTTACTTATCCTTTTTATGTTACTAATGGCCGACGCTTTATTTTCATTATATTTTAAAATAATCTTGAGCTGAGGAAATTTGTCTTCTTCTATCTTTTCAAATTCAGCAATATAATCTTCATGTTTTAAAATTTTGGCAATTTCAAACTTTAGAATTGAAAATGGTATCAAAACTTCAAGCTTTTTAACTGCCTGAGCATTTCTGATTCTTGTTAACATGTCAGCGATTGGATCTGTGATCATATTTTTTAATAATTGAAAATTGTCCCGCGAAGCGGGATGCCGCCACTGCGGCATAAATTTAAAATTTAAAATTAACTGGTTACCAGCTGCTTTTCCTAATGCCTGGGATTTCTCCTTTTGAAGCTAGCTCCCGAAAACAAATGCGACAAATATCAAAATCTCGCATATAGCCATGCGCCCGCCCGCAACGCCAACAGCGTCTAACTATTCTGGTTGAATATTTGGGTTTTTTCCTGGATTTTGCAATTTGTGCAGCTGTCGCCATAATTTTATTTATAAAATATAATTAATTTTTTACTCCTTAAACGGAAAACCAAAAGCGACTAAAAGTGCCCTGCCTTCTTCTCTGCTTTTCGCTGTAGTCACAACTGCGATTTCTAAACCATGCAATTTCTCAATCTCGTCAGCTTTAATTTCGGGAAAAGCCAAATGCTCTTTAATACCAATATTTAAATTGCCTCCTTGATCAATTGCTTTGGCTGTCAAACCTCGGAAATCGCGAACGCGCGGCAAAACAACATTAACTAATTTTTCCAAAAAATCATACATCCTCTGGCCTCGCAAAGTGACTTTCAGTCCAATGACCATGCCCTTCCTAATTTTAAAATTAGATATCGATTTCTTTGCTTTTGTCTTAATTGGTTTCTGGCCTGTGATTCTCATCAGGGTGCTTTCCACATTATCAAGAAAATTGGCATCTTTCAAGCTTTTGCCCAGACCCACATTTAAAACAACCTTTTCAATTCTTGGCACTTCTAAATCATTTTTAAGGCCGAATTGTTTTTTCAATTCTGGAATTATTTTCTTTTTAAATTTTTCTTTGGGGGTCATAATTTTAATCAATTAATTCCTTGCATTTGCTGCAGATTCTGACTTTTTGCCCTTTTTTCTCGCTGAGCTGGGGCAGTATTTTGCTTTTCACTCGAGCCGGCCGATTGCATTTTGGGCACATTATCATTAAATTGGAAATATTAAGAGGCGCCGGAAATTCAATTTTCTGGCCTTTTTCTCCTTGTCGCTTAGGTCTTAAATGTTTAATCGCCAAATTTATTCCTTCAACAGAAGCTTTATTGCGATCAAGAAAAATCTGCAAGACCTTGCCTTTTTTGCCTTTGTCCTTGCCAGCGATTACTTTTACTTTATCGCCTCTTTTAATTTTTCCGCCGTAGGCGGATCCCGCTTTGCGGGGCATATTCTTTTTTTTCATTATTGTAAAAATTATTTATAATACTTCTGGCGCCAAGGAAATTATTTTAGTAAACCCTTTGCCTCTTAATTCTCTGGCCACCGGACCTAGGATGCGTGTACCTTTTGGCTCTTTACTTTTAGGATCAATAATAACTGCGGCATTATCATCAAATCTGATATATGACCCGTCTTTACGCCTAGTTTCCTTTCTCGTCCTCACCAAAACAGCTTTAACAATATCACCCTTCTTTACCATGGAATGGGGGATTGCTTCTTTTACTGTGGCAGTAATAATATCACTCAGACGGGCATATCTTTTTTTATAGCCGCCTAAGACCCTGATCACCATTATTTTTTTTGCTCCGGAATTATCAGCCAAATTCAAAATTGTTCGATGCTGTACCATATATTTTATTTAATCCCTTCGGGACTTGGCTTGGCCTGAGCAAGTCCTTTTGAGACAACCTTAATTAATCGCCATTTTTTTTCTTTGGAAAGTGGTCTGCATTCCTCAAAAATTACCTCATTACCAACATTGGCCGCTTGTTTTTCATCATGAACTTTATATTTTTTACTTATCTTATACTGTTTCTTATATTTAGGATGCATTTTCATTCTTGTAACTTTAACCACAATTGTCTTGGCCATTTTTTTGCTTATAACTTCACCGCTCAGTTTTCTTTTATTTTTTAGTATTTTTGCTTTTTCCATATTTAAATAAATTATTTCTTAATTGCCTGTTGTTTTTGACTCATAAAAGTTAGAATTTGGGCAATTCTTTTTTTAATGCTTCTTATTTCTCTAACATTTTTCAATTGGTTCTGCGAAGCTTTGAATCTTAAATCTCTCAATTTTTCCCGATCCAAGGCCAATAATTTTTGCAGTTCAACAACTGATTTTAATTTTAATTCTTTTATTTCTTCCTTGATTTTCATAGCAAAATAAAATTACTTTTTAGCAATAAATTTGGTTTTAACTGGCAATTTATAGCTAGCCAGCCGCATTGCTTCTTCAGCTTTTTCTAAACTTACTCCTTCCATTTCAAACATGACCGTGCCTGGCTTAACAATGGCCACGAAAAATTCTGGCGTACCTTTGCCTCCGCCCATGGGTACCTCTGCTCCTTTTTTTGTCACTGGCTTATCAGGAAAGATTCTAATCCAAACTCTACCGCCTTTTTTTAAAAAATGGGTTAGGCAGCGACGAGCAGCTTCAATTTGCCTGGCTGTGACCCAAGCGTGCTCCTGGGATTTCAGACCATAACTGCCGAAATTCAATTCTAAACTGGCAGAGGCCTTTCCTTTTCCTCTTTTTCTGCCTTTGTGCCATTTTCTAAATTTTACTCTTTTGGGCATGAGCATAAATCTATAAAAAACTTTTATTTATTACTTTTATTAAAAACTTCTCCCTTGTAAATCCATACCTTAACACCGATTTTACCATAAAGTGTCTGGGCCGCTCCCCGGGCATAATCAATATCCGCGCGTAAAGTATGTAGAGGAATCATGCCTTCACTCAGAACTTCTCGTCTGGCAATGTCAGCGCCATTAAGCCGCCCTGAAACATAAACCTTAATTCCCTTAGCCCCGGCTCGGCTGACGCGCGATATCGCCTGTTTCATTATTCGGCGAAAGGGTATTCTTTTTTCCAAATCAGCAATCATATTATCCAAAACAATCTGGGCATTCAAATTTGGCTTATCAATTTCCATGATGTTTATCTTAAGATTGAGTTTACCCGGAAGTTTTGTCTCTTTTTTATTAAAGATATTTGTTAATAATCCTTTTTTTAATTCCTCGATTCCGGTTCCTGCTCTGCCAATAATTACTCCGGGCCTAGCCGCATAAATAATAATATTAATATTTTCAGCTGATCTTTCAATCTCAATTTTAGCCAGGCCAGCCTCTTTAATCCTATTCTTCAAAAATTTACGGACTACTACATCCTGCTTTAAATATAATTTAAAATTATTCTTAGAAAACCATTTGGAATCCCAGCTTTTGGTAACCCCGATTCTAAAAATTTTCGGATTGACTTTTTGTCCCATATATACTCTGAATATTAGAAATTAGATATTGGAAATTAGCTTAATGTTTCTAATTTCCAGTTTCAAATTCCCAATTAACCTGCTTTACGGCTGAAAATTTTCTTTATAAATCCCTTGGCTTTTTTCATTCTTTTCATGACCTTCCGGTTTGACTGCTTTTTCTTCTTTAATCCTTTCTGGCTTAATGATTTTTTCAATCTCTTTAGCTGATTTTACTTTAATTGGCTTTTCTTCTTTTTTGGCTTTCGCTTTTTTAACTTTGGTTGGAACCAATTCGTCTAAAATTATAACCAGATGACTCATCTTTTTCTGAATCGGCGTGGCTCTCCCATGCGCTCGCGGCTGCCATCTCTTAAGCATACCGGCCAGATCAGCCCTGATCTCTTTAATATATAAATTATCTTTTTTTAAATTAAAATTTTTTTCCGCATTAGCAATCGCCGAATTTAACAATTTTAAAACTGGCTGTTTCGCTGCTCGGCTGAGAAAATTTAACTGAGTAACAGCTTCTTCTGCTTTTAAACCCCGTATCAGATCAATAACCAGCCTAACCTTTTTGGGGGAAATTCTTAAATAACTTAATTTTGCTTTCACTTGCATAAAAAAATAATAAATCTTTATTGTGCTGCCGTGGCTGCTTCACTTTTCTGAATATCTTTGGCCATTTTGCCGCCATGGGAAATAAATTTCCTGGTGAGTGAAAATTCACCGAGCTTATGACCAACCATATTTTCCACAATGCTGACTGGAATATGCTCTTTGCCATTATAAACGCCAATTGTAAAACCAACCATTTCCGGTGTAATCGTACAAGCTCTATCCCAGGTTTTGATAAGTGTTTTATCGCCTGGCTTTAATTGAGAAATCTTTTTTAATAATTTCTCATTGACATACGGACCTTTTTTTAAACTTCTTGTCATAGTTTTTATGTTAGCTAAACCACGAATTACGCAAAAATTAATGTTTTAAATGATAATAAGTTCATGATTATTCTTTTTACCTTAGACCCTTTTTTTTCTGCGATTAATAATAAATTTATCTGAATATTTTTGCGGCTTTCTAGTAGGAACGCCTAAAGCATGTTTGCCCCAGGGCGTTTTAGGATATTTCAAGCCAATTGGGTGCTTGCCTTCGCCACCGCCATGAGGGTGATCAACCGGATTCATTACTTTGCCTCTAACTGATGGACGAATGCCCAAATTCCTTATCCGACCCGCACTGCCCCATCTGATTGTCATAAATTCTGGATTGCTGGCTGTGCCGATCGTAGCCAAGCATTCTTTTAAAACTTTTCTGACTTCACTTGAGGGCAATTTAATCAAAGCGTAATTGCCTTCCAGAGCCATGAGCTGAGCAGAATTACCCGCCCCCCGCACCAATTGACCGCCTTTGCCGGGTGTTAATTCAATATTATAAACCCTTGTACCAACAGGAATTTTTTTCAAAGGCAGGGCATTGCCTGGATTTATTTTAATTTCCTTTTCTTTAGTGGAAATAATTTCGGCTCCGACTTTTAAATCATTAGGAGCAATAATATATCTCTTTTCACCGTCTTGATACAAAATTAAAGCCAAACGAGCTCCGCGATTGGGATCATATTCAATAGTTTTAACTAGACCAGGTACATCAAATTTGTCTCTCTTAAAATCAATAATTCTAATGTATCTTTTCGCTCCGCCGCCGATATGCCTGACTGTAATCTTGCCAGTCACATTCCGACCGCCAGTTTTCTTTTTTATCAAAATCAATTTCTTTTGCGGCTTTTTGGCAGTCAGATCAGAAAAGTCATCAACACTGCTGTCTCGCCTGGCTGCGTCATTAGTTTTATATTTCTTAACTCCCATATATCTTAATAATTTAAAATTTAAAATTTAAAATTTCGATCTTAAACTCCTTCATAAATTTCAATCTTATCACCGGGTTTTAAAGTCACTACTGCTTTTTTCCAATTTTTCTTTTTGCCAAAGGTGCGTCCGGATTTAACATATTTACCCCGCGCATTAATTATATTCACTCTCAGTGGCTTTACACCATAAAGATTTTCAATCGCTTTTTTAATCACAATTTTATTGGCTGATTTATTTACGGCAAAAGAATATTTATTTTGTGTTACTAAATGGGTGGCCTTTTCCGTGACTAAGGGCTTTATTAAAACCCGATAAGCATCTTTACTGCCTTCTTTTTTAACCTTCTGGTCTTTAATTTCTTTAACAGGCGCCTTTTCTTCTGCTTTCAGCTTTAAAGTTGTGTGTTTCTGTTTCTTTTCTTCTTTTTTTAGCTCAGTTTTTACTCTTTCTTTTTTTGCTGCAGCGACCGAACCCTTTTTGGCTTCCGTAACTTTTGCAAAAGGGGCTGCTGGGCTAGATTCTTTCTTTTTACCCGTACCTCTTATTTTCTTTTTTATTCTATCAAATAAACTCATAATTTTATCTTTTATAGGTCTCTATAATTTTTTTAATGCCTTCTTTATCAGTTAAAAAATAATCTGCCTTTAAAATATCCACCACATTCAAGCTATTGGCTAAAATGGCCTTAACTTTTTTTAAATTTCTGGTTGATTTAAAAATATTTTCATTTTTTTGAGGCAGCGAAATTAAAATTCTCGCTTCCTTTTTTATTGGCAACTTCTTAAGAATTTTTACAATCTCTTTTGTCTTAATCTTAGGCATTTCCATTTTTTCCACTACAATCAAGGAATCTCCCTTGACCTTGTCTGTGAGTGTCATAAAAAGAGCTTTGGTCTTCATTTTCTTATTGATTTTCTTGCCAAATTCTCTTTCTTTGCGCGGACCAAAAGTTATGCCGCCGCCTTTCCATAAAGGCGATCGAATAGACCCGCTTCTAGCTCGGCCCGTGCCTTTTTGACGCCATGGTTTCCTGCCGCCCCCTCTGACTTCGCCTTTAGTTTTGGTATGCGCCAATTTTTTTCTGGCACTAGCTTGCTGAGCTTCAACCACCTGATGGACAAGATTTGGATTAATTTCAGTCCCAAAAATTTCTGAATCCAATTTCAGTTCTTCGGTTTCCTTGCCTTCTAAATTGTAGACTTTAACTTTTACCATATCTAAATAATTCAATTTTGTTATTGGACTTTTACTTCTTCTTTATTTTCTGTCTTAGCTTCTGTTACTTCAACTTTGTCTGCCACTTTTGGGGCAACTTCTTCAGCGGGCTCTGAGACTTTAGATGTTGTAATCGCCTCAAGCTTCATTTCACCCGGGGCATAAATCTCCACCAAACTATTACGACTGCCTGGGATAGCACCCTTAATATATAACAAATTCTTTTCCGGCTCAATCTCAATTATTTCTAAATTCTTTATTGTCGCCTGCTCTCCGCCCATCCGCCCTCCCATTTTTGTCCCTTTAAAAGTATGGGCGACACCCTTAGCGCCGACGGAACCAGAATGTCTTAATTGATCCTTGGTACCATGAGTTTTAGGTGCACCATGAAAACCGTGTCGTTTAACAACGCCTTGGAAACCTTTTCCCTTGGTTTTGCCGACAACATCAACTAAATCACCCTTAACAAAAATGTTGACATTTATATTCTGCCCTTTTTGATATTCTACCTTATTGTCAGCTTCTAATCTCAATTCTTTTAAATATCTAGCTTTTTTTATGTTTCTTAAATGGCCGCCTAATGGCTTATTTAGCTTTTTCTTTTCAGCATAACCCACCTGAATGGACTGATAACCGTCTTTCTCTGCAGTTTTCACTTGGGTAATAAAACAAGGGCCGGCCTGGATAACTGTCACTGGCACCACTTGACCATCAGCTGAAAATTTCTGGGTCATGCTTATTTTTTTGCCTAGAATATATTTCATAATCTTTTTTCAAGAAATAAAAAATCTGGTATTCACCAAATCCAGATTTTAAAAAAATAAAAATTTCCGTAAAAAAGTGGTTTTTCTGGATTTTAATTTTTAGTGATTTTTTATTTCTCCTTGCCTAATTTTTTGAATATAAAGGTTTTTCCTTGGAAACTTTCTTTATATTCAAAAATTTAGATTCTAGTTTTAAAAATTAACAAGATTCTTACTGTAATAGTAATAGCTTAAACTTTTTATTACTTCCTGTCAAGCGCTACATTTTTATTTCAATATCAACCCCAGCGGGCAAATTTAAGCTCATCAAGGCATCGACTGTGGCCGGTGTCGGCTCAATAATATCAATCAGTCGTTTGTGAATGCGCATCTCATACTGATCCCTAGCATTTTTATGGACAAAAGTGGAACTTAAAACTGTATATTTCTTTTTTTCTACTGGCAAGGGAATGGGGCCGGCTACCTGGGCGCCCGTTCTTTGAGCGGTATCTAAGATAGTTCGAGTTGACTGATCAATAATTTTGTGATCATAAGCCCGAATTTTGATTCTGATCCTTTGTTTTTCTTCAATTTTATCTTTGGCTTTAACCTTGTCTGTCATGTTATTAAATTTTTAAATTTGCAAATATAAAATAACTTTATAAAGGTCCTCTCCCCAGTTACGGGGAGAGGACTAAAATATATTAAGCAATAATCTTTGTTACTGCACCTGCGCCAACAGTTTTACCGCCTTCTCTGATAGCAAATTTGGATTTTTCTTCCAAAGCAACGGGGGCGATAAGCTTAATCTTCAACTGAACAGTATCTCCAGGCATAACCATTTCAGCGCCGCCAAGGATTTCAATCTCCCCGGTAACATCAGTAGTGCGAATATAAAATTGAGGCTTGTATCCCTTAAAGAATGGTTTATGTCTGCCACCTTCTTCTTTGGATAGAACATAAATCTGGCCTTCGAATTCAGTATGCGGCGTAATTGAACCTGGCTTGGCCACAACTTGGCCTCTTTCAACTTCTTCTTTTTTAGTGCCACGCAATAATAAACCCGCATTATCTCCAGCGCGTCCTTCATCTAAAGATTTGTTAAACATTTCAATGCCAGTGATAACGGTTTTCTGGGTAGGTTTAATGCCAATAATTTCTACTTCATCATTTAATTTAACAATGCCTCTTTCAATTCTGCCTGTCACAACAGTGCCTCGTCCTTCAATTGAGAAAACATCTTCAACGGGCATTAAGAATGGTTTATCAGTATCTCTGACTGGTTCAGGTATATATGAATCTAGTGCGTCCAATAATTCCTTAATGCATTTAGTTGCTTCTTCATCTTTTGGATTTTCCAAGGCCTTTAAAGCAGAACCTTTAATCACGGGAGTTTTATCTCCTGGGAATTCGTATTTTGTTAAAAGTTCTCTGACTTCTTCCTCTACTAATTTTATTAATTCTGGATCTGAAACCTGATCAACTTTGTTTAAGAAAACAACAATTGAAGGTACACCTACCTGTCTGGCTAACAAAATGTGCTCCCTGGTTTGAGGCATTGGGCCATCAGTTGCAGCCACAACTAATATAGCGCCATCCATTTGAGCAGCGCCAGTTATCATGTTCTTAATGTAATCAGCGTGTCCAGGACAGTCAACATGCGCATAATGCCTCTTTTCTGTTTCATATTCAACATGAGCTGTCGCAATGGTAATGCCGCGCTCTTTTTCTTCAGGAGCATTGTCAATTTGGTCTACATTTTTATTAGAGGCCTTTAAACCATGATTGAGGCAATATTGTAAAATTGCCGCAGTTAAAGTTGTTTTACCATGGTCAACGTGGCCGATTGTACCCACATTAATATGTGGTTTTGTGCGTTCAAATTTTTCTGCCATATTATTTTTTTAAAACTCCTAAAGAAGCGGCCTCAACCCTTGGCTGAGTTTTATCCAACCACTTCCCTAATTTTTGTTATCTTTATTGATTAATGAAATGCAATTTTTATTATAACACAATATTAAATTTTGACAAGTTTGTTTTAGTCCTCATCCTCAACTGGCTCAAAATAGTACTGATCTTCATTTTCCTCTTTTAATTTCTCTTCAGTTTTTGGCTCTAAATCTTGCCAGTCTTCGAGTAATTTTTCATCTTCCTGCGTCGCTTTCCAAATAGCTATATCTTTATTGATTTTATTTAATAATTCCTCTTCTGAAAAATTCTTAACTTCGCTATATTTAAAAATTAAACTTTCATAATCCTTGGCTGATAAAATAATATAAAGATCGCCCTTTTCATCTTCAAATAAATAACGATCCCCTGTTTTTCTGATTAATTCTAATATTTTATTTAAATTTTTCATAGAATAATTATCGTTTCTGTATTTTTTTATATTAACTTAGAAAAAAAATAAAGTCAAGAGCCGCTTAACCTAACGATTTGGTTAAGCGGCTCAAAAGAAAATGACTGTTTGGGCTAATTACTGAGGATAAAGCGATCCAATTATTGCCTGTTGATCTGCGACTACTAACAAAGGCATAAATTTTGGACCAATTCTACCCAGTTCGCTGAGAATCTTCCCCATAACATCATCATGGGATAAAATTGCTCGGCGATAGCACCTCGGTCCTCTCATGCCATCATAGACATCCAGGGTGGTCAAAAGTCCCAATAACTGCTGGAATTTTTCATCCTGCAATAAGCCGTGGAAAAGCATGAGCCAGCCATTGGTCGGATAGCCAAGATTTAAATAGTGGTGGGCCAAGGCCAAACCAGTCACTCTTAAAGGAACTGCGAACATTTCACCTAGGGGGAAAAACAAAGCAGGATGGATTTTGCGGCATTCCTTTTGCAAAGGCGTAAATTCACCGGGCGTTTCCCAAAAACCAGATGGAAAACCCAATTTACCCAAATCATGGTAAAAAGCTGCATTTTCAAGGCATTCCCAATCATCCTGGCTAAAATACAATTTGGTTTTTATTTGCGCAAATTCCCTTATCCCCAAGTCTGGGAAACAGACAAAACCAAATTTTTCATAATGATCCTCTTTTAGCACAGAAATTATTTTGGCAATGCGGATTGAATGATGGTAGCTATCGCCATGGAATGGATGCAGGCAATCTGACAAAACAATCTGCAACCAATCTTGCCAGTTCCAACCGAGAGCTTCATTTTTCAGTAATTTTTCACCAGCTTCAATTATGCTCGGCGACCTCCTTAAATTTTTGGCTAAGCATTTTAAGTGGTAAATTTCTTTTTTGTGTAGTGGCTGATCCTTGTGTAGTTTGTCCTTTCTTTGGGTGACCGCCCAAATTAAAAATTGGGTCTGGTAGTTAAATGTTTTAAAATCGCGCTGACTACTAAGTTCGTAGAGCTTAGCACTCATGCCTCCCTCCTTTCTGTAATTCTATTTTAATTTTTTCTTAATCGATTTCAAAACACAAAAAAATTACCCGGTAAGGGTAATTTTTCCAAGCCCCACCAGAAAACTACACTGAGAAACCCAGCTCTGTCTCCAAAGCTAAGATTTTCAGTTAGTAAACAAGTAGGGTTTTATGCCTTAACTTTAAATCATAATCAAATATGCGTCAAGTCAATTTTTTGCTAATTATAAACAAAATATCAACATGTTTGTACACATAGTTATAAACATACTTACCCACATAGTTATGCGCAGATTTATTCACGAATTATGCACAAGAGAAATTTAACATCTAAAATTAAAAGACGAGAATTTATCTCGCCTTTTTTAATTATCTAATAAATAAATTATTTTTTCTTCCCTTCAATTATTTTCAAGGCAATATTATTTGGCACTTCAGCATAATGGTCAAATTCCATGGAAAAGGTCGCGCGGCCTTGGGTGGCTGATCTTAAAGAAGTCGCGTAACCAAACATTTCCGAGAGCGGCACCATGCCATCAACCACTTTCATTTTACCGCGTTCGGTCATTTGAGTAATCTGAGCTCTTTTGGCATTTAAATCGCCAATCACATCGCCCATAAATTGCTCGGGCACTACCACTTCAATCTTCATGATTGGCTCCAAAATAATTGGCTTGGCTTTTTTTGCTGCATCCTGAAAGGCCATGGAACCAGCAATCTTAAAGGCAATTTCTGAAGAATCAACCTCGTGATATGAGCCGTCGAATAAAGTTGCTTTAACGTCAACCACTGGATAACCAGCTAAAATTCCTTTGGTGACTGCTTCTTTAATACCTTTTTCCACAGCTGGAATAAATTCTCTTGGGATAGCTCCGCCTTTAATCTCATCCACAAATTCAAAGCCCTCACCTCGATCCCGCG
The DNA here is from genome assembly GCA_026395675.1 of Candidatus Parcubacteria bacterium. GTDB lineage: Bacteria > Patescibacteriota > Patescibacteriia > CAIXNZ01 > CAIXNZ01 > JAPLYF01. The sequence continues at coordinate 16,144 of JAPLYF010000084.1, forward strand.
GTTCGATTTTTATCCAGCAATGGCCATACTGGCCGCGACCGCCTGATTGTTTTATGTATTTGCCTTCAGCTTCTGCCAAACCCTTAACGGTTTCTTTGTAAGCCACCTGGGGCGCGCCGACATTGGCTTCAACCTTAAATTCTCTTTTCATGCGGTCAACAATGATTTCCAAATGCAATTCGCCCATACCAGAAATAATGGTCTGTAAAGTTTCTTCGTTGGTATGAATTTTGAAAGTCGGATCTTCCTCAGCTAATTTCTGCATGGCCATGCCCATTTTTTCCTGATCAACTTTAGTTTTTGGTTCAATGGCCACGGAAATAACCGGTTCAGGAAAAATAATTTGTTCCAAAATAATTGGTTTTTTCTCATCGCATAAACTATTGCCTGTAATTGTATTTTTTAAGCCAATGGCAGCTGCGATTTCACCAGAAAAAACTTCGTCCACATCTTCGCGCGCATTAGCATGCAAACGCACAATGCGGCCAATTCTTTCCTTATCGCCTGTGGCAGTATTTAAAACATATGAGCCCGCTTTTAAACTGCCGGAATAAACCCGGAAAAAAGCTAATTTGCCGACAAAGGGATCAGTGGCAATTTTAAAAGCCAAAGCGCAAAATGGCCCGTCATCTTTGGCTTCGCGAATTTCTTCTACGCCAGTGTCGGGATTTTTGCCTTTGATCGGAGGCACATCTAAAGGCGACGGCAAATAGGCAACCACTGCATCCAAAACAAACTGGACACCAATATTTTTTAAAGCAGAACCGCATAAAACCGGATGAAAATCATTTCTGACTGTTGCCTTGCGGATCACCTGTTTAACTTGGTTTAAATCCAGTTCTTCGCCTGCTAAATATTTATTCATTAAGTCCTCATCATTTTCCGCTACTTTTTCCAGTAAAACTTTCCTTAATTCTTCAACTTTGGCTTTTAGATTTTCCGGGATTGGTATTTCTTCAACATTCTGACCATATTCGCCAGTGAATTTATAAGCTTTCCTTTCTAATAACTCAACCAGGCCCTCAAAAGTTTCTTCAGCGCCAATCGGAATCTGAACTGCTACGGCATGGGGAGACAAACGTTCCTGTATTGATTCTAAGCTCATATAAAAATCCGCGCCCATCTTATCCATTTTATTAACAAAAGCAATTCTCGGTACATTATATTTTGCTGCTTGGTGCCAGACAGTTTCAGATTGTGGTTCTACGCCTTGCGAACCATCAAAAACAGCCACAGCCCCGTCCAAAACGCGTAATGACCTTTCAACTTCAACAGTAAAATCAACGTGTCCTGGGGTATCAATTATATTAATGCGGTGATCCTTCCAAAAACAAGTTGTAGCGGCAGCAGTAATAGTAATGCCTCTTTCTTTTTCCTGTTCCATCCAGTCCATTTCTGCTTCGCCATAATGGACTTCACCGATTTTATGTTTTTTCCCAGTATAAAACAAGACACGTTCTGTCATGGTTGTTTTGCCAGCATCAATGTGAGCCATAATGCCGATATTTCTTGTTTTTTCTAATGCATATTCTCTAGGCATAAAATAAATTATTAACTGAACCGCGAATTTTTTTCACGAATTACACTAATTTTTAATTTGTGTGATTAGTGGTTATAAATTAGTGTTTAAGTTTACATCTTTAAATCGCTCTTCGTTCTTTTTTAACTTATTAAAAAATTCTTTCTCTAAATCAACATCCAACAAATAAGAAAGAATCATTGTGTAAATAAATACATCGGTTAGTTCTTCTTTTATTAAGCTAACGAAATCCTTTTGTCCATCAGTAGATAACCGATAATTTCTTACTTTTTCACGATAATATTTTTTAACTAAATTAGCGAGTTCCCCAGTTTCTCCAGCTAAACAAGTCATCAGATAAAGTAACCTATCTGGCGTCAGTTTTATTTCTCCGAAATGCATTTTATCAAAATCTTTCTGTTTCTCTATGATATCTTTTAAATCCATATGAATTAATATCTCGCAAAATGGGCAAAGGCGCGGTTGGCTTCTGCCATCTTATGAGTATCAACCTTTTTCTTAAATGCTTCGCCAGTTTCATTGGCAGCATCTACAAGTTCTAATGATAATTTTTCTGCCATGGTCTGTCCTTTTCTTTTTTTGGCTGCCTCAATCAGCCAACGGGAAGCCAAGGCAAATCTTCTTTCTGCCCTGACCGGAAAAGGAATCTGATAATTAGCACCGCCGATTCTGCGACCGCGCACTTCCAAAGAAGGGCCAATATTTTTTAAGGCCTTTTCAAAAATTTCCAAGGCATCCTGCTTGGTTTTATTGGAAATTTGGTCAAATGCATCATAAACAACCTTTTGCGCGATTGATTTCTTGCCACGCCTCATTATGTAATTGATAAACTTGGCTATCTGGAGATTGTGAAATTTTGAATCTAGTAAAATTTCTCTTTTAGTAGCTTGTTTTCCTCTCATAATTATAAAATCAATAATTTAGGCAGCTTTCTTGGCTGCTTTACTCTTTTTAACTCCGTAAATCGATCGGCCTTTTTGCCTGCCTTCAACCCCCAAGGTGTCATAGCGGCCGCGGACAATGTGATAACGCACACCAGGCAAATCCTTAACCCTGCCGCCGCGAATCATGACTATTGAGTGCTCTTGCAAATTGTGCCCTTCGCCTGGAATATAGGCAGTTACTTCCATGCCATTAGAGAGCCGGACTCTGGCAATCTTTCTTAGGGCTGAATTAGGTTTTTTAGGAGTAGTAGTTGTTACTTTTAAACAAACGCCTCTTTTATAGGGATTTCCTTTAACCAAATAATTTCTTTTTCTTTTCAAAGTATTAAAAACACTTTCCAAAGCAGGTGTTTTAGATTTTTTCCCCATTTTTTTTCTTCCTTTTTTAACTAGTTGACTGATCGTCGGCATAATAAAAATATAAATTTCAAATTTTAAATTAAAAATATCAGCCAGTGGCTGATCAGCCTTTGGCTGAAAAAATAAAACTCTGTGTTTTATTGTAACTTTATTCTACATTTAAGTTGCGAAAAAGTCAAGGATTTAAAATAAACTATAAATCTTACCAAATAAATTTATTATTAAAGTAAAGATAAAGCTAATTATGCCAATATTTAAAAAACTATCCATAATTATTAAAATCATCAAAATCATTGGGCCATTTTTCTCCAGATAAAATTGAAGATGTTCGTATTTTGGCGGCAGGACGGCAAATAAAGCATGAGCACCATCAAGCGGCGGTATGGGAAGCAAATTAAAAATCATTAGCACCAGGTTATAAACAACCAAAAATGAAAGGAAAATTAAAAGCAAGTTGCCAGAAGCGCTAATAACCTGAAATGGGTCAGCAGGATTTAGGGAAGCAGGGGCGATTAGTTTAAAAACAAGGGCAAAAATTATAATGCTTAATAAATTGGCGCCTGGTCCGGCCAAAGAAACCAGAGCCGGACCCCATTTTTGATCTTTTAAATTATAATAATTGACTGGCACGGGCTTGCCCCAGCCAAAACCGATTGTCAAAAGTAAAATTGTGCCTAAAAAATCCAGGTGAGCCAAAGGATTTAAAGTTAAACGACCAGCGGATTTGGCAGTATTATCTCCTAGGGCTGTAGCCGCTAAAGCATGGCAAAATTCATGGAAAGACAGGGCAATAAGCAAGGACAAAACAATGGGTAAAAAAATCAATGGTTCTTGAAATAATAGACTAATCAACATATTATAACTTGATTTTAAATGATTTATCTGTTAAACTGGGTATATTGATAACTGAACTACGAAATTTTAATCACGAAAACTCGCGAAATTATAAGTAGTGGTTCAATTTAAATTTTAGTGCCTTTCGTCCCAAAGGGATCCCTTCGGGATGAAAAAATTTTCGTGGTTCAGACCCACATTATTAATTATCATATCATTATGTCAAGAACTTGTGAAATCTGCGGCCGCGGACCAATGACAGGCGCTAGCCGTAGTCACTCCAATATAAAAACATTAAAAAGAAAATTTATAAACCTGCAAACCAAAAAGATTGATGGCAAGAAAATTAGAATTTGCACGAGTTGCTTAAAAACAAGGGTCAAAGCAGACCATACTTAAATTCGCCTGATATTGAATTTACCATTATTATTAAAATAATATTCAGCAGCTTAATAATTATTAACTTCATACACTATGGCCGATGTTCAAGCCTACTGCGTCAAATGTAAAGCTAAAAAAACGATGAAAGATGCTAAGGAAATCAAAATGAAAAATGGCAGACCAGCTGTAACAGGAACATGTCCTGTCTGCGGTACCAAAATGTTTAGAATCGGCGCAGCCAAATAAATGTTCTCTTATCCAAAAAACGCTCAATTTTGAGGGCGTTTTTTTGGTTGATAAAATCAAAATTTTAATCTAAACTATATATAAGATTTTAAAATCAACGGGCTATAGCGCCCGCCGTCGCTAAAGCTATGGCGGGCAGGCAGCAAGAAGGCTAACTATACACGACGATAGCCAACTGCGGCTCGAATTTAAAAAATTTAATAATTTACGGGCTGTAGCGCAGTTGGCTAGCGCGCATGCATGGGGTGCATGAGGTCGCGGGTTCAAGTCCCGCCAGCCCGACAATGATAAAAACGAGTTTCCGCCAAAGGCGGATCCGCCACTGGCGGACAAATCCCACCGCCCCGAATAACATTAAAAGTCCAATATTCGGACTTTTAAAATTGCTTAAAAAATGTTAAAATTTAATAAATATGAATTTTATTGATATCTTAATTCAAATTTTAACCAAACTGCAAAATTTCAGCTATTTGCTGGTTTTTTTAATTTCCTTTTTGGAATCTCTGGCTTTTGTCGGCATTTTTATCCCCGGGACAATTTTTAATATTTTCATGGGCTTTTTAGCTGGCAAAGGCATGTTTGACATTGGTGATTTGATCTGGTTTGCGGTTTTGGGCGCAATTTTAGGAGATGGCTTGAGTTTTTATTTGGGCAAAAAAGCTAATAAAATTTTCCGTCCAGAAAATAGAATTTTCAAATCTAATTATTTAGTCAAAGGCGAAAAATTTTTTAAAAAACATGGCAATAAAAGCATTTTTGTAGGAAGATTTATTGGCCCCATTCGTCCCATTATCCCCTTTGTTGCTGGTATTTTTAAAATGGAGACTAAACGATTTATTTTTTGGAATGTATTAAGCGCCTTTGCCTGGGCTGCTTTCTATTTATTTTTAGGCTACTTTTTCGGTCAGGCTTGGCAAATTATTGCTGCCTATTCAAGCCGCGCCAGCATATTTTTGATCGCTTTGGCCATTTTTCTTGTTCTGTATTATCTCCTCAAAGAATTAATTTTAAAAGAAGGCAAAAGATTTCTTTTATTTTTAAAATCAATTTTAATTTCAATCATCCAGGCAATCACTAAAAATACTGAAATTATAAATCTGATTAAAAATCATCCGCTAATTTTTGGGTTTTTACAGCATCGCTTGGATAAAAAAAATTTTTCTGGCTTACCGCTGACACTTTTTACTCTGGCTTTTCTTTATATAATATTTCTGTTTCTAGATATAATCAGAGCAGTTATTAAAAGCGCTCCTATTACAGCTGCTGACATCCGCCTAGAAAATCTGCTCTATGTTTTTCGCCAAGCCCGTTTGGCCAGAGTTTTTACCTGGATTACAATTTTGGGCGAATGGGAATTTTGCCTCAGTTTAATTTTCCTCATTTCCTTACTTTTTTGGCTCTGGCATAAGAAAAACTACATCTTGCCTTTTTGGGTGACGCTCGCTGGCACTGAAATTTTTGTTTTTTTGGGCAAGCTAGCTTTAAATCGGCCCAGGCCTGAAGATGTTGCTCTCTATCTGGAAAAATCCGCTTCCTTCCCCAGCGGCCATGCTGCTCTAGCCATGGCCTTGTATGGTTTTTTAATTTATTTTGCCTGGCGCCATCTAAAAAGCTGGCCAAACAAACTTAATGCATTATTTGCTGGTATTTTAATTATAATCGTTATTGGATTTAGCCGGCTCTATCTCGGACTTCATTATCTGAGTGATATTTTGGGCGGCTATTTATTGGCCTTATTATGGCTTATTATCGGAATAAATCTAATCGAATGGCCAAGTTTTAAAAAGGAAAAAACCCCAGGTCGAGAAGCTACAAATAAACTTAAGCTAATAACTATTTCTTTGATTATTTTAGAGGTCTTATTTTATGTCGGGTTTGCTTATCACTTTAAGCCCGAAGTTATTATTCTTGAAGAAGAACATGAAATCAAAATAATTAAATCGGAACCAATAAAAATTTTCAGTGACTATAAACTCGCTCAATATTCTGAAACAATTGATGGGACTAAACAAGAGCCAATCAGCTTTTTAATTGTGGCTCAAAACGACAATGAATTAATTAATACCTTTCAAAAAGCCGGCTGGATTTTAGCCGAACCTGCTAATTTAAATACCTTAACTGAAATTGCAAAGTCAGCAATTTTAAATCAAAGTTATGATAGCGCCCCTATGACACCCTCATTTTGGAATGCCAATATTCATGATTTTGGTTTTGAAAAACCTACTGCCAATAATACAGTCAGACAAAGGCATCACACCAGATTCTGGCGAACTGATTATAAAACCAGTGAGGGAAAAAATATTTATGTGGGTACTGCAAGCTTGGATATTGGCATAAAATGGCTAGTTATTCACACTATCAAACCAGACATAGATACGGAAAGAGAATTTCTTTTTACTGACCTCCAAAAATCAGATTTAATTAATAATTATTCCAAAGAACAGTTTGTTGAACCACTTTTGGGTAAAAATTTTACCGGGGACCAATTCTTTACTGACGGTCAAATCTATATTATTATTTTAAAATAATTTATGGCCCAAGATTTTAAAAGCGGGCTGACTGAAAATGAGGCCCAAAAAAGATTAGAACAATTTGGCTTAAATAAAATTATCATTCCCAAAGAAATTAGCTTCTGGTCAATTACCAAAGAAGAAATCGCAGAGCCAATGATCTTGCTCTTGCTGGTCATTGGCTTTTTTTATACGCTCTGGGGCAAATTAGAAGATGCCCTGACTATTTTTGTGGTTATTTTGCTTTTGGTTTTTGTTGAGGTCTGGAATGAATACCGAGCCAAAAAAGCTATTGCCTCCCTGTCAAAAATCTCTGCGCCTAAAACCAAAGTTTTGCGTGATAATGAAATTAAAGAAATTAATACCGAAGAAGTTGTGCCTGGCGATATTTTAATTCTAATTCCAGGGACGCGTGTTGCCGCTGACTGCAAAATTTCTCTTTCTTACAGTCTGCAATTTGACGAATCCTCGCTGACTGGTGAATCTTTTCCCGTAGAGAAAAAAGTCAATGACGAAATTTTTGCTGGCACCTTAGCCGTGGCTGGCGAAGGCCAGGCTGAAGTTTTTGCCACTGGCAAAGAAACTAAAATGGGGAAAATTTCAGAGCTCTCGAGAGAGATTAAAGAGCCGAAAACAGCCCTGCAATTAGCCATGAAGGATTTAACAAAAAAACTTGTCTGGGCAGCTCTCTTTATTTCAGCCTTAATTCCTTTAATTGGAATATTACGAGGACAAGAATATAAGCAAATGGTTTTAATTGGTTTGGCTCTGGCTTTTGCCATTATCCCCGAAGAATTCCCCATTATCATTACCATGATTTTAGGTTTGGGCTCTTATAAACTTTCCAAACAAAATTTCCTGATTAAAAAGCTTAAAGCCGCGGAAGTTTTAGGCGATGCCACTGTGATTGTTACTGATAAAACTGGCACCATCACTGAAAATATTATGAAGGCTGTTTCTTTTTTTCCCCAAGGCCAAGAAAAGGAAATTTTAAAAGCAGCCATCTCTGCCACTACGGCTTTGTCTTTAACCCCGACAGATAAAGCAGTCATTAGCCGGGCCAACGAACTTAAGATTGGCAATAATTTTGGCCAAATTATCAGTGAAAGAAATTTTGGTGGCGATCGAAAAACAAAATCACTTTTACGCGAACAAGAGGGCCAGTTAATGCTCTCTATAAGCGGCGCGCCTGAAGAAGTTTTGGCAATTTGCCAGGGTGAAAAATCCCAGATTGAAATGGCGTTAAATCAAGAGACAAAAAACGGACGCCGAGTTATTGCAGTAGCCCAAAAGATTATTTCAGCTGCCAATAAAAATACGCCAATAGCTGATTTGGAAAAACATCTTGATTTTATCGGCTTGATTGCTTTGGAAGATCCACCCAGAAAAGGGGTCAAAGAAACTATTGCCCAAGCTACTAAAGCAGGCATCAGAACTATTATGGTCACTGGCGATCATCCGCTCACAGCGGCCTTCATTGCTAAAAGCGTAGGCATAAACGCGGCCAAAGTTTTAACCGGAGCAGAACTTGATAAATTATCAGAGGAACAACTCAAGGAAACAGTAAAAAATGTCAATGTCTATGCCCGCGCTCTCCCAGAACACAAATACCGCCTGGTCCAGGCCTTACATGCTAATAAAGAAATTGTGGCTGTGACAGGTGATGGAGTAAATGATGCCTTGGCTTTGGAAGCAGCAGACATTGGCATTGCCATGGGCATTAAAGGCACTGATGCGGCCAAGGAAGCGGCTGACGCAGTTTTGGCTGATGATAACTTTATCACTATCTCCCGCGCTATTTTTGAAGGCAGAAAATTTTATGATAATTTAAGCAAAAGTTTGAAATATTATTTAGGCGTCAAAGTTGCTTTAATCTCTTCATTATTATTGCCAGTAATTTTTAATCTGCCGTTGCCTTTTGCGCCCATTCAAATTATTATTCTAGAATTATTCATGGATCTGGCTGCTTCTGCCGGCTTTGTGGCTGAACCTGCTGAGAAAAATATTTATACTAGGCCACCGCGCGATCCCAGACAAAAATTATTTAATAAAAAATTAATTATGACGATTTTTATCTATGGTTTTACTTTATTTGCCGCTGTCATGGCTGCTTATTTTTATGCTAAAAGCCAGGGCTATAATGTTATCGAAATCCAAACTTTTGCTTTCACTGCCTGGATAATAGGCCATATAATTCTGGCTTATGTTTCCCGTTCAGATAAAGTGCCTCTTTATAAACTCAAGGTATTCTCCAATAAAACCATGAATCTCTGGCTTGGGGCTGTAATTATTTTTCTCTTTTTGGCGCTAGCTATTCCGAGAATAAATTTTGAACTAAAACTCGCGCCCATTTCTTTCAGCCACTTTATTCTAATTTTTATTTTTAGTTTAATAATAATCGGCTGGCTGGAAATCAGGAAATTATTTTATAAACCAACTACTTAACAACTTACTACAAAACAACAATGGAAAAATTTAGGTTTTTAAAATGGCCAGTTTATAAAGATGCTAAAAAAATATTTGGTCTAATTTTGGAAACAGTTGAAAAATTCCCTAATCATATAAGATTCAGTATTGGCCAACAATTGATAAGAGCAGCTTTTTCAATAATTTTAAACATCGCCGAAGGTAGCGGCAGGAAAACAGACAAAGAATTGAAAAGATATTTTGACATATCCCTTGGTTCGTGTTATGAATTATTAGCCTGTGCCGATACCTTGTCAGAACAAAATTTTATATCACAAGAACTTTTTGAAAAAATCTATGTTTCAATTGATGAAATAACCAATCAACTCGGCGGTTTTAAAAAATCCATAAAATAGTTGTAGAGTTGTGGAGTTGTAAAGTTGTTTCAGCGGGGTATAGCGAAGTGGTATCGCGGTCCGACGTACGTCGGACAGATCGGCGGGTTTAAATAAATTAATTGTATGGAACAGGGATTTGTATACATTATACAAAGTCAAACATCAAACAATTATTATACTGGCTCAAGTGAAAATCCTACCAAAAGACTTTCCGAACATAATCGGGGAAAAGTAAAATCCACCAGGAATAAAGGTCCCTGGATTTTAAAATTCACACAAGGTTTTCCTACCATAAAAGAGGCTAAGCAAATTGAATACATGATTAAGAAACTGAAAAGAAGGGATTATCTAGAAAGAATTATTCAAGATGGATATATTAAGATGAAAATAAACGGGCTGTAGCGAAGCTGGCTATCGCGCCACGTTCGGGACGTGGAGACCGGCGGTTCAAATCCGCCCAGCCCGACCCATAGCGCGGTCCGACGGACGTCGGACAGATCCCGAGTTCGAATCTCGGTACCCCGAAAACTTACCAAAGCTGTTTGGCGCGCCCCGATGAACGTCGGGGAGGTCGCCCCGCAGTGCGTGGCCAGCCCGACCAAGTTAAAATTCTCAAAATTAAATACTAACATTGACAAAATGATTTTTCTTTGCTAAGTTAATAATCAAACCTTGTCCTTTTTAAACCCCAAGCAAAACCGCACTAAAAGGAGGAAAAGAACGTATGTTTGTGAAGGCGTTTTGCAAAATTTCCCTGTTTTCTCTGGCGATTTTGTTTTTCTTAACCAACAAAGCCCAAAGCCAAGAAAATCAGGGCCTTTATGGTGAAACCCTTTGCAACGACCCTGATTTCCACTGCCTTACTGTCACAGCAGTTACCGCAGAAAAGGAAATCAAAACTAAAAGAGGCCTTAAAAAAATTGGGGTCTTAATGCCGCAAACCTGGCTAGAACTCTGGCCTGATGAGAATGAACGGGAAATCATCATGAAAATCAACCGGCTCAATATCAAGCTCAAAGTCGGAATGACTATTGCTGTGCCAAATGATTTAACTGCTAAAACCCTGCTGGATTTTTCTCCTTATGAGAAAAAAATTGATGCCCCCAATAAAAAACTATTGATTTTCGATCCGAATTTGCTGGCCTGGGCAGCTTATGATGCTGAAGGTAAGCTGGTGCGCTGGGGACCAGCTGTCGGCGGGAAAAAAGGCAAATTGACTGTGGTCGGCAATTTTCACATTATTAAAAAATCAGGCCCTAAATGCCGCTCGGGTAAATATAATGCGCCCATGCCTTGGGCCATGTTTTTCCACCCGGCTGGCTATGCTTTCCATGGCTCGCCCAACGTGCCTGGCCAAAATGCCAGCCATGGCTGTGTCCGCCTTTTCAATGATGATGCCGAGTGGCTCAATAAAAATTTCGTGGAAATTGGGACAAAAGTAATTATCAATCCCTATGAATAAAAAAATAAATAGACCCCATACCAATTACGGTATGGGGCTTTTAAATTATCTGGCCTATTTATTTTTTTTTACCAGTTTTAAATTAGGGCCATCCCTTACTAATACAAAAAATTCTCCTCTGAAGCTGACGCACTCAACTTCTTCCATTAAAGCCTCGCCTACGCTTTTGTTCGTAAAAGCAGGCAAGGTATCATAAATTAATGTATTCATGGCTGCTCTTAAGGCCTCAGCCAATAATGTAGCCAACTTTTCATTTTTAAATTTAATCTCTCTAATTGCTTTAGGCCAGTTATCATCTAACTCCATGATCATTTTCCACCTCCATCGGCACTTCGTGCCTTATTGCTGGTTTGAACTTAACAAAACTAGCAGAAACAGTCAACCTCGTCGCATGACAGGTCAATTAAAAAACCGCTCCCCGCAACGCGGGGAACGGTTTTTATAATTTATTTTATCTCGTTGCCTGGATTGTTTCTCTAAGTTCAGCGCTCGGGGCAGTGACCGTAACCCTACCATTGGCTTGCGAAATAAAATAGCCAGCACCATTGGTTGCCTTAAGCGCAGCCTTTAGCTACGCCCCGCTCAAAAAGAACTGAATTTAAAAGACCGCCATTTTAGTAGCGGCCGCATATTTAAAATTTTTTAAGATAAATTAAAATATTTGGCCGCTAGCTCATAAACTAATACCAAAATAGCAACTAAAATAAAAATATTAGCGGCAGAAATTTTATAATTAGATTTTGTCTGATTGATTAAATTCATATGAAATAAAGTTTAAACTATAGATAAAATTTTGTCAAGTCTTTTAGGCAAAATAAGCCAAAATTACAGCCCCGCCTTTTCTTTAGAAAGGGCGGGGCTGATCGCCTTAAAGTCCGATTAACCGTGGCTGCTTGACTATTTCTTTGGTTTCTGGGTCAAAATGCACCCATTTGCTTTCAGTTGAACCGCAGTTATGGCATTTCCCATTAGAATTCTTTATAGAATTCCAATCAATGCCGCACTCTTTGCAGACCTTTTTTAGCGGGAAATATTCGACAGGGATTACATCCATTTCCAGACCTCCTTGCCCTCCGTAGTCCCGCTGTGCGGGACGTAGGAGGGCTTTTTCTTTTTAAATTTAAAGATCAAAAATAAAACCAGCCCCGCGGCGCGGGGCTAGTTTTTATCTTAACAATGTAAATTTGATATCAAAAAAGCCTTGCCGCGAGTAAGCACAATAATAAAAGCAATAGGCCTAATAAATTTATCCTGACATCAATTTTCTCCAGTTGTAATGCTTTAGTGGTTATCATATTAATTTGATTATAGCAAGAGGTAAAAATTTGTCAAATTTCAATCCACCGAAGTCCCGCTCGGCGGGACGTAGGCGGATTAAACACGCCAATTTGCATCATACAATATTGTGTCTCTGGCCAAATTGTAATCCCAAATCTCATCTTTTTTAAACCAAATAACAATCTCTTTTTCCGCCTCAGCCACAGTGCCTGAAGCATGGACCAAATTTCTAATTGCCCTATTGGCTAAATCAGCCATTTGATAAGTTTCAATCGGGCTCAAGTCGCCTCTGATTGTGCCAATAGCCGCGCTAAAAGGTTCAGTACTGCCGCAGATTTTGCGAACCAAAGAGACGGCTGCGTTGCCTTCCCAAACCATGGCGACCACAGGACCGGCAGTCATGAAATTTTTCAAGCGCTTTAAAACATCTTTGCCCACAGCAACCGGATCATTATTGGGCGGCTCCAGACCCTTTTCTTTATATGATTCAATAGCTTTGACACCGACTGTTTTGAGCCAGCTGGGATCAATAGTATAATGTTTTTCTACCATTTTATCATCTGCCTGGACTAATTTCATGCCTACTAATTTTAAGCCGCTGCGCTCCAAGCGGCAAATAATTTCGCCAATTAAATTTCTTTGCACGCCATCTGGCTTAATAATAACAAGGGTTTTTTCCATAAAAATTTGTTTTAAAGTTATAAATATGAAATTATTTTAGCAAAAAATATATTTAAGGTCAAGTTTAAATATTTTTATTTTTCTGTTTTTATTTTTAAACTTTGCCCGTCGCTGGTAAAGTTTATTGTCCCGTTTAAATCCGTTCTAAAAATTTTAATATTGTCTTGTTCTAATCTTTTTACAGTAATCAGATGCGGGTGGCCATATGAATTATTTGCTCCCACTTCAATCACTGCGTATTGCGGCTTAATTGCGTCTAAAAATTCCTGGCTGCTTGAATATTTGCTGCCATGATGGCCAACCTTTAAAACATTGGCAGTTAAATCAACTTTGCTTGCCAGCAAATCTTGTTCAACTGGCAGGCCAGCATCACCAGTAAATAAAAAAGATTCATTTTTATAAATTAATTTGGCCACAATTGAAGAATCATTTAAATTTTCAAAGTTTTTCTGGCTGATGTCATTAAGCGGATATAGAATTTTTAAGTCCAGGTCCTGGCCCAAAACAATGTCTTTAGGGCCATCGGCTTTGTCAGTTTCAATATTTTGTTTTTTAATTTCCTCAAGCAAAGCTAAGTAGGGCGGCGAATTGTTTTTTACTTCGGTCAGTAAAACTTTTTTAACCTTATAGCGTCTTAAAATTTCAACTAACCCAATTACGTGATCAGTGTGGGGATGAGTTAAGACAACCAAATCAATATCTTTGTCATAAAATGCCAAATTCTTGCCTAGCGCTGACAAAACTTTGTTATCCGGGCCGCCATCAATTAAAATGTTTTGCTGATAAGGAGTTTTTATCAAAATAGAATCGCCTTGGCCCACATCCAGAAAATCAACTTCCAGATTTTGCCTCTGATTTTGCGAGTGCGCTGTAAAGGCAATTAATAAAAAAATAATCAGCAAAGCACTGCCCAAAATCTTTGAAATTTTTCTTAAATATCTTTCCATGATTTTATTATAGCATTTTTCTAAAAAATTCTGGGGGAAAGTGCACCTTAAATTCGTACTTTTTTGAATTTATAGATGAAACTAATAATTAAAACATACAAAAGGGCCATTAACCAAATGCTGATTTGGGGAAATTCATAATACGCCCAATTCAAACCGGCTAATTTTTCTAAAATCCAAATAATATAAGTTAAAACTAACCAGACGCTCCAGCCAGCCACCCAGCCCAGACCTGTCCAAATCATGGCCAAAATTCCAGTCATAAAGCCCAAAAGCATAGCCAAAGGCACGAAAGGCAAGATCAAAATATTCGCCAAAGGCGCGACTAAAGAAATCTTGCCATAGTTATATAAAATTATCGGCTGAGTCATAATAATCGCCGAAACTGTTGTCAGCAAATAATCTCCCAAAATAACTTTTAAAAAAGTATGTTTAATATTTTCAGTGCGCAAAAGCCGCGTCAAAATTGGATTTAAATAAACCAAGCCCAGCGTGGCCAAAAATGAGAGCTGAAAACCCAGATCAAAAACCAAAATCTTTGGGTTTGCTATTAGCATTAAAATAACAGTCAAAACCAAAACGTTTTTTATTTTACTTGTGCGGCCCAGATAATTTGCCAGCAAAACAACGCCTCCCATGATCGCTGCCCTGATGCAGGATGACTGCAGGCCGGTCATAACTGCAAAGAAAATTAAAAACCCAATTATTACCCAAAAGGATTTTTTTCGTCCCAGGCCGAGATTTTGAAATATCAGCATTAAAAATACCGCAATAATCGTAACATTATACCCTGAAACAGCCACGATGTGCGTCGTGCCAGTTTTGCTAAAATTATTTTGCAAGTCAGCTGGGATTGCTCTTTTGGCGCCAATCAAAAGCCCGGCTAAAAAAGAGGACTGCGGCTCTGCTAATACATAATTTATTCTAGCTATAAAAAAATTTTTTATTTTTAAAATTTTTGCCAAAACAAAATTGCCTTGATTCTTTTCAAGCAAAGTTATTTTTGGATTATAACAAGTTGAATAAACATTATAGCGGGCTAAATAATCATCATAAGCAAAACCCTGAACCTTTTCTGGCGTGAGTAAATTACAAATAAGTTCAAGCTTATCTCCGTAATTATATTCAGGGTACAAATAATTAGTGACCAAAATCTTGCCCTTTACTTTTTGCCAAGAATTGTTTAGAAAAATTTGCTGACTTTTTATTTCCAGCTTTACTTTGTCCTCCCGCTGATCCGGTTCCTTATCAATAAAACCCCTAACCTGAACTTCTCTGCCATTATAAAAATAAATCTGGTCAGGACTTTGTTTGGGCAAAGAAAGCTGGTACCGCCAGATTCCCAAAAGCAAAAAAATCCCCCACAAGCCAAGTACCAAAAAATATTTATTTTTTAAGCTTAAAATTAAAAAGGTTAAAGAAAGTAGAAGAATCAAAAAACTGATAAAAAAGCCAAATTCTAAAGCCGAGCATATAAATACGCCTAAAATAAAAAATAGACATGAAGAGAAGAAAATCTTTGCCTGGTTCATATATATAATTATAGCAAAAAAAGAGAGTAAAAATTACTCTCTTTTTTATCTTTATCTAACTTTTTTATTTTAACATCATCATGTCAATGATTGAGGATTTGAGCAAATTATCACCTAGCGGATAAACTTTCGCTCCTGCTACATTCTTAATCACAAATTCATCTCTAAACAGATTATTTACAAAAACCTCTGCAGTCACTAATTTTTTAAGCAAATTATCAATATAATAAATTTCGCTTGAACCTTGATATTTAATCAATGAGCCAGTAGGATAATTTGCCGCTGTTATATCAGAGCCTTTGACATAATTAACAAAGAAAGAATCCGGCACGTCTAGTACTTTCTTTGCCCAATCTGTCCCATACAATTCTCTGGCAATTGCCTCTGATTTTATAGCCCTGATAATTCCGCCTGGTTCAACAGTATAAACATTGGGATCGGTCTGAATTTTTACTAATTTTGTGCCTGGTCGGACTGTGACATTGGAATCCATGGGCAGCTGGCTTAAAATATTGTCGCTTACAGTTTTAATCATTGAAAAATCCTTAAACCAGGTAAAAAATGTTGCTGCATTTGGAAAGACATGTCTTTTGCCCTCATTGCCCACGGCATAGACGGTCTTTGAGGCTGCATCTTTTAATAGATCGCCGATACTAACTCCATTTGGTAAAACCACTTCTGGCATTATTGGGGTAGGAACTATTCCGCTGGGCTGAGTAACTTCTACTGCTCCTTGGGCTGGAATTGTTATATTAAATACGACAGCCGGACTTAAATTGCCATTAGAATCTTCTGATCTTATTTTATAGGTATAGGTCTGATTAATTTGGCGACCTGTCAAGACCAACTGCTGAATCCCTTTATCTATAGTATTCGTATTGGTCTGACCATTTAATGTTTCATCAATGACAATTTTGGCTAGATCAGAATCAGTGGGATCCTTCCAGGTAATTGTAACTTTGCCAGAAGAATCTGCTGTTATTTTTACATCTGTCACAATTGCTGGCGCATTATTGTCTGCCGCAGGACTATTATAGCTTGGCAATGCAGTAATTGTAAAAGTATAGGGCAAATCAACATTGCCGCCAGTTGGCCCGTCATTGCCAGAATAATAAAAGATGCCTGCTTCTCCAGAGCCAGGATCAAATAAGCCGGCAGTTGCTCCAGTATCCACTAATTGCGGTATTCTTAAAGTAATTGTTCTGCCTACAGTTGCAAAAGGATTGATATTAACTGAGATGCAAATCCTGCCATTGCTTCCTCCTGGTCCTACTGCCCCAGTATATTCCCAGGTATTAGGTCCAGTCGCTGTCAAGTGAGCAAGAAAAGTATCATTGACAGAACCAACTGGATTATCACAGCCACCACCTGCAGCACCCCCATCAAAAAGATCAACGCTGGTTATATCACTGCCTGCCACAGCAGTGCCAGTATTTTTTATGGTAATATGCTGCAAAATATCTGCTTGCCTATCAATCACACCATTATTTTGCGCGCCTGTTTGCACATTACCTTCGTCTTCTAAAATTGTATTGGCAGAAGTTAAGGTGTTTGTACTGTCTGCATTAGCATAAATCAAATTAAATCCATTTGGGCCTGTTGCCCCACTTAGAGCTGTTAAAGTATCGCCAGCCAGAGCTGAACCATAACCGTAAACATTGGCGTCACCAGAAGAAGCGGCTTTATTGCCATGAATTTCTAGCCATAAAGTTTCAGTGGCAGCAGCGCCAGCACCCCAATCCCAGACAAGATTAGGTGCCCCGACTGCTCCGTCAAAATAAGCAAGTGTCCCAGCGCCTGAAGCCCAGCCGCCATTGCTAGTCGCTGGATTTAAGCCATCGCCTGTAGTATCCTGTAAAATTGTATCTGGTCCGCCATTGCCTGGTATGCAATCGCCACTAATATCTATATATATATCTTCTAATGCCGTTGTTATAGGATGCCTGGAAAAACAAACATTATCAGCTGTTTGCAAATATGTTAAAGAAGCTCCGTTCACAAGCGCATCATCATCAGCACCAGCCCCAAGTGTAGCCGTGCCATCTGCTTCTATTGGTCCAGTTGCCCCCTCTATATTAGAATGCCACTGTTTTAACCCTTGCAATCTAGCCCATAAAGTCTCAGTTAAACCTGCAGTAGCTCCATGCGTCCAAGTCAAGCTGGAATCAGCGTCATAATAATAAAGAATTAAAGCAGCGCTCACATAGGCATGAGGAAAAACTCCTATTTGTGGCCCGACACCAAGCCCAGTTGCAGTATCATCCCTTATTAATACATCAGTACCTCCGTTACCTGGAATGCAATCAGGAGGACCGAGAGGGCCAGGAGGCACATTACTACCGCCATCAACATAAATGATTACATCACCAACGCTGTCTTGACCTAGGGTGTTAATGCAAACATTATCAGCTGGTATCAATGGCCTCAAAGTTGTGCCATCAGGAATATTATCATCATCCAACCCTGAGCCAACACCACTATTTTCTGTTGTAGCATAGGTAATATTGCTTGAGTCCGTATAAAGGCCGTCTCCATCAGAATCAATATAAACTGGTTCATTTGGAGAGCCATCAAATTTATTATCAGTATTGGCATCAAAAAAAGTATCTTTGGCTATCCAAGCTCCTGGCGCATCTCCTTGCCACTGGTTTGGATAAGCGCTATTCCAATAACTGCCTTCTGCGCCGGTTATTACAGTATCAGGTTTTAAATTGTAAATCCAAATTGCCTCGCCATCATCATAAGCGCCATTATTATTAATCAATTCAGAATGCAGCCATAAAGGAGTTGTTAGGCCTGATACAGCTGTGTCTGCACCGCCTGCGCATGCACCTCCTAAAATATAAGTCTGTGTGCCAGTCCCGCCATTACAATCGCCATCGCTATCAACATATACACATGCTGGCGCAGTCAAACTGTCAGTGCAAAGTTTATCGCCTCCATTAAAAAATATGCCTGCAAGATTTCCGCCTGCAGGAAACCAATCAAAAGTTGCTATTTTTGCGCCATCTGCTTGAACTCCGGGCCCAGCTGTAGCAGATCCATCAAAATCCACTGGCGTCAGACAAGTATTTCCTGGATCATCTAATCTATAACTGCAGGTTTGGCCTGGATTGTCAGTAATCCAAGCTCCCCAAACAATAAACTGAGCTGCCGGAAAATTATTGCTGCCCGCCTGAGCACTACCCCCAGCAAAAGTAGTAAATAAATTAGCCATAAAAGTATTACTGAAGGCCTTGGCTTTTTCCCTATCTTTTAATAAAAAAGAAAAAACAATCTGATTAACTAATAAAACTACTGCTAAGGCCACATAAACAGCAATAATTTTTTTGTGTAAGCAATCAGACCATTTTCCCGGTTTTTTTGGTTTTAAATTCATAATTTTAAAAATTATCAATTTATTAATAAAAATAGAGGAAATTAAAATTCCTCTTTATATATTAAAGATTTTTTTTTGCTCTGATTTCTGCATGCTCTTAGCATTGACCAGCAGATTAATACTTTATTTAAAGATTATATCTTGATTTGTATTATAGCAAATTTTAACAAAAAAAGCAAGAGAAATTTCTTATTTCTGTGGAAAACATCTTAAACGCCAGCAATTAATAATGGCTTCCCAGATTATTTTTTTATTAAATTTGGAGCGTCCCCTGGCTCTTTCCTGAAAAATAAAAGGAATTTCCTTGATTTTAAAACCCTTTTTTATGGCTTTGTAAGTCATTTCAATTTGAAACATGTAGCCATTTGATTTAATCTTATTTAAATCAATTGATTCTAAAACTTTGCGGCGATAACATTTAAAACCGCCTGTTAAATCTTTTATTTTTAAACCCAAAATTATTTGCGCATAAAAACAACCAGCTCGGCTGATTAATTCTCTTAACCAGCTCCAGCCCTGAGTGCCTCCACCCTTAATGTATCTTGACCCTAAAACCAAGTCGCTACCCTTGATTGCTTCCAAAAAACTACTCAAATATCTGGGCTGGTGGGAAAAATCAGCATCCATTTCAAAAATATAATCATAACTCTTATCTAAAGCCCATTTAAAACCCGAGATATAAGCTCGACCCAATCCTTCTTTTTTCTCACGGTGTAAAATAAAAAGTTGAGGAATGATTTTTCTTAAGTCCTCAACTAATTGGCCTGTGCCATCAGGTGAATTATCATCCACTATTAAAATATCTAAACTTAAATTTTGTGCTAAAATTTCTCTGACAAGCTTGGCAATGTTTTCTCTTTCATTATAAGTAGGGAGAATGACTAATCCCTGATTCATATTTAAATCACAATATTTAATATCTTGCCTGGCACGTAAATAATTTTTTTCACCTCCTTGCCTTCCAGCCATTTTTTCACATGTTCATCTGCCAATGCTAAATTTTTTATTTCTTCTTCTGACATATCTTCGGTCACCAAAATTTTACAGCGCATTTTGCCATTGATCTGCACTGGCACTTCTTTAACAGCATCCTTAGCTAATTCTGGATCATACTCCGGCCATTTCTCCAAAAAGATTGATTTCTTATGGCCTAATTTTTGCCAAAGCTCTTCGCCAAGGTGAGGCGCGAAAGGAGATAAAATCTTTAAAAATTGCTCAAAAATTTCCTGATTACAGCCTTTATCCTGAAATTTATTTATTAAAATCATCAGAGCAGAAACGCAAGTGTTTAAATCTAAAGTTTCAATCTGTTCAGCGAGTTGTTTTATTGTCTTATGCAGCAAGCGAATCTCTTCATCATTATTAGTTCTTTTTTTATTATCTAACTTATTTCCAATTGCCCAAACTTTATCCATAAAGCGTTTTATCCCAACTACGCCCTGTGTGCTCCATGGTGTGGGCTGATCAAATGGACCCATAAACATTTCATAAACCCTGAAAGTGTCAGCTCCATATTCCTTGACTACATCATCAGGATTAACCACATTGCCGCGCGACTTGGACATTTTTTCTCCGTCTTCGCCTAAAATTAAACCGTGCGAAGTGCGTTTGGCATATGGCTCTGCAGTTGGCACCACGCCAATATCGTATAAAAATTTGTGCCAGAAGCGTGAATACAGAAGATGCAAAGTTGTGTGCTCCATGCCGCCATTGTACCAATCAACCGGCGTCCAGTATTTTAATTTCTTTTTGTCAGCCAAAATTTTATCATTTTTTGGATCGCAATATCTTAAAAAATACCAGGACGAACCAGCCCATTGGGGCATAGTATCTGTTTCGCGTTTGGCTTCTTCCCCGCATTTTGGACATTCAACATTAACCCAGTCCTCAATCAGAGCCAAGGGTGAATCCCCATTTTCTGTTGTTTGGTAATTTTCCACTTCGGGTAAAAGAACTGGCAAATTTTTTTCCTCAACTGGCACATAGCCACAACGCGGACAAATAATAATGGGAATTGGCTCCCCCCAATAACGCTGGCGGGAAAAAATCCAGTCGCGCAAATGGTAGTTGACTGTCTGGAAACCAAAACCTTTATTTTCTAACCATTCAATAATTTTATCAGTCGCTGGCTGAACATTTAAACCATTTAAAAATTCTGAATTAACTAAAGTACCGTCGCCTATCCAGGATTCTTTTTTAATATTTCCACCAGCCACAACTTCTTTAACTAACAGATCAAACTTTTTAGCAAATTCATAATCCCTCTGGTCGTGCGCTGGTACTGCCATGACAGCACCTGTGCCATAAGTGGCCAAAACATAATCAGCGGAAAAAATAGGAATTTCTTCATCATTTACAGGATTAATTGCTTTCAAGCCATGCAGTTCAATCCCTGTCTTGGCTTTTTCTAAATTAGTCCTTTCTAATTCTGTTTTATGCTTGGCCTGATCACGATAATCCAGCACATCATTAATGTTATCAATCTGGTCTTTAAATTTCTCAATCAATTCATGCTCAGGCGCCACCACCATATAAGTACAGCCAAATAGCGTGTCTGGCCTGGTGGTATAAACCGGCAAATCATACATATGTTCTTTGGGCAGCATTGTTTTACTTTTAACTTTAAAAACAACCTGCGCCCCATAACTTTTGCCAATCCAGTCGCTTTGTTGTTTTTTAATTTTCTCCAAATAATCAACAGTTCCCAAATCAGCCAGCAAGCGGTCTGCATAGTCGGTAATTTTTAACATCCATTGTTCCCTTTCCCTGCGATAAACTTCGCCACCGCATCTTTCGCAAAGATTTTGCACCACTTCTTCATTAGCCAAACCCACATTGCATTTGGTGCACCAGTTCACATCCATCTTGGCCTTGTATGCCAAATTTTTATGAAAAAGTTGTAAAAAAATCCATTGAGTCCATTTATAATATTTGGGATCTGTTGTATTAATTTCCCGCGACCAATCAAAAGAAAGTCCAATCATTTTCATCTGGCGCTTAATAGTAGCAATGTTTTTTTCAGTTATAATTTTAGGATGCTTACCTGTTTTGATAGCATAATTTTCAGTTGGCAAGCCAAAGGCATCCCAGCCAATTGGGTACATAACATTAAAGCCCTGCATTCTTCTTTTGCGCGCCAAAATATCCAGAGCCGTATAAGGACGCGGATGGCCTACATGCAAACCCTCGCCAGACGGATAAGGAAATTCAATCAAACAATAAAACTTGGGCTTTTTGGAAAAGTCCTCGGCCTTGTTTAATTCTTGTTCTTCCCAGTATTTTTGCCACTTGGGCTCGATTTCTGATGGATTGTATTCGTTCATAAATTTATAAGTTAAAGGAGGTGTCTAAGGTGGCTAAGTAAAGTAAGGATTAAGCTAGCTTACCCAGCTTAATTTACTTACCCAGCTTACAAGCTATAACCAAATTTTACGCTAAAATTAAAATTTTTTCAAATTTAAAAAATCGGCCACAACAGGAATTACCCCTTTAGGGGTTTATATAAAAGACTGAAGCCTAAACTCCTTTCCGAACCGATTTTTTTTCAAATTTAAAAACCCCGCGCTTTCTTTCAAAAACACGGGGGTAAGAGTACAAGAATACAAAGATTCAAGTTTACGAAACCGCGGCACGGGCGCGCAGGCGTCCATCAGCAGAGCCAGGGCGGCAGTAGTCGACGTCCATCTCGTCACCGTGCCAGCGGACGCAAGGAACAGTGCCATCGGAATCGCGCGAACCCGAACAAAAAGTTGCGTTCTTGATGTCCAAATGTTTGCCTGTTCGCCAATGATAGAAAACTTCCAGAAACAGGCGCTCCTCAAGGGTGATGCCGTTAATTCCTTCTTTGGCGCAGTCATTCGCCGACTTGTTCTTATTTTCTTCGTCGGCCTCAATGCGATCACGCACAGAAATAGCATAAGTCTTTTCGGTGGTGCGCACTGACTTGATGGCGTTCAGATCATTGGTGTAGCGCCAAACCGCAAAACGTTTCTTGCACTCGTCAAAGAGACGATTCGCGGTCAGGCCTTGGAGCATGACAGTCAGCCAGTTGAATCCTTCTTTTTTCTCGGGGATTGATAAGTCTGAGAAGTCCACTGTAAGGCCAAAAACTTCCAGGTAAAAACGTTCCAATTCTCTGCGTGGGTCTGGAATGACAAGCGCTTTGGCCAGGGTAGCCTGCAGTTCACTCTGGTTTTTAATCCAGTACTGCATTTCCTCCGGAGTCAGGTGCGGCGCCTGCTTAAGCAAAGCCGCTCCAAACTCCAGTGCTTGCCTTGTCGTATCCTGTTTTTGCGGGACGGTACCATGTTTTTTCATGGACGGTTCCCTCCTTCCGCGTATTAGCTCGCCAGCTTTCTTTACCTGACAAAATCAGGTTTTAATAATTAATTATTACAAATTAAAATTATTCTGTCAATCCTTTTTACCTAAAATTAAAAATTTTTCAACTTAAAGTACATATAAAAATCAGCCCGCGCCGGAATGACACATTTTAATGTGTTACTGTAACAGACTAAAGTCTGTCATTCCGTTCCCTTGGGCTGATTTTTTATATTAAATTTTCTGTCTCCACCATAATGCATTTGCCTTCCATAATTTTAAACCCAGCGCTTTGGGCCATATTAATTGCATCTCTAAATTCCGAACCTGGCTGAAACCATAAACGGTTTAATTTTAAATCCAGGCATTCTTTAACGATTTTTTGGGCATTTTCCCTGCCAACGATTAAAACCACTACATCAGGCCTTTCCTCCATGGAAATTAAATCGGGAACACAAAGCAAACCAGCCACTTCTTCATACTTAGGATTAACAGGTACAACCTTAAAACCCTTATTTTTTAAATCAACTAAAACCCTATACCCATATTTTTTCTTATTGGCAGTGGCGCCCACAATGGCGTAAATAAAATCTTTGTTGATGAAATCTTTGATTTGCGCTTCTTCCATAAAATTCAATCTTAAATCATATATCTTAAATCTTACATCTTATAAACATTTTACCAAATTCCCAGCAAAAAACAAAAACACGCCATTATGACGTGTTAAAGAAATAGTAGATATTAATTTGTTCTTTTCAGTCCTTTTAAAAGGGGGATCTTCTCCATTTCTTCTGCCAGACCCGAGACTGCATTGCTCATATCTCTGGTGATAATAAAATCAGCAACTTTGTCATTTTGCTTGCAAATTTCGCAGCTTGCGGAATGTTCAAGAAGAATGTCCCATTCGTCTTCTGTTAATTTATTTAATGGCTTCCCTATATCTGCCAACAGATTGTTTTTTTCTTCGCACGGCCACACGGCATCTTTTTCATCTCTAATTATATTTGCCATCTGCGCCTCCTTTTTTGATTTTTTAGCTTAGCAAATTACTGGGTTCTTGTCAATCATTAGTTCTAAAATATAAAAAAATATTCCAAAATTAAAAATTAAAAATTAAAAATTAAAAATTTACCTATTTCTTCCCCCAGTCAAAAATCGCCCCTTTCACTCCCTTAATATCCTGGATGTACTTATACGCAGTCAAAGCCGCCTTGGCGCCTTCGGCCGCGGAGATTACAATTTGCTTAAATTTTATGTTGGTTACATCGCCCGCAGCCAGAACTCCTGCCAAACTTGTCTGACACTGCTCATCAATTATAATTTCATTATTTTCATTTAATTTAACCAGCTCTTTAATTGGCGTAGCATCAACAGTGTGGCCGATTTCAATAAAAATACCGTCTAATTTTAATTCTTCTTGGGCTTTAGTTTTAACATCTTCAATGACCATGCCTTTAACAAATTTGTCACCTTTAATTTCAGTCACAATTTTATTTAATTTTAATTCAATATTTGGGTCTGACTTAATTCTTTCAATTAAAATTGCCTCACCTCTAAATTCTTCCCGGCGGTGGATCAAAAAAACTTTTTGCGCGATCTTTGCCAAATAATCAGCTGATTCCAGGGCAGAATTGCCGCCCCCCACCACAGCCACAATTTTATTCTTAAATAATGGGCCATCGCAAGTCGCGCAGTAGGCAACTCCCTTGCCCGTAAATTCTTTTTCACCAGGCACCTGCAAATTGCTGGGAGTTTTGCCAAAAGCTAAAATTATGGCCAAGGAAAGGTACTCATTGTTGTGTGCGGTTTTAATTTGAAAATGATTATTTGTTTTTTCAATTTTAACAATTTCTTCATATTTAAACTGGCAGGCAAATTTTTCCGCCTGCTTTTGGAATTTTTGCATTAATTCATAGCCATTGACTTTATCAAAACCAGGATAATTTTCCACCCAGCTCGCACTGCTAGCTTGACCGCCAATATCTTTGGTTAAAATTAAGGTTTTTAAATTGCGGCGCGAAGCATAAATACCGGCAGTTAAGCCGGCTGGACCGCCGCCAATAATGATTAAGTCGTATTGTTCTGCCATAGTTTTATAATGTTATTTGAACCACGAAAATTTTTTCATCCCGAAGGGATCCCTTTGGGACGAAATACACTAAATAAAGTTGAGTCCTTTTCGTGTAATTTCGTGCCAATATTTCGTGGTTCCGTTATCAAATTATCTTTTCTAACTTAGATTTTAAACCGTCCAAAGTTTGCGCTCCCACCCATTCTTCAATCACCTGTCCATTTTTAAAAATCTTAAAAGCCGGTATGGACATTATATCATACTTTTGCGCCAGATCCTGATTTTCATCAACATTGCATTTGGCGATTTTAATGTCTTTACCCTCAAATTCTTTGGCTAATTGTTCTAAAATTGGCACCATCATTTTGCAGGGACCGCACCATTCTGCCCAAAAATCAACTAAAACAGGAATATTGCTCTTTAAAACTTCTTCTTCAAAGTTAGCTATAGTTAATTTAATTTCAGGCATAACTATTGACAAAATTTATTAATTATGCTATAATTTATTTATCTAAACAAAATTTGATCTTTCCAATTTTAACGTTAATTTAGCCAAAAAGGAGAAGAAATAATGCTAAAAAAGTATAGTTGGTTAACTCCCTCAGTTTTTGAGGAGTTATATTGGCCATATCTAGTCCTGGCCATCTTCCCGGTTACTGCATTCTTTGCCTCACCCTTGCCTTTGTTTTTGGTCCTTGCCTCTATAATCGCCATGAATTTGGCAAAGATTGAAGAGGAAAAGCAAAATAGGTTTAAAAGGGCCAAGCAATACAGAGAGAACCGGGAGAAAGAACTGCAGGCCGAAAATGCTGAGCTGGCAAAAAATGGTTTAGCGCTAATACCGCCGTTTAATTTCGGCCCTCTGGAAATCCGGTACAAGGCGATCATCATGGATGCCCTGCGCGATTTAACAAAGTACTTCTTCGCCGGACTGGTTTGCTACAGCGCAGGGAAAATTGTCCATTTCCTTTTTACCGGTATGGGGATCTTTTCAACGGTCCTATTCGCTTACGTCAAGATACTTACGGTTCTTCTACTGGGCGCGACCTCAATCGTTCTTTTATTCCTCTTACTCCTCTGGCTATCAGACAAGGCCTACGAATTCACTATTAACAAATCCGAGGGCTAAGGGCTAAGAGCAAATACGCTAGGCGATCTATATATCTATATGGGTCGCCCTTTTTTTATATTTTTTTAATTATTTTTTCTTCTTGATATAAATTAAGCACATCACCAACCTTGATTTCTTGTTTACCCAAAAATTTTAGACCGCACTCCTGGCCTTCAACTACTTCAGTAACTTTTTCTTTGCCTACCTGAACTTCGGCAATTTCACCCGTGGTGATAAATTCTTTCTTTCTATAGACATCAGCTTTCAAATCTTTGCTCACTTTACCCTGCAGAACTTTACAGCCCAAAATCATTCCCCGCTCTTCGGTTTTGAAAATAACCTTTACTTCAGCTTTGCCGATCTCTTTTTTAATAATTTCTGGCTCTAAGAGAGCTGACAATTTTTCCTTAATATCCCCAAGTAATTTATAAATAACATTGTAATATTTTATTTCTACTTTTTTGTCTCGGGCTAATTCCTCTGCTAAAGATGAGGCCTTAACATGAAAACCTATGATCAAGGCATTACTTGTTGTTGCCAAATCAATATCATTATCAGTAATATTGCCCAGTCCTTTGCCAATTATTACGGCTTTAACTTCTTTACTTTCTATTTTTTCAATCGACTCAGCAATAACTTCTAAAGAACCAAGCACATCCGCTCTAATAATTATATTTAATTTCTTGACTCCTTCCTCTTCTTTTTCCTTGGGCATTATAAGCCGGCTAGCTAAAGATTCGCCTTTAAGCACTTCATGAACATTAAATTTCTTATGTTTTCTGGCTATCTCGCCCTTGACTTCAAGAATGTCACCGACTTTGGGCGGCATTTTTAAGCCAATAATTTTTACTGGCGTAGAAGGACCGGCAAATTCAATATCTTTATTAGTATAATCTTTCAAGGCTCTTGCTTTGCCATAATAAATATCATCTATACACAATTTGTCATTTAATTTTAAACTGCCATTCTGGATCAAAACAGTAGCCACTGGTCCTTCGCCCTTATCAATGTGGGACTCTATAATTGTCCCAACTGCCTCGCTGTTCGGATTAGCTAAAATCTTATCTTTTTCCATTTCACTCAGCAGTATAATTGTTTCCATCAGCTCATCCAGGCCAATATTTTCTTTAGCTGAGATTGGCACACAAATTGTCTTGCCTCCCCAATCCTCAGGTATTAAATTTAGAGAGCTTAAATCTTTTTTAACTTTTTCAATATTGGCTTCTGGCAAATCAATCTTATTTATCGCCACAATAAAGGGGATTTTTGCTTGCTGTATTATTTTGATTGCTTCGAGAGTTTGCGGCTTAACACTGTCATTGGCAGCGACTACTAAAATAGCCAGATCCGCAGCTTTGGCCCCTCTTGAACGCATGGCAGTAAAGGCCTCGTGTCCTGGCGTATCAATAAAGGTTATGAGATGGCCTTTCTTTTTCACCTGGTAAGCGCCGATGTGCTGCGTTATGCCGCCTGCTTCGCCCGCCACCACATTTGTTTTTCTGATCGTATCCAATAATTTGGTTTTGCCATGATCAACATGACCCATCACCACAACTACTGGCGGCCTGGCTTTCAAGAATTTTTTGTCTTCTTTTTCAAGAATCTGCTTGATTTTTTCTCCGGCTAATTCTCCCCTGACTACCTCTTCAGCTAAAGATATTTTAATGCCAAAGTCATCAGCAATTATTGAAGCAGTATCAAAATCAATCTTTTCATTTAATGAAGATAAAATCCCATTTTTCATTAAGGCCTTAATCACCTCGTTGACTGGCTTGGCTATTATTTTGGCAAAATCCCTGACCGTAATGACTGCTGGGATTTCTACCTTTTTTATTTCTGCCTCTGCTACCTCTCCTAATTCCTCTAATTCCTGCAATTTAGTTTTTTTATCTGCTTCGATTTTTTCTTTAATTTTTAGACCGATGGCTAAAATTTTTCGAGCCACCTTGTCATCTATTTTAATTGCTCTCTTCCCAAAATCAAATCCAAATTCTGGCAAAACCTCCAAAAGTTCGCTGGTTGTGACTTTAATTTTTCTAGCTACTTCGGTAACGTTCATATTTACTAAAATTCAAAAATAAAAATTACAATTCAAAATCCAAAATTTTAATTTTTAAACTGTAATTTTGCACTTTAAACTTTAAATTTTAAATTTAATACTTATTAAATAATATACTTTTAACTAGTAAAAGTCAATTAAACGCGGTCTTGCAAAAAAAAAGAATCCATGCTAAACTAAAATCACTAATAAATAAACAAATAGAGATAGGGATTTTTCTCAAAGAGTCACAATTTCATTTGACTGCGACTGATTAAACTTAAAAATGAACTCATATAAGCAAACTTTACCATCATTTAAAAAAAATCGATTAAGCACTGACCTAATCGATCTCTCTTAGGTTCCTTTTATCAATCCTTCCCTCTATTTTCTTATAGGAGAACTATGGACAGCTTAAATTTTATTATTTCAGCAATAGCTATCGTTGCTGGTTTTGTTATTGGCTATTTTGTGCGCAAATACATTGCTAAAAGAGAAATCGAAGGCGCTGAAGCCAAGGCCGAACATTTAATCAATGAGGCCAAAAATAAACAAAAAGAAATTTTACTTCAGGCCAGGGACAAGGCCTTAAAAATTATCGATGATGCCAAAAGAGAAGAGCAGCAAAGGCGCAACGAATTAGTGCATATCCAGCAAA
>JAPLYF010000057.1 GCA_026395675.1 Candidatus Parcubacteria bacterium
CTACAATTTTTCTAGTGTGGTCAGTAGAAGCATCATTGACAACTACAATATTTTGGGTCAGCTCCTGCAAACTCTTGATTACGCCGAAAACATTATTTTGTTCATTGTAGGCTGGGACAATTACCCAGATGTCTTTATTTAGCATAAAAATTAATTTTAATATGGGCCAGGCCTAGGCCTAGACTGGCGAAAACGCCTTCTTCTCGGATCGACACACTTTAGTGTGTTACAGTAACAGACTAAAGTCTGTCATTCCATTTCCGGGCGTTTTCGCCCTAGCAAATCTCAGAATTCATAATTAGGATTTTAGTTTAAGATAAGCTTCTATAAAATCGTCTAATTCCCCGTCCAAAACCGCGTCAACATCAGCTGTTTCAAAATTTGTGCGGTGGTCTTTGACCAAATGATAGGGCTGCAGCACATAAGATCGAATCTGATTTCCCCAGACCGCTTCAGTAAATTCGCCGCGCAATTGTTTCTTTTCTGCCTCAATTTTTGTTTCTTCTAATTTTTTCAGTTTTGATTTTAAGATTTTTAGGCAGCGTTCTTTGTTTTGGACTTGAGATCTTTCGTTTTGGCAGGAAACAACAATTTTTGTGGGCAAATGAGTAATGCGCACCGCGGTTTCGGTTTTCTGGACATTCTGGCCCCCATGACCCGAAGCCCGATAAGTATCTATTCTCAAATCTTCTGGCTTAATCTCCAGATCAAGATCTTCCTCGATTTCTGGAATCACTTCCACTAAGGCAAAGGATGTGTGGCGCATGGCTTCGGCGTCAAAAGGCGAAATGCGCACCAAGCGATGCACGCCATTTTCTGATTTCAAGTTGCCATAGGCATAACTGCCCATAACTTCAATGACCACACTTTTAATGCCTGCTTCTGAACCAAAATTTTGATCCAGAATCTGGGTCTTAAAATTCTTTTTATCGCAAAACCTTAAATACATGCGCATCAAAATCTGCGCCCAGTCCTGGGCATCAACTCCGCCCGTGCCCGCATGAATAGCCAAAATTGCGTTATCCTTATCATGCTTTTCCCTGAATAAAAGAAAAAACTCAAGTTCACTAAATTTCTTCTCCAGTTCTAAATATTTTTTTTCAATCTCTTGTCTCAAATTAACAGTTTGATCTTTTTCATCCAGTTTCGCCATTTCCAAAAAATCAGTGGTTTCGTTTTTCAACTTTTGCCAAGTTTCAATCTCGTTTTTTAAATCACTGGCTTTCTGGCTGACATTTTTAGCTTTGGGCTGATCCAGCCAAAAAGTCGGCTTGCCCATTTTTGTTTCCAATTTTTTAAGTTCCTCTGCCTTGGCATCAATTTCAAGAAACCCCCAGGCCTCCTTTATTTTTTTCTGCAATTCTTTAAGTTTTGTAATCAATTCTCCTTCTTTCATGGGTTAAGTTTAGCAAAAAAATACTCTTTTGAAAAGAGCTGAAAATAAAAAAACTCGTCAATATAAAAACAGCACCGCGACGCGGGGCTGTTTGGAAAAATTAATTATTTTACTTACGCCGTCGGCTATAATTAGGATGGCGCATTGCCTGATGAAAGCTTTCAGCAGGAGAACCATTAAGCTGAGAAATCAAGCTTTCTTGGTCTGGATCTGCGTAAACGCCTCCGTCTTCATCGAGTTCATGGCCTGTGAAATTAAAACTTCCTCCCCAAAGCTGGCTTGGGTGAACTTGCTCTGGCTTTTGGAATGTACCTCCTAATGATTCAATGGTTAACAAATCATCTTTCTTGGGCACAATGGCTCTCATTTTTCCCTCCTAGCCCTCCGTAGCTTCACCCGTCCTCCGCAGTAGCAGGCTACTGCTACGGAGGATGGATGCGAAGGAGGGCTGGTTAAAGGTTGATTTTTTATTTTTGCATATCTTAAAATTTTTGTCAATACGCATAGATAAAACGAAGAAGCGATTGGCGAATCGCTTCTTCGTTTTACCATTATGAAATCATTAAAATTATTCCTTCCTTTCCTCCAATTTAACTTTAACTGTCTTTTCTTCGCCCTTGTGCAGTATTTTTAATTCAACTTCATCAGTTGGCGCGTATTTTGAAAGCAAGCGGGCCAAGGAATGGCTCTCGTCAATTTTCTGGCCATTTAATTCTAAAATAATATCGTTTTCCACCAAGCCCGCTTTATCAGCCGGCGAGCCAGGCACTACTGCTATTTCATCAGCTGTCTGGCCCCTGGTAATTAAAGCGCCATAATCAACTGATAATTTATTGGCGTCAGCAATTTCTTTATTGATTATCACATAGCGCACTCCTAAAAACGGCCTGACAATTTTACCATATTTTTGAATACTCTCAATCACTTGCTTTGCCTCATTGCTGGGAATGGCAAAACCAATCAATTGTCCGGATTGTGAAATCGCGGTATTAATGCCAATAACTTCACCTTTTAAATTTAAAAGCGGTCCACCGGAATTGCCGGGATTAATAGCCGCGTCAGTTTGAATTGCCTCTTCCAAAGTTTCACTAAAACCCTGGCCGCCGGCCTGGACAGTACGATTAATGCCGGAAATTACGCCGCGCGTCACTGTGTTTCTGAATTCTGATAAAGTATTGCCAATCGCAATGACTGTCTGGCCAATCTGGATATTATCAGAATCGCCTAAAGATAAAGGCGTTAAATCTTTGGCCTCAATTTTTACAACTGCCAGATCATTGACTGGATCCTTGCCCAAAACCTTGGCAATATATTTTTTACCATCATTAGTAATAACCGTGTAATCAGCCGCCTCGTCATTAACCACATGTTTATTGGTCAAAATTAAACCATCGGCTGAAACAATAAAACCAGAGCCGCCGCCAATTTCCTGTTTTTGTGGCTTTTGATTATTGGGTGTGCTGGGCTGGCTGGGTTGGTTAAAATTAAATTGGAAAGGATAGCCAAACTGGAAAAAATTATTAAAGTCAGGATTTTGCGTCGGTTCAATGTTTTTGGAAATTATGATGCTGACTACAGATGGGCTGGAATTTTTCACCACATCAATAGTGGCTGATTCCAAATCTAATTCCGTAATTTTTTCCTGTCCTGTTCCTGCACTAATTTTCTGACTCACTTTTTGACCCCAAGTGCCAAATTTGTCCAGATTCTGAAAAATTAAAAAAGTCGCTCCGCTGCCCGCCAGAGCGCCAAAAATTAATGACAAAATAATGACTATAGCAATAAATTTTTGTTCAGATTTTTTCTCTCCGGTTTGAGGTTCATTAAAAAGCATAATTTATCTCCAAACAAAGACAGAAAGAATAACTTCTTTCCGTCTTCTAATTTTTTTTAAAAAAATTAAATGTTTTTTTCTTCCGGCTTGGCCTCACTAACTGCTGATTCAGCTTCTACTTTTTCAACACTTGCTGGCTTGGCAGTTTCGTTGACCTCCCCTGTTCCTGCCTCGCATTTATTGCACATTTCTTGATCCTTTTCAGAGGGTTTGATCCTCATCAAACGTCCAATGGTCTTATATAAAAAGCCCTCTAGCGGCGCCCCGCATTTTTTACACTTTTTCATATGATTCCTTTAAATAGCTAAAACCAAAAAGATTTTAACTAAAAATGTTTTAATTTAATTAAAATTATAAAGGACGTCTGTAAAATTTTCAATTTTACCTGCCTTTATTTTAATACCCTCATTTTGCAACAATTTTATTTTTTTGGCAAGGCCTAACTGATAATTTCCAATACTGCCATTGCTTTTTACCACACGATGGCAAGGAGTATTAATTAAATCAGGGTTTTTATGCAGAGCATTGCCAACTGGCCTGGCCAAGGAAGCACTACCTAATTTTAACGCCAAAATTTTATAAGTTGTTACTCTGCCTTTGGCCTTTGCCAACCGAAGTCCCGCCTTGCGGGACGAAGGTTGGGAATTTGTCTAACTAAAGCTAATATTTTGTTGGCAAAAATAGTCATTTAATTTCTAATTTGGCAATTTTTAACGTATTTTAAAGCAATGTCTTTTAATTTGTTTAATTCAGCGTCACTAAATGATGGCTCATTTGCCAAAGAAGGGTCAAGGGTCTTTTGGTTGCGAAAATTCTGAAGATAATAATTATCAGCTCCGGCAATCATTTGCCCAATCATTTCCATTTCTTTGGCATTATGGTATTTTGGCAAAACTGTTGTCCTGAATTCATGGGGCAAACCGCTGTTTTTAATTAGCTCAATGCTTT
>JAPLYF010000037.1 GCA_026395675.1 Candidatus Parcubacteria bacterium
GCGTCAAAGGTCTCATCTGCATAGGGTAAGGCCTCGCTAAAGCCAACCCTGAAATCATATTCAATATCTTTATTTTCCCTCTGGCTGGAAAATAATATTGCTGCCTTAATAAAATATTCATTAATATCTAGCCCTGACATACTCTTAACATTCCACCTTTTTGCATAAGAAACAGTTTTTCCCCCGCACCAGCAGCCTAAATCCAAAACTTTTTTCCCAGCCAGTAATTTTTTTAAATCATAGCCAGGGAAATAATGGTCAAAGGGTTTTCTTTGATCCTCTAAATAATGACTTTCGGCCATGGCAAAAAGAATCTTTTCTTTTTCTTCTTCATTGGCCTCAATAAAGTTCTGATGATTAATAGTTTCTGAACGGGGATGCAATATGTCATATTCAGGTTTTGCAGGCAAAAGGTTCATTATCCATTTGGCTAATTTTACTTTAAGTGACATTTTATTATCTCTTTCTAATTTTTATTTAGTTAATTCAATGGTTAATAGGCAATTTATCAATCTAAATTCACGAATTTTTGACTAATCCTTTATAGATATTTAAAATTTCTTCATAATGCTTTTTTGCGCCAAATTCTTCTTTCACAAATTTCCGTGCGTTTTCTCCAATTTTCCGCAAAAGTGACAAATTATTATAATTCTCTTTAATCTTTTTCGCCAAATCAGCTGGATCTCCAAGTTTGAATAAAAAGCCGGTCTGCCCATCTTTAATTAATTCCGGGATGCCGCCGACATTTGAACCAATCACTGCTTTACCCAAAGCAAATGCTTCCAAGATAGAAATTGGATTATTTTCATACCAAATCGACGGCAAAACAACCAGGCGGGAATTTTGCACTAATTCAAATAATTTGTTTTTATCTAATAAATGGCTTTGGATTGTTACATTATCAAGTTTATTGGCTTGAATATAATTTTCAATTTCCGGCCGTTCTGGCCCATCTCCAATTAATTTTAATTTAATTTCTGACAATTTTTTCATTGCCTCTAAAAGCACGAATATCCCTTTCTCTACGCCCAATCTGCCAAAATAGACTATGCCCTCCCCCAATTCTTCTGTTTTTATAACATCGGGGAAAGCAGAAGAAATTGAAATAAAATTATAAACCTGATTGACTTTCGCATTTTCAATCCTCCATTCAATTAATTTTTTTGCCATAAACTTGCTAGGCGCAATAAACAGATCAACATATTTATAACTGCGCAAAATGACCTTATGCAAATACATTTCCAGCATAGCCAAAAAACTCTGAGCAGATGTGTTTTTAATGCATTTATATTTAAAACAATTATAATATTTATGGATTTTGCATCTTTCACAGATAGCATCTTGCGTAAATAATTTATAATTAGGACAAATTAAATGATAATCGTGCATTGTCCAAACAACTGGGATATTATATTTTTTTAGGACTGCCAAAATCGAGGGGGTTAAGTGGAAATAGACGTTGTGTAAATGAGCAATCTCTGGCTTTTCCTTAAGTATTAATTTTTCTAATTTATTTCTAGCTTCAAAAGAATAAAGCAAATGCAAGGCCTTTGGCAAATCTTTCCAAAATCCTTCCCGCTTATTAAAGTCAATATTTTTAATAAAATATTGGGCGAATTTTGAGTAATTATTTTTCTCATCTTGCATGGAAAATTCAATAACCTGGTGTCCATTTTGACGCAATAGATCAATAAAATCAAACATATAGGCCTCCACTCCGCTCCGGCGATAAAAAAACTTGTTGATCATTAAAATTTTCATAAGGATACTAATTTATCCCAAAGGGATCCCTTCGGGACTAATCAAATACTAATTTACGAATTATTAATGTTTTTTACTGAATTCAAATACAAGTCAGTATAAGATTTAACCATTTGCTCCAAGGAAAATTTTTCTTTGACTTGATTATGCGCATTTTCTACCATTTGCTTCACTAAATCTGGATTAGAAAGCAGTAAGTCAACTGTTTTCAGAATCGCTTGCGGATTTTTAGGTTCAAAAAGCAAGCCGGTCTTTTTATGCTCAATTAATTCTTTAAGGCCACCTATATTTGAAGCTAAGACAGGCACGCCCACAGCTTGCGCTTCTATAATGGCAATGCCTAATCCTTCCCAGATAGAAGGCAAAATAAATAAATCCATTTGGGGTAAAATTTTTTCAATTTCAAGCTGCTGCTCCCAAAAAACAACTTTATTAATAATTCCTAAATTCGCAGCTTGTTCTTTTAAATTTTTAAGTAAATTCCCTGTGCCAACAATATTTAAAATAAAATTAGGATATTTCTCACAAATCAAAGGCATTGCCTCCAATAAATATTTATGGCCTTTTTGCTCGTGCAGCCTAGCCACAACAAGCGCCTTAATATTAGCAAAGCCAATTGGTTTAAAACCGCGCCAAGCAAATTTTTCTAGATCAATGCCATTATAAATAACCTCGATCTTGGCTGGCTTAATTTTCTCTATTTTAATTGTGTATTCTTTAACACCCTGCGAAACAGCAATGATTTTATCTGTAAACCAGGAAAGAATTAATTTTATTTTCTTTTTCAACCAACTTTCGTCTAAATTCATGTTATGCTCGGTAACAATGATTATCAGCACTCTGGCCCAGATGGCTGCAATTCTTCCCCAGGTGTCACCCCCGAATAAATGAGTATGAACAATTTGCGGTTTGATACTCTTTAAATATTTAAAAATTTGCCAAATCACTCCCAATCCTAATTTTGTTTTCTTCTGAAAAACTTTTACTTTAACATCTAATTTTTCAAATTCACCAAGCAAGGGTCCGCCACCGGTCACTGAGCAAATATAAATCTCAAATTTTTCTTTATCCAATTTACGGCAAAGATCCAGTAAAAGTCTTTCTGCTCCTCCCAAAGCAAACGAACTTATAATATAAACGATTTTAATTTTATTTATCATGAATTTTATTTTTTCTAAAAAAATAACTGTCAGTAAGTTTTAATATTGTTAAAGCTAAGCCAATTGGCAGCCATAATTTGGCCACAAAATAACTGGTATTAAACAACTGAAAAGCAATTCCTCCTGCCACAGCTAAAAATCCGCCCAAAATCAGTAGAGCATTTGGCGCTTTTTTATTAGCTAGGTAAGTTTTTAATAAAATGTATAAAATATAACTCAAAAGTGAAATAAAGCTTAAAGTGCCGAATAATCCTGTTTCTGCTATGGTTTTAAAAATAAAGCCATGAGCATCAAGTATTGTCCCATATTCAATAATATACCACTTGGCCTGGGAAAGAACTATTGTAAAAGTAGCGACTCCATTTCCGAAAAGCGGATGATTTTTAAATAAAGTGAAAGCCAATTCAATTAGATCTAACCTATTAACATCTGATCTGGCCACGACCCCCAGGCTAAATAATTTATACATTAAATATATAATAGGCGCTAACAAAATGAGGCTCAAATATGGCAGGTAACTGGTAAAAATATTCTTAAATACATCTCTTTCATACCAAAATAAAATTAAAGCAATGGGAATTAAGCAAACCAAAACTTCGGCTAAAGAATTATGATTTGTTCCCATGGGATAAATGCTGAAAATAGCTGTTGGCGTAGCCCTTTTTAATTGAATAGATGGGGTTAATATTATAGACCAAATACCCATAATGCTGAGACCTATGCCTAAAACAAACATTATTTTGAAAGTGGTAAAAAGCTTTTTTAGATTATTAATAATGTTAAAGGGTAATATTACATACATTAAATAAAAGAAAATAATTGGCCTAAAAACATACTTCAACGCTATATAAAAATTTTCCCTATCCACATTAAGCAAAGATAAAAATGCAGCCAAAACAAACAAGGACATAAAAATCAAAGCTGGAAAATTTTTCCAGCTCAATTTTTGGCCTTTTTCTAAATATAGATAGATTGATTTAAGGCACCAAGCCACAAATAAAATTAAAGCTACAAAATCCACATAAGGCACATCTATATCTCTATAAATAAATTCAAAATAAGTGAATGGATATAAAAAGGCAATAGCGTAAATTCCTAATTCTGGCTTGATAATAAAGATTGTCAAAAGCAGAATAAAAAGTAAGGCGAATAAAATATACCCTGACCAGAGTACGGCCACAGAAAAAAAGATAATTATTAAAGCTAAAATCGCCAATATTAACCAAGTCAATTTTTCTTTAAAAATTTCCATGCTAATTACAAATTAACTCCCAAAATTTTATTCTTTAAAATCCAAAATAAAACCGCAAAAGCATGCCTTTTCATGGCGCTGCGTGCGGTGCAGATTATCCAGTTTTGCTCTATTTCTTCAAGCTTGAGCACCTGCTGAGCTTTTTCGCTCGTGTATAATTCACGAAAATCCTTAAAATCCTTTAAATTACCCATTAAATAGCCGGAGATTGTCGCTGGATAGACATTGCCTAAGGGATCAATAAAAACATTATCAATGCCGGAGTAATCGGGTAAAAGCCGCTTGCCAGTTTCTAAAAATTTTATCAAGGCATAAGCAAAATATGCCCGTAACCATCTTTTGAGATCCCAAATTTTTAATTCTGCTTTAATTAACCCTTTAAATTCTTTTTTAAATTCATTGATTTCAGTTATTTTATTATCTACCGTATTAAAATAACTTTCAGCATTGTGAATAGCTGCGATCGTAAATTCCATGCCCAGTTGGCGCGAAAGCTGATATACCTTGGGCAGCTCATTAATATTATAATCACCGGCTGTAAAAGCCAAATGAAGATCTTTAACCCCTAATTCTTTAAGTATTTTAATTGTTGCCATAACCTTCTCGAAACCTCCGGGAATCCCCCTGACTTGATCATGGATTTCACCAATGCCATCTAAGGAAATACCAACAATGATATCTGGTTTGATTGGCAAAATTTCCATTAGCCGCTGCTTAATTAATTCTGAAGCAAAACCATTTGTGGAAATAATAATTCTAACCTTGGGATTTAATTCAACTAATAATTTTATTAATTCAACGAGATCTGGCCTTAAAAATGGTTCACCGCCAGTAAGATTAACTTCTCTGATAGTTTTAGGCAGTTTCTTATATTCTTCTAATGCTAAAACTGGCAGCTTTTCTGTTTTCCAGATATTGCACATCCTACATTTTGAATTACAAATATAAGTAACTGCAATAACAATATCACTTGGTAATTTATTTATCGCCATATTGTTTAAATTTTTTAATAAATTAAATTTATTTAATTTTAACATAAATAAAAGGTTTTGTCAATTTTAAATCTTCTGAGATTTAAAAATAATCAGCAAAAAAACGGCTTATTTTGACCGTCTTTTTGCTTATTTAGAGTAAATTATTATTTTAAGTGATCATACATGGTAATAATTTCTGTTTTTCTTTCGGGTTTAAAATTATCTATATTTGATTCCTCGACTGGCACAAAACCGAAATCATTAGTCTCAATTGCTTCTGCCAGCTGCCAATCCTGCTTTGGCTCAGCTTCATAATCTCGCGAATCATTCTGGATCTGGATTGGATAGCTATCTTCTTTTAATTTTTTAACTCTCTTGGCTTCGCTTAAAACAACCAAGGCACTGCCCAATAAAAAGCCAATTAGCAAAGCTAAGGAGCCGTTTAAAATGATATTTGGTCTTTTTGGATATTTGCTTAAGAAAACATCATCAACCACTTTAATTTCAACATTAGTGCCTCCGCCATGATATTCAGCGCCTTTAGTCACCAAAACATAAGCAATTGATCTGACTAATTGGGAAGCAAAATTTTTATCAGTATCATAAACCGTAAGTTCTAAAAGGCCTGTTTCTGGCGCCACATTAACTTCAATATTTTTTTCCCATTCCTTCCTTCTTTCAGTGCTGTCTTGTGAAAATTTAGATTCAATACTGCCATTTGAGACAATAACATCATTATAAAAAGAAGAGGTAAAAATAATATTAGCCAAATTTTGGCCAATTCTTTCTGCTGATTTAGTGGCAGTATAAGCATCAGTATTTAATTCTTGTTTTTGAATAATCAAAATTTTAGTAGCAGCAGCGTATTGGAATGGCTGGACCAAGCTAATTACTAATGCCAAAAGTATGGCTAGACCCATGATTAATGCCACTATTTCCCAATTTGTTTTTAAAATTTTTGAGTATTGTAAGTTTTGCATAAAATTTAAATTTTTCTCTAATATTATTTAGATTTAAAAATATCTTTTCTAATTTCCTATAATATCACAATATGATAACTTTGTCAATAGCTAAAATTAAAAAACCCTTTTAAAAAAGAGTTTTTTAGCCCTTAAGGGGCCCCTTTGGGGCTAATTTTAGGGCCGAAGGCCCCCTTTTCCCAAAGGGAAGCCTTTGGCTCAGGGCTTATTCCTATCTTATTTTAAGGTTATACTT
>JAPLYF010000032.1 GCA_026395675.1 Candidatus Parcubacteria bacterium
ACATTTAAATGGGAGTTTTTTATCGGATCCGATATTTTTAAACAGCTTCCATCCTCGTAGGCGAGACAAGCTTGTCTCGCCTACGAGGTGCGTGAGGAATCCTGGTTTATATCTCATTATTATATTGGTGTTTCGTGAAACGTTCCGCCTTAAAGATTGAATTGTTCGGGAAATGTTAAACTTTTCGTTTGGCTCAATTATCAAATTTATATGATCATAAATAACTGAAAATGCGTATATTTTAAAACCCTTTAATCCCTTGCAAATTTTTAAATCCTCAATAAACGAATCGCAAAAAATTGGTTCCCTAAAATAGGGATAATTG
Source organism: Candidatus Parcubacteria bacterium (assembly GCA_026395675.1). Taxonomy (GTDB): domain Bacteria; phylum Patescibacteriota; class Patescibacteriia; order CAIXNZ01; family CAIXNZ01; genus JAPLYF01. The sequence continues at coordinate 326 of JAPLYF010000032.1, forward strand.
TTTTTTGTCTTAATGACAATGTAATAAATCGCACCCTTAAAATAAATCCTCTTGGGTGAATTTTTATGCAATTTCATTTTACCTGCCTGCCGTAGCTCAATGAGCGTAGGCAGGTTTTTATTTTACTTTTTATATTAATTAACTTTTTATGGCTGTAAAATATCTTCGGTCCTGCCATTAATGGAGATTATGACTTCTTTAACAGAAGAAAATTGTTTCAAAGTTTGGGTAATTTGGGATCTAATATTTGCCACTCGGCATGACCCTCCAACTGCTTTTTCCAGGGTTTCATCAAAATCAACTTTAGCTAGGCCAGTAACAATAGTTAATTTCTGAATTTTAACCCCTGTGTTTATTGAAGTAAAATATCCTTGTGATTTTTCTGGATCTGTCGGACCGTTAAGCAACTCTGTCAAAGCTGCTCTAGCAGTGCTTGTTGTTTTAGCGATTTGCCGTTCTACTGGATAAACCAAAGAGCAATCCATGGCATTGGGATTTTTCTGCTCATTGCCAAAAAAGACCTTAATAATCATTTGCTCGGCTTTTAAAATAACCGGGACTTTAAATTCTTTTTGATTCTGCGCTAAGCCAGAAGGATTGTCATTCATAATAATTAAAGTTCCTGCCTGGTCTTTATCAACAGAAAATTTCAATGTTGCTTTAAAAGGAACTAATTCGGGAGTTGTCCACTCGCCTTGCGCCTGTGCCTGCGTTTGCGCGATTTCTTTGCCACTCGCATCTAAAAGTTTAATTGGTAAAACAGCTTCAAAATACCAGCCGCCAGTAGCTTGGCCAGTTATTTCCAAAGGGCTTGTAATTTCAGAATTTGCTGCTGGCTTTGTAACAATAACATCATTTTTTTCAGTGGTGGGAGACGTTGGGACTGGCTTGTTAACTGGTTCAACATTAACATTTTGATTAACATTCCGATTTTCATTCTGATTTATATTTGCGCCTGGACAAGGTGTGGTTGGCATTGGCTCATTTGGCACACCATGCTTTACCCATTCGCCATTTTGGCAAAGCCAGGTGTCCTCTGGAGTTAATAATCTTAAACCCAAAAGAATTCCACCCACAATGACCGCAATTATCACTATTGTTAATAAAATTTTACTGGTCATAAATTTAGATTTAAGATTTAAGATATAAGATTTAAGTTAAATATTACATTCTTCACCGGCTAATTGGCCACAAGCGGCTTTAATGTCCTGGCCAAAGCGATAACGTTCTGTTACTTTAATTTTACTCTTAATTAAAATTTCTTTAAACCTTTTAATTTTACTAGTTGGTGAGGCTTTAAAGCCCTGAGTGGGGTTATAAGCAATTAGATTAATGACAAAAAGCGATTTTTTTAAATTTTTCAATAAATCAACCAATTCATAGGCCTCATTTTCCGAATCATTAAAATCATTGATCATCAGATACTCAAACATTACTTGTCTGTTGGTTTCTTTAATATAAAAATCAACTATTTTTAAAATGCTTTCAATTGGGTAATTCTGATTCATTGGTACAATTTTAACGCGCAATTCATTATTGGGAGCATGCAATGAAATCGCCAGATTAATCTGCAATGACTGACTAGCCAGCTTTTTAATGCCCTCTGTGATCCCTATGGTGGAGATAGAGATATGCCGGGCCCCAATATTTAAGCTGTCTTTATCATTTAAAATCTTAATAGCTGACATGACATTGTCATAATTTAAAAATGGCTCGCCCATGCCCATAAAAACCAGATTACTCACTCTCTCCCCTTTCTTTTTTAAATCCCTGGCAAAAAATAAAACTTGCATTAAAATTTCCCATATTTCTAAATTTCTGGCAAACTCCATTTTGCCTGTGGCGCAAAACAAGCAACCCAAAGGGCAGCCGACTTGTGAAGAAACACAGACAGTATTTCTGCCATCTTCATGGCGCAGTAAAACTGTTTCAATTTTTGATCCATCGCTTAATGTCAGCAAAGCTTTCTGTGATTCTTTAGTTTTGGCTTCAAGAACCTTTGCCTTTATATTGAGTGAAAATTCTTTATTCAATTTCTGACGCAAATCTGAAGGCAGATTAGTGGCCTTGTCCCAATTATCAACTAAATCTTTAAAAATAAAAGCATAAGCCTGTTTTAGGCGATAAGCCGGCTCTTTTTTTAAAATCTTATTTAATTTATCTAAATCCATATTTTAATCGTAGCTTAAAAAAAGCTTTTAGTAAAATTAAAAGCCCTTTCCTGTTTTAGAAAAGAGCTTATGAATCGCAGATAAAAACCCAGCGGATAAAAGTAAATTTTGCTTTGGAGCTTGAATCCTTAGGATCAGGAAAATTAAGCTCAACAACTCTGAATACTTTTAAATTTGCTTTTTTCAAAGCTTCAAAGATTGGTTCTTGTTTTTCAGCCAAAGTATAGCCAATATATTGCTTGCCTTCAATTGTGTAAATATCGGCTGAAGATTCAATTGGACTGGCTGTTTCTGCTTTGCGGCAGAGCAAATAGTAAATCACTTTGCTTTCCTCCTTTTTTGTAAGTTAAGGGTCTCTAATTTATTAACTTAGCTTATTTTGAAAAAAAAGTCAAGCAAAAGAAAAGCGGCCCGTAATGCAACGGACCGCTTAATTAGTTTGGTTTTAATAACCAGCGTACCATTCCCGCAGAATCAGTTCAGCTGGTTTATTATAGACATCAAATTTATCAATGTCCTGGATCGGATCCCAGTACCACTTCCAGCCATACATTCCTTTAAACCACGACAAATTGTAAACGCTTTCCATGATTGCCTGATAGCAATCGGCCTGTTCCTGCAAATCAGGCGTAGTAGTCGGCGCCCACCAAGGTGAAATATTGGTGCCATCATAGCTCTGGTAGCCGAATTCCAGAAAGGCAATGTCCTGGCCATGCAGTGTGGCAAAATTTTGCAACGCGCTCAAATATGGCAGCCAGGCTGTCTTTAAATCAGCCACGGTTGGGAAATAACTTTTGGTCAATGGAAAATACGCGTCCACGCCAATGAAGTCCAGGGCATCCCACCAGAGGACATTGAAATAGCTGTCATGATTGGCGCCATAACTTATCAGGCCGGAAAATTTTGTCCGGGCATTGGCGATTTGCGCGCGCCAGTCTGCTTCCCTGAATTCAGTGGCTTTATATTCAGTCCCGAGAATAAACATCTCGACCTGATTTGCTTCTGCCAAATCAAGATAATGATTGATGAACAGGAGATAACTGGCAAACCACGCCAGCCAATCAGCTTCCAGGGTAAAAGTTATTTCCCCGCGCCAAGCACCTGAGAGCACATCAACATGCGGCTTGAGAGCTACTATTAGTCCGATGGAATGGGCATAAGTAATTATCTGAATTATGCCTGTATCGCTCGGGGTTTTGGTAACAATTGGGTAAATTATCGTGGAGCTGATCGTATCCTGATACTGGGTAACTAAGATTGCTACAAATTCGCAGCCATCAGCTTTCATCTTGTCAACGGTTTGCTTGGCTTTAAGCTGTTCATAATCATTGTTCCACCATGAGGTCAGCGTACATCCGCGCTGGAAAAAGATGCCATTATCAAAGGGAATTACCCTGATGGCAAATTTTTGAGTATCACTCAGCTCTCCGTCAGTGACTGACACTTCAATTTTGTGATTGCCAACCTGAGCCAGAGACGGAGTCCAAGTAATTTTGCCAGTCGCTGTATCAATGGTCATGCCACTGGGAAAATTTACCAGGGCATAAGTCAAGGTATCGCCTTCCAGATCATCAGCGCTGACAGTGTAAGTATATTCGATTTCAGCCGTAGCAACAGTGAGAGGCAGAGAAACAATTATTGGCGCATGATTGTTAGGGACTGGCGGCGGAATGTAAGGTACGCCTTCATTTCCACCTCCTCCGCCTGAACCGCAGGCAGACATTAAAAACAGCTGAAAAATCACTACTAACAACGCGGATCTAACCATTATTTTTTTCATTTTCTTCCTCCTTTTTGGGGGTCTTTTTAGGGTTTTAAAAGATCGCTTTGTTTAATCTAATCTAATAACTATTTTGCTAAAATGTCAAGAAAAAGAAAAGCCCTGCACTTTATTTAAAAGTACAGGGCTTGATTGATTATGAATCCGGTTTCTCTTTTTTAAAAGTGTTTTTCACTTTGTCTTTACCGCTTTTAAGGGCATTGAGAAACTTCTGGATTGCTTCGCGGAATTTCTCAGGGTTCCAGAGAAACGCGAAAGTGAATGTCTGAATAAGCACGGCGATAAAAAGAAGAATTAAAGCCGTCTTTTCCTCTTTGCGACTGATTGCCTGCTGTTCCTCTTTCCCTATCTCTTTCTCCATTTTTTCTCCCCTTTCTTTCTTATCTGTTCGGATTGAGCGACTTAAGCTCTTCCGAAAGATTTTTCAAGCCGTCCAAGCTTGGGATTTTTTTACCAGTTTGCTGAGAATTGGTCTGAGCGCTGGCGTCATCGTGAATAACAATATTCTGAGTTGATTCCTGGGCTTGAAGCTGTTTGAAAATTTCATTGACTATTTCAGGCGTCACAGGTGCCAGCACGACCTTAAATTGCGGATGGTAACCAGGCCTGGGGAAAATTTCTATTTTCCCATCAGGATATTGATAATACCAGGCCAAGGGCTGGCCATCAGGAGTGAAAAAAGCCATATCCCTGGTAGGATTGATCTTCTCAACCTTGGGATAATCGCTTCTGATAAGTATCTTTGAGGTAACCAATTCTTTGTTGGCAGGTATGACAGTTGTGCCAAAAATTGGATGGATTTTCCAACTGCAAGGGACTTCTTCATAACCGTAAGGCGTAGGCGCATAGCACTTTGTCGGTTTGCCGGTTTTAGGGTCAAAAGCATAATCCCTTTGCATGAAATACATGCCTAGGCAATAAGCAAACATTAAAAGGCTCAAAATGATATAGCCTTGTTTCTTTTTATCAGCTTGTTTAGAAAGGGATTGCTTCAGTCCCCACAAGAAAAAAATAGTGATGGGGATGGTGAAAATCCAGGCAATCCATTCATTTATTCCTAAATTAGTTAGCTTGTGAAATATCCACGGAATGACCAGGAAAAAGGTTAAGACCTCGCCATACCTGATCAGTAAAAACAGTAGCAGGCTTAGGCAAAGTATTGCTAAGGCCCAATACGGCCATTTCCTTTTTAATCTCTCCAGCATTTTACACCTCCTGTTTTGTCATGGCTTATGCCCAGCATTTGTTTCTTGAATAATCCGTTGCCAGATCTGTTCTGGAGACGGCAAATTTTTTTCATCTATGGCAATCATCAGTTTATCTGCGTCAGGCAGATACTTATTGATAACCCTGTTAATTAAGGGATTATTTTCCTTTAATTATTTCCTCCCAGATTTGCTCTGGGGAGGGTAAGTTTTTCTCATCAATATTAATCGGTAATGTCCCCGCTTCTGGTAGGTATTTTGTTATTACTGTGTTAATATCCGAAATTAGTTTGTCAGTATCTTCACTTTTCAAAGCTTTTACAATTTTCAGATCATCAATTGCTTGATTTTCTAAATATTGCAGTTCTTGCATGCCTTGTTGCATCCTTGCCACCAATTGCTGTAATTTTTGTATGTACGCTACTTTCTTTTGAATTAAGGCCAAATTATAACTTATTTCATTATCCTTTTGAGCCAATTCAAAAGTATTGATCTGGTGGCGTCTCGAATAACGCTTAACGGCTTTTTTCAAATCATTAACGCCCTGCTGATATTCAAGAATTAATTTCCCGAGCTCATCCTGTTTTTCATTGAGTCGTTTTCTCAAATCTTGAATTTCTGAAATCTTAGTCTGGATTACCTTCTCAGGAGGAAAATAATGCTTCATGATACTGGTATGGATAAAAACACAAGCCAGGACAAGAATCGTTATCGATACAACACCTATCATTATGCTCAAGATCTCTTCTTTTTCTTGAAATAGGTTTACGATACATTCTATAGAAACTAAAATTGCAATTACTGACAGGACTATTGCTAGCCAAAATAATATTCCCATCCTATTACCTCCTTTCTTCTTGACATTTCTGACTTTATGTTGTCAAATTACATTCCCTCAATTCCATGTCTTAAATTAACAAGTTTCTTAAAAAATGTCAATATAGTTAAACAAAATAAAAAGTGCCTTAAGATAAACCTAAGACACTTGTTTTAAAGGATTATTTTCCCTTAATTATTTCCTCCCAGATTTCTTCTGGTTTTTGCATACTTTTTTCATCAATGTTAATGACCAGATTACTGGCATCGGGCATATATTTTTTAATGACCCTATTGATTTCCTCAACTAAACTCTCGGTCTCTGCATTTCTCAAGATTTTAGCCATCTTGGCATCATCAGCTGCTTCTCTTCCCAGATATTCCAGCTCATGAGTGCCAATCTCCAGCCGCAGGCTAATTTCCTTAAGTTTTTGGATGTAGGCCTGCTTTCTTTGGATTAAAGCCAGATCATATTTAATCCGGTGGTCAGCGCTGGCTTGTTCATAAGTGGTGATCCCTTTTTCGTTTTGTTCATTGCGTATTTCATCCTTAATCTCGCCTATCCCATCTTGGTAGTCTTGAATAAGCATTGAAACTTCCTGCTTTTTTTTATCCAACCGCTCGCGCAAGCTGGATAGCTCGATGATCTTGGCTTGAATTTTGGTTTCCAGGGGGAAAAATTTATTTTGTAAAGGCGGTATAACAGTGTAGAGCCCCCACAGAAAAATTAAGATAACCACTATCAAGGCAATGATCAGAAGTTTTGACTTTTTCTTTTGGCGTAAGTGCCTAATCAGAATATTTCCTACGACCAGTGATATAGGAATTAAAATTAACCAGATATACCAAGCTGGTGAGAACCATAGGTCTAATGATTCAGAGCCCTCAATTAACACTTCATTGAAACAATATAAAAATATGGCTAAAACGGCCAGCATGCCTATGATATTCATTTTTGTTTCTTTTCCTGGCTTGAAGCGACTAACCAAAATAATTTCCACGATTATAGCTGTTAGACTGAAAATAATCCAGATAATCCCATTATAATTCATGTTTACACCTCTCTTTCTTTTAGTTTAAAAGTTGGCCTTAACCTTTCAGCATTAGCAGCGCTTTCTTTTGCGGCTCTTTTAATTGGCCGGTTTGTTCAAGCTGTTTTAGGAATTTGTCCAAATTACCGGTTTCTTTCAAACAGATAGCGATTAAAAGCTCAATCAGGATGTCTAAATCAGCTATCTCCAAAAATTTGCCGTAATTGGCCTTGGCCAAAGATTGGTAAAAATCCCTGACTTTCTGGCTTTTAGAATTTTGGCTTTCGCAATAGACAGTGTAAATTTTAACTGCTTTGGCTTTCAGTTTACCAACTTCCTGGCGATAATCAATGCCCTTATAACAATGAGCGACTGAATCAAGTACGCCATGAGGCGGCATATCGCCAATAATGACTATGGCTTTAGGGCAAGACACATCCCAAGCCAGCTTAGTTGCTTCCATCAAACAATCTTCCAAGCAAGTTAAAGCATCTGGCCCGCCCCCACCTTTGGTAATGGTACAAAGGTAAGAAAAGAGGGCTTCCAGATTGCGACTCAAAGGAAAGGTGTAATAGATTTGCTTGTATTTGTCTTCATCGCCGTGATTGCGATAAGCAAAAATGGCAAATTCAGCATCAGGACTTTCCTTTTTTACAGCTGATATTATGTCTTGAATTTTTTTCCTGACCAGTTCAAAATATGGAAACATGCTGCCAGTAATGTCAAACATCATTACCACTTGTAAAGACGGCTTTGTGGCGTATCTTTCCGCAGCTGGCTGAACCACTTTGGCCAACTTGCTGCCAGGCGGCATTATTGAGGCAAGCTGCGCTTTCATTTTTTTCAAATCAGGCGCGCCAGTAGGTTTGTTTAAACCACTTCCCTTTTCTTTTTTCCTGATATCCCTAGTCACAGTTTCCTCCTTTATTATCAAAGAGTCAGGTCATAATCCCGACGTTTTTGGGGATCAGCTAAGGTTTGGTAAGCTTCATTGATTTCTTTGAATCTTTTTTCCGCTTCAGCTCTTAGGTCATCAGCTAGATGGCTATACAAGTCAGGATGATATTTTTTAGCCAAATCTTTATAAGCTTTTTTAATCTCTTCAGTAGTGGCATTTTTTGCCAGACGCAAAATATCATAATAGTTTTTTGAAGCTTGCGTGCCAGAATTATTTGGAGCATTGTCCTCATCATTAAAGGTCGGAGCTTCGGCAATAATTTGCGCTTGCTCTTTTATTTTGCTAATACGCTCAATTGTTTCAGTAATTGATTCCAGTTGATCTAAACTGTTAAAAAGCACTTGCAGCGCTTCATAACAATCCAGTACCAAAGCTTGCGCTTCTTTTGACTGATGCTTGAGAGCATTGGCTTTGGCCTTATCCAAAATTACAATTGCCTCTTCGATTTGGGCTTTAATTTTTTTACGCATGCCAACTGCTGGATCATGCTTTTCCAGTGCTTGTACGCCTAAATCAAAAGCTGCTCCAAGCGCAACTGTTTCTTTAGTGATTTTACCTTGGCCATACTGACCAAAATCAGTATATCTTTTGCCTGTCCTCATAAAAGCAAGGAAAATCGAGTGTAAGATCTTTTTTAATCTGTAAACCTTATCTCCCTTGCCTTTAATTCCCTGGACAAGCAGTTTAATCAGTATAAACAGATTAATTAAGATTAACAGGATTAAAATAATGATCACACAATATAAAATAACTTCAAATATCACTTCGCACCTCCTTTCCTCGTAATTGCGTAATTTTTTCATTCAATTGTCAAGCTGCAATCCTACTACAAACCATATTACAACTTAGCAAATCTTATAATTTATGTCAATAAATTAGTTTATACAAAAAAGCGCCCTTAATTTTTATAAGAGCGCTCCAATTTGAATTATTTCTGATTAAAGTTTAAACAGATTACTTGTGTTTTCAAAAGTCGCCTTTTCCACTTCCTCAAAAGTTACCTGCTTCAAATCAGCAATTTTTTGCGCAACATATCGCACAAAAGTAGGTTCATTTCTCTTGCCGCGATAAGGATCTGGCGCTAAAAACGGCGCGTCAGTTTCTACTAAAATTTTATCTAAGGGAATTTCTTTTGCGATCTGCTGTAAATCTTTAGCATTCTTAAAAGTCACAATACCAGTAAAGCCAATGTAAAATCCCAAGTCAATAAATTTCAAAGCATGACCCAAATTTCCGCCAAAGCAATGGATAACTCCCCTATTCCCTTCAGACCGCCAATCGCCTGTTTCCAGCTCTAAAATTTCCAGCATTGTATCATAGACAGCCAAAGGATCTTTTTCCTCGCCCCGGCAATGCAAAATCAAAGGCAAATCAGTTTCTTTGGCTAATTTAATAAATTCTTTAAAAACATTAATTTGCATTTCCTTAACTTTGGCAATCGAATGTTTATCATCGGCTAAACGAAAAAAATCCAAACCAGTTTCGCCCAAGCCCACAACTTTATCGCTTGATTTGGCTAATTCATAATATTTATTATAATTAAAAGCTTCTTTGGGCGTAAAAAAACTGGTTTCCTGGCCTTCAAATTCAGTTTTTTCTTCTATATCTTTTATTAAATGAATCGGATGCAAACCAATTGCAGCCCAAACTCCCAATCCAAATTTATTCGCTATTTCAACAGCTTTCTGGCTTGATTCATAATTTGACCCAACATTGATAATCCAGGTTTTATTATCTAAAGAACGCTGAATTACATCGTCTAATTCAGCGTCATATTCCTTAAAATTTATATGCGCATGAGAATCTATTAGCATAATTTAAAGTTCAAAATGCAAAATGTAAAATTACAGATTAAAATTTAAAATTTTGGATTGCAATTTTGAATTTTTAATTTTAAATTTTTAATTTATATTACCGCGTGAATCTGTCTTAATAATTCTGGCAGCATTAATTGTAAAATACCCGAGACGCCAATAAACCATTGTGAAAATTTTGAGGCCTGCAAAACACCGGTGAACCAATCAGAAAGTGGGAAGCGCGCAATCACAAATAATGACAAGCCCAGAAATAAAACACCTTCAAAAAAGCCCAAAATTCCGCCGAGCAGACGATTGATAGTTTTTAAAAAAGGAATAATCGTCAAAAAATTAAAAATTTTATCCAGTACATAAAAAGCAAAGCCAATCAGGCGGTTGGCAATAATAAAAATAAAAATAAACGCAAAAATTCTCATCAGATTAGGATGGCCAAAGATGGATTCCAGCCATTTGCCCAAGGGCTCATACCAAAGCCCGGCAAAAAAAGCGCCGGCAAATGTGCCCACAAATGATCCCAACGTATGGATCAGGCCAAACCATAAACCAAACATGACAAAGCCGCCTAAAATTATTAATAAAATTAAATCAAAAAAAGTCATAATTTATTGCTTTAAAAAATTAATTTTATATTAAATAATTATAAACTCTCAATTACAACCACTCTTTAATAAACCAATACATCAAAGCTACAATCAATACTGCCAGAAAATATATCCACCAAGGTATACTAATTCCTATTAGACCAGTCATTATTTTATTTTAATTTATTAATTAATCTAAGCGAGGAAATAAAACTTTACCCTTTTTAATTGGCTGACCCAAAGGCAAAATTGCCCATTCTCTTAATTCTCCAATGGACTTTTTTTCCTCCTGGGCTGGATCAAAGCCAAGCTGGCTTAAAATTTCATTGCCGGTTTGGGGCATAAATGGCCAAATCATAATCGCTGTCTGGCGCAGAGTTTCCAAAAGATTATACATTACATCTGCTAAAACATGAGTATTTTGCTTTGCTAATTCCCAGGGTTTTTCCTTATCAACATAAGCATTGCAGCGCCTGATATTTTCCCAGGCCACGTTTAAGGCCTCATCAAATTTTAAATTTCTCATAAAAAAATCATATCTATCCCAATCTGTTTTTAGATCAAAAGCAAAAAATTTATCATAATCAACATGATATTTGGGTACTATTCCATTATGGTATTTTTCTGTCATGGCTAAAACGCGGGAAAGCAAATTGCCCAATTCATTGGCCAAAGCTGAATTGTACTGATTATCTAATCTGGCTTTATTAAAATCACCGTCCGTGCCAAAACCAAATTGCGACAAAAGCAAATATCTTACCGCATCAGTGCCATACTTAGAAACCAATTCATCAGGAGCAATAACATTACCCAGTGATTTGCTCATTTTCTTGCCATCAATAGTAAAATAGCCATGCACAAAAATTTCCCGAGGCAAAGGCAGTTTTAAAGCCAAAAGCATGGCTGGCCAAATTACGGCGTGGAATTTTAAAATTTCCTTGGCCATTAAATGCACATTAGCTGGCCAAAACTTCTTGTACAATTTGCCTTTAGTGCCGCCCAAAGCAGAAATATAATTAATTAAAGCATCAACCCAGACATAAACTGTTTGTTTTTTGGCAAAAGGCAGTTCAATCCCCCATTTCACTTTTTGGCGGGAAATCGCCACATCTTTTAACCCGGTTTTAAGCAAACCCAAAACTTCATTTTTGCGCGTCTCCGGCTGGATTAATAAATCATTATTGCTAATTAATTTAGTCAGGATTTCCACATAATCAGTTAATCTGAAAAACCAATTTTTTTCCTTGATCATTTCGCAAACCTTTTGATGATCAGTACACTTATGTTCAACCAGCTCATTTTCTGCTTTAAATGACTCGCAACCAACACAATAAAAACCTTCATATTCTGCCTCGTAAAGGCAATCGCGACCATTAGGCGTTTTGGCTTTTTTCAGCTGTTTCATAAAATCAATGACCACTTTTTCATGCCTCTTTTCAGTTGTCCTGATAAAATCATTATGGGAAATATCCAGTTCATCCCAGGCAACCTGAAATTGCGCCGCCACTTCGTCGCTAAACTTTTGCGGCGTAATCCCCTTTTTCTCCGCTGCCTGGGCTATTTTGGCACCATGTTCATCTGTGCCAGTTAAAAACCAAACATTATCCCCGCCTAAAATCATGCGATAATAGCGCGCCAAAATATCTGCGGCAATCGTGGTATAGGCATGTCCAATATGCGGCACATCATTAACATAATAAATCGGCGTAGTCACATAAAATTTTTCTTGCTTTTTAGCTTTAAGCATAAATTAAATAATTTTAAAAATATTTTAGATAATATCCTTATTTCATCAACTGCTCAATATTTTTATAATAACCATTCAACTCCTCCTCCCATTTTTCCGGATATAGTCTTCTATAAAAATCCGTTGAAACGAGTGGTATTATTCTCAGGATAGATCCCTTTCTTTTTTGACCTCTTCTGCCTGGCATATTTCTATATAATTCCTCCGATTTTTTTAAAACCTTATTTACTCTTTCGCTAGGAATAATCCAAAAATCAGGCTCTGATTTAAATTCATTCAACTTGATGAAGCAATAAAAAAAATCACTTGAAGCACCCACCTCATCTTTTTCTGAGAGAGGAAATCCTTTTACAGTTGACAAATAACCTGTTTTTACTGAAATTTTAATAGTTTTACCTCTAGGATTAACTGCTAAAATATCATATCTTTCAGCACGACCTAATGTGATAGTGGCAATAAAATTTTCTGCTGATAGCCGCGAGGCCAAATAATATTCACCCGCATTTCCAATATTTTGTTTTTGGATTTTTACTGGCATAAATTATATTATTTTATTTTTAATTAAATTTTCCTTCACGATTTGAAATATTTTCTCATGACCTTGGGCATTTGGATGCAAACCGTCTTCTAAATCATCTTTTTCTAGAATATTAAACATTTCTATAAATAAAATATGATTTTCGTCACATAACTTTCTTGCTATTTCATTGTTCTCTTTAATATCTTTATTATAATATTCAATATTTTCGTCCCAAGGATTAGCAACTTTTTCATCAATACTGCTAGGACCAACAACAATTACTTTATCAGTATAATTTTTGGCTAAACCTAACAATTCCTGCAAATTTTCTTTACATTTTTCCATTGGAATCATCAGCTTATTCTCTTTTATTAGGGTAATTGAATCATTTATATCAAGAGAGAAAATAATCACGGGACTTTTTCCCCAATTTTCTTTAAGTCTTTGCTCTGTTTCAATTTTAAATCGCTTTAATATATCATTTGTTGTTTCACCTGAAATTCCTAAATTGTAAACGATGTCTGACATCTCATTTTTTTCTTCAATAAAATTTCTTAGTCGCTGTACCCAGCCGCCTTTTTCAGTATCCCAAGCACCATAAGTTATGCTTGCGCCAAAAATTAAATATGTTGCCATAAATTATAATTATTATTTCTCTGGCCAGGGGTAAGGCATCATTTCGGAAATTTTTATTTGTTTGATCTGGTTATCTTCTTCAATAATGACAACAACCTCAATGCCTGACTTTAAGCTGCTTTCATAAATTAATTGCTTGCAAATATGGCAATTGGGGCCGGTAATAGCCACAATGTCTTTTTCCCCATGAATTGCCGCATGAGCTAGGGCAGTCGCTTCAGAATGCATGGTTAAAGTATAAGTATCTGAATTATAAGAAACACCGGGGTAAATATTGCCTGCTTTGGTCATGACAGCCACTGCAAAACCCTTATTACTATCCGGAAAAGTATTTACCATCGCCTCTTTTGCAACTTGCAACATTTTCCTGCATTCTTCATCATTTAATTCATAATATTTTTTATTGCCTAATTTTTTTTCAATCATATTTTTATCTGGGCGAAAACGCCCCTTGGTATTATTATGTTATATAAAAGGCTAAAGCCTTAACTCCTGTTCAGGATTTACCCCTTTAGGGGTTTATTTTCCAGGGCGTTTTCGCCAGTCTAGGCCTAGGCCTGGCCCTCAACCAACGATCACGACAAACTCCCCTTTGACAACCCCTTTTTCTAGTTCAGATAAAACTTCATGAATATTCCCCCTATAAACTGTCTCAAACTTTTTAGTCAATTCCCGGCAAACCACGACTTGCTTATCTAATCCTAAATCCTGCAATTTAGTTAATGTCTTTAAAATCCTGTGTGTTGATTCGTAAAAAACTGAAGTAAATTTATTGTCAATAATTTCCTTGAGAATTTTCTCCTTGCCTTTTTTGTGGGGCAAAAAGCCATAAAAAACAAATTTATCAGTCGGCAAGCCGGAAATTGATAAAGCTGAAATAACTGCTGCCGGTCCGGGAATTGGTTCAATTTTTACTTCAGGCAATTCCTGCAAAACCATTTCAATCAATTTATTGCCTGGATCAGAAATTCCAGGTGTACCTGCATCAGAAACTAAAGCCAAATTTTTGCCTGATTTTAGTAATTCAATTATTTGATTTACCTTGGTCAAACTTGAATGCTGAAAATAGGAAATTGTAGAAGTTTTAATTTCATATTTGTCCAAAAGAATTCTGGTCACACGCGTGTCTTCGCACAAAACAAAATCCACTTCTTTTAAAATCCTTAAAGCTCTTAAAGTTATATCCTCCAAATTCCCAATGGGAGTGGCGATAATATATAGATTCATATTAACAATTAAATAAATAATTTATCCAAGCAACCTCATAAAACCTCATATAACTTCATAAAACTTAATATAACTTAATTCATAACGGCCAGTTAATTGTATTTTCTCCAGCAATATAATGATAAAGACGTTCCATAAATTTCTCGCCATTAATCACCTCCACTTTCAAATCTTCAAATATCTCATGAATGTTTTTAATATGAAACTCGCTTTCAGCTGGCGTCTGGGCTAAAAATTCCACTTCCAAAATATAAGCAAAATTTTCCAAATGCTGTAGGCAGACAATATAATCAAAACCATTATATTTATAATAATACTCTTTTTTATGCTTTAAGGTGCCTCTTTCAGGGTGCAAAGGCAAAAGGCGCATCACCTCAATAAAATGCTCCAGAGTTTCCTTATTCTGCAGGGGAATTTTTATTTCCAAACGGCAGTATTCCTTAACCAGGCCTTTTTTATAGACAAATTCGCAGGTCTTATCAGAAATGCGCAAACGCACGTCATTTTTCTCTCGGTCTTTAAAAAAAGAGGTTTTAATTGTTTCAGTATTAAAAAGCTTAAAGCGCTTATCTCCAGCCAATAGCTGATCAATCCTTTGATATTCTTGCTCGTCCAAAAGCGCTTTTAATTCAATTTCATAGAAAATTTCAGGTTTTTTATCCATATATAATTATACTTATTTATTTAACTATTTGTTTTAATTTTAGCAAAAACTTCATATTTTATCAAATCAAAAACGCCCCGCTGGGCGGGGACGTTTAAGCTATTCATCATCAGTATCTGCTGTTGTCGGCTCATGATAAATGTAATCATTTTCACAGGTGCAAGGATCATGCTCGCAAATAGGACATGGATCAAACATAATTATTTTACTTAATGAACAATTATTTAATTAAATGTCTATCTAAAAAAAATAATAAAATAAATAAAAAAATTATGCAAGAGAAAGCTGTGCATAACTCTAAGACCAGCTGTCATTCTGAACCCTTCGCTTTGCTCAGGGCAGGCTCCGTGAAGAATCTATTACTGCCAGGATTCTTCGCAATGCTCTGAATGACACAAAGACAGCTGGTCTTGTTAATTGAGAATTGATATTCTAACTTTATCTAATTCAATCTGCGTTGGAATGTGTTTTAACAAACCATTTTTAGCGCCCATTTTCTGGATTACCCCATTGGAATTTAAAATTGCCAAGCGCAAACCATAATCCCAGTCGTTTTTTAAAATCAGGCCAGTGCAAAAAGCCGAGCCAAAAGCATCACCTGCACCGGTTGTATTAATAGCTTTACTGCCCAAGGCCTTAACATAATAAATTAAAGTGCCATCGCTTAAATAAGCGCCATTAGCTCCGTCAGTAATCAAATTATAGCCAGGACTTAATTTATTTATCACCCCGAACATCTGTTTAATTTCTTTTTTGCCAGTCAATTTTTCAGCTTCTTCTTTATTAACATTAAATATATAGGCCTGTTTCATTAGTTTGGCTAATTTGGCTTGGCCAGCTTTTAATTCATCACTCCCCGGATTCCAGCTAATTTTCATTTTCTTCTTTTTGGCAAATGACCAGATTTTATTCAAGACAGAAAAATTGCCAGCCAGGGAAGTGATGTAAAACCATTTGGTCATTAATTTTTGCCAATTAAAATCTTGAGCAGAAAAATTTGCGCTGGCCCCGCGATAAACCAAAACCGTACGATCACCTGCTGGCACTACCAATATTGTAGAATAAGCTGTTTTATGATTTCTATCAGTCGCAATATTAGAGATATTAACTCCCTTATCTGCCAAAACATGCAAAATTTCTAAGCCATAAATATCTTTGCCAACTTTAGAAACAACTGCGGGCCTTAAACCAAAATTGGCAAAAGTGCAAGCAGAATTGGTGGCTCCGCCGCCAGTATCAAAATAAATATCGCCCAATTCAACTTTTGAGCCATAAGCAAAACACTCGCCCACTCCGGTTTTAAATTGGCTGGATTTGATTAATTTAAAATCTTTGGAAATTAAAAAAACATCTTTTGTCGCTGAACCAATGGAAATTATATCATGCATATTTTTAGATACTTATTACTTAATGCTTAATACTTAATTCTTTCCCACAAATCAATAAAATACTGAAAATTATCAGCAATTAAAATAAACCTGCTCGACCTAAAACAATTATTTTCTCATCTTCCCCAATTAATTTAATAATTTTCTGCCAGTCACTGGGTTTATACATTGCTTCCAGTTTCCAAATATCTGGTTTAACTCCAGAGGCGCGGATTTCCTTAATTGCTTGCATAGTCAAAGCCGGCCGAGCTTTTAAATCATAACTTTTATTATATTTTTTAAATTGCGCTGGTGTGCTCGGCACGAGTAATTCAAAAAGGAAACCGATTTTCTTGCTTTTACAAAAATCATTAATCTTTTTCAAACGCTTTAGCTGGACCAAATTATCTTTTTTATTAACTGGATTGTAACGCACCAAAACTTTGGCATAATTGGGTTTAAACTTTGAAATATGCGCGCCAAATCTTGCGCCATATTCAAAATCAAAAACAAGCTGTCCGCTTTTTTCAGTGGTTAAAATAGTAACTGCGCCTAATTTTTTAGCAGCCCGTAAAATTTCAGAACCAAACTCTTCGTCTACTAAAATTCCCGATTCCCCGCCGGGTAACGCCGATTTCAATCGGCGTTGAACAACCATAAATGCCTGCCAAATCATTTGTTTGGCCTCCTTGACCTTATTATGCTGCTCTTTAGCCAATGGCTCTTTAAAACCAAATAAACCAGTGGCAAAAGTCGCCCGGTGATCAAAGGGTAAAATGTAAAGTTGTTTTTGTTTTTTCATAAAACTTATAGACTCCCCACGGGAATAGTTCTAAGATCGCTATTAGTAATACCTAAACTTAAATATCTCATTATCTCATAAGCAGCAGGACCGTCTTTCATATAATAACGCTTGCCATCCTTGGGATTAACATACCAGGCCTCACCTTTTGATTGAACCTGCAATAGAATCCTACCCTTTAATCTATTAGCCAAAATTGTATCAATATTAAGTTTGCCACTGCCTAAGGGATCATAACCATTTTGTATTTCAGTTACGTCAAGATAACCATCGCCATCACTATCTTGGCTATTTGGATTTGTCCCTAGCCCCTCTTCAAGTTTATCAGGCAACTTATCGCCATCAGTGTCAGTATCCTGGAAACGAGATTCAATACCCACTGGAATTTTTGCCAAGTCAGCATTAGTAATGCCCAAGCCAAATTTTCTCAAAGCAGAATATGCTGATGAACCGTCAGGCAAATAATATTTAAAATCACTTATAGGATCGACATACCAGGCCTGGCCAGCATTTTGCACTTGCAAAAGTATATAACCATTTAAGCGATTGGTTAATGTGGTGTCGATATTTGTTACTAATGCTTTTTCTTGCTGGACAAATTGAGTGGCCGTAGAAGAGGTAGCGGTACTTGGTGTAGTTGCAGTTGGAGTCGTAGCAGCAGCTGATTTGACCATCACATGCCAATATTCATCACTTGTTGATGCATTATTCTGAGGATCATAAGTGAATACAGTCCAACTATAATAATTATCAAAAATCGTAATTTTAGATGATTTGCAGGTAGGATGTATTAGGCCTGAACATATTTTAGGCATATTCAATGGGTAACCCCAATATACATCATATCTTAAATCACTGGTATTTGTATCAGGATCAGAGCCAGTCCAGCTTAAAGTAATTGTGCCATCACTATTAAGATCGGTTTGCGTTAGCTGACTTTCATCTTTTGGATTAGGATTAGAAGCCAAATTGGGTTTATAAAGAGGAGTTGCTTCTTGGAGTAATGTCGTAAAAGACGATAAAGATTGGGCATAATATTTATTACTATCAAAATTTTCAATATTTAAAGAATATTTTGTCCCCTTAGTTAAACCTGTAATAGTATATTGATGATTCTGAGTTAAAGTATCATCACTAAATTTCAAATTTTCAGATTTGCTCCATGCCCAGGCATATTGATTAGGATAATTAAGTTCTGATGAAAGTTTAATATAAATTTTACTTGTTGCCAGCCTATCTGTTTGCCAAGTAATTTTAATGCTATCTACACCTAGTTCTGATGTAAAATTAGAAATATTAAGCTTGGTCGAAGCTGCTGGAATAATATATTCATAAATTTGGCTTTTTATTTCAGGGGTCACTCCTAGCTGACTAAAAATTTGATAATAGACGATATTTCCTGTAAACCATGTGCCAAGACCACCAGCGACAGGTCCGCCAGAAATATAAAACTTATGATGTGTCGGTTTTATACTTAAAACTGGTATTCCACTTTCAGCGATTACCGAGCCTATCATATTATTGTTAGCCTTATCTAGACCTTCGGAAGTTGCTGCGTATCTTATTCCGTTATAATCAGGAGTACTTGTATCATATTCTAAAATAAAGGAATCGGTTGATTTACCAGTTACTTGAACATTAGAGAAATTAACAATAATAGGATTCAATGTTGTAAAATTGTTAACTAATGATTCTGCGATTGCTACCCCCTGTGTTATTTCTGGGATACTTCTCACTTTAAAATAATATTTTGTGGCAGGCAGTAAAGCAGTCAACACAACTTGATGTGTTGTCACGGCCAACTGCTCTTCATTTTGGAAAGAACGAAATAATGATGTCTCGGATTCACCATATATTACCCTACTATCAGTATTAATATTTGTTTGCCAAGAAACAGTGGCACTTGTCGGTGTAATCTGCGTCACTTGAATATTACTAATAATAATAGATACCTCGGCCTTAGCTGTTGGTAGAAAATAAAAGTTTGAAACTAACAACAAACAAAGTGAGAATAAAATAACTTTTTTCATTTTTTTAAATTTAATTATTATTAAATTAATTTTTTAATTTCCTTAATTATATTTAAATAATTTAACCCATATTTATCTAAAAGCTCTTTCCCTGTCCCCGACTCCCCAAATTTATCCGGCATGCCAATTATTTTCATTGGCACAGGGTAATTTTGCGCTAAAACTTCAGCCACTGCGCTGCCTAATCCCCCATTAACCTGATGTTCTTCAATAGTTACTACCCGATTTGTTTTTTTAGCTGAACGAATAATTGTTTTGGCATCAATTGGTTTTATAGTATGACAATTTATCACTTCTGCTTGAATTTTTTCTTTTTTCAATTCTTTGGCAGCCAAAAGCGCTTCGTAAACCATTGACCCGCAAGCAATAATTGTCACGTCATCACCTTCTTTAAAAACCTCTGCATTGCCGATTTTAAATTTAGTTTTAGGCAAGGTCATAATTGGACTTTTTTCCCTGGCAAAGCGTATATAAACAGGTCCCTCAAATTTAGCCGCAGCCAACACATTAGCTTTATTATAACAAATTGAGATTCTAATTTGATCCCAGTTTCTGGCCGGGCTAAATACACCAAAAGAACACATAAAAGGGATTTTACCTTCCAAAGCCAAGCCAGCTGCCACGCCAGCCATATTTTGTTCAGCCACGCCAACTTCAAAAAACCGTTCGGCATATTTTTTACCAAATTCCAGACAACGGGTTGATTCTGCTAAATCAGCGCTGACCACCACCACATCTTTATTTCTCTTGCCCAATTCCAAAAGCGCCTCGCCAAATCCATCGCGACAGGCCTTTAATTCTATTTGTTTTGATATTTGAATTTTGAACATTTGAATTTGTTTAGAATTTCGGATTTTGGATTTCGGATTTAAAGGGCTCTTTGTAGTTCCTTTAATGCCTTTTCCGCCTCATCTTTACTGGGAGCCCGCCCATGCCATTCCCATTTATTTTCCATAAAACTCACTCCCTTGCCAGGAATTGTGTGGGCAATTATAACTTTGGGCTGATCTTTAACTCTCTTGGCTATTTCAGTCGCTTTAAGTACCTTCTCTATATCATTTCCGTCAATTTCCAACACAAACCAATTAAACGCCTCGTATTTGGCTTTAAGCGACTCCAGGGGCATTATATCCTTGGTATAGCCATCAATCTGAATCTTATTCCTGTCTAAAATAAAAATTAAATTATCCAGCTTATATTTGGCTGCTGTCATTATCGCTTCCCAGGTCTGGCCCTCATCATGCTCGCCATCACTGGTGATGCAATAAACAAAATATTTCTTTCGGTTCATTTTACCAGCCAAGGCCTTGCCCACTGCCACTGAAACTCCCTGCCCCAAAGGACCTGAAGAACTTTCCAAAGCTGGCATATCAACATAAGAAGGATGGCCTTGTAAGCGCGAACCCAATTTACGCAAAGTTTTTAATTCTTTAACTGGGAAATAGCCGCTTCTTGCCATGGCCGCATAGCGAATAGGTACAATATGACCGCAGGATAAAATCAAGCGATCGCGATTAGCCCAGTTTGGTTTCTTGGGTTTATGATTTAAAACCTTAAAATACAAAGCGCTAAAAATATCAGCCATACCCAAAGACCCGGCTGAATGGCCTGAACCTGCCTCAACCAACATTTTAATTACATCCTGGCGCAAAGTATTGGCCATTTTCTTAAGTTGTGTTAAATTTGACTTCATTACCGATGCACAATTAAATTTGAAAAAATCTTTTTGACTTTAAATAAGTTTGTATTGCTACTTTATTATTGAGATAGTTTCTATTCCTTATAAAATAAATGCTCAAAACTCCCAAAATTATTCTGCCTATGAAGTCACTAGTTATATCCCCAAAAAGTACCAATTGAATAATAGGTTTAATAAAAAGTATAATTCCTAAAATTGCTAGAGCAAAAATCAGCCATTTGTTTAATCTATAAATACCAAAACCGATCAATGCAAAAATCATTAAATCACCTATTGAATAAAGAAACCCCGAGATGTCTCTGCCATAATAACCAGTATATAAATTGTAAACAAACAAGATTAATCCGGTTAAAATTATTAACAGACCAAATAAGCGAGTTATTTTATAGAATAAATTCATATTTCTATTTTTTAATTCAGGCGGAAACGCCCACTTTTCGGATCGACACACTTTAGTGTGTTACGGTAACAGACTAAAGTCTGTCATTCCATTTCAGGGCATTTTCGCCTTACTTTTTCACCAAATAAAGCGAACAATGGCATTTGCCCTGCAATTCAATTTCTCCCATATAAAAATAGCAGGGGCAAATTATTTTGCGGTCTGCTAATTCCTTGCCAGTCAAAAGACGGCAGGGACAATAGGCCTGTTTGCCTGATTTCAAAAAATTCCCTTCTGCCTCGGCTAATTCCTTAAGTACTTCTTCATCAGGATTTAACATGATTTCATTCTGATACTTGGTCGCATTCATCCACTTAACCTGACGGGTCCAGCAATCCTTAAAAAACTCGTAATTAATCTGGTCTACAGGTATTTCCTCAAAAGTGCCTTTATTTTGACAAATTGGGCACTCTGGCGGCGCTTCGCCATCACGATAAATATAACCGCAGACCGTGCAGCGGTGAATTGTTCCGCCGGAGGCGGATCCCGCTTCGCGGGACATAATTTTATTCTCCATTTTGATTCATTTATTAATCAAACTGCTTGTTCTTTAAATGTCTGGCAATCTCCTGTTTAAGCAAGCCAATTTCTTTTTTTAAGTCCTTTTGCATTTCCTTAAACAGCTTTTCACAACTTTTACTTTTGCTCTTTTTGGCATCGCGCAAGTAAAACTTTTCAATGCGCCACAGATCATCCAGTTTGGTGTGCAGCATTTTGATCAGGTTGTAATTAAAATTTTTCATAAGGTTACTAATATACGAATACTATACTAATCTACTAATGTTTCACCCAATTTAAAATTAGTATTATTCGTAATAAATTAGTAAATTAGTATCATTTAATTAATTTTTAAAAAACTATTATTCAAAATTAACGTTCTCTTTTTTATGCGTATAATTTTGCAGCACCTTTTTATATAAAGCGATAAATTTATCTACCATTAAATCCGCCTTAAATGCTAATGATGTTTTATAAGCATTTTGGGACATTTTTAAACGCAAATCATTATTATTAACAATTCTCTCAATAGCTGCGCAAGCTTCTTCTTGATTATTTACTATAAAACCGTTTTCGCCATTTATAATCACCTCCGGCGCAACGCCAACTGGATAAGCGACAGGGATTAAACCTTGCGTCATACTCTCAATCAGACTTAATGAAAAACCCTCATATCTTGAAGGCAAAAACATTATACTGCCAGCTAGAGTATTTAAAATTTCAGGAATTTTATTTTTGACTACATTCTTAAAAAACTGCTGATTCGGGAACTTATCAATTAAATAACTTACCAATTTATTATTAGTTGTCATGACTATTGTTATTTTCTCTAATTGCGGGTAATGATCATAAAGATGGATTAACCGATCCAAACCTTTTAATTTAAAAGTAAAAACATCGCTTCCCAGTCTGTTTAAAAATACTATCTTAGGGGGCTCAATTATTGGTTTTGGCGAATAATCATACCAATAATCCTCAACAGCGTTATGAATCAATTCAATTTTATTTTCATTAATTTGACATTCTATTAATTCATCCTTGACCTTTAACGAGGTGGCGATGACAGCATCTGCCTTTGAGGCAACATAATTTTCAATTTCCATTATATCTCTTAAAGGTTTCCGTGTTTGGAGATTTAATTCTGGGATAATATTAAGTTTCCGCAGTTTATAAAATATTTCACGAGTTTCCTTTTCTAAGTCATGGGCCCTGGTAACATGTTTCAAAAAACCATAAGTTGTTGAACCAAAATGCGATATAACGGGTATATCAAAAGGAATAAATGTCAATGGCGTATAAGTAGTGCCCTGGATAAGATCGCATTTTAAAATTTCGTCCTTATGCTCCAATAAAGAATAAAAGAACAAAATATTCTTTAAACCTCGCAAATGATGGGGCGAGTCTATCAAAGGAGCATTAGGATAAAAATTCCTGACTTTAATTCCCCGTTCTTTTAATTTTATTTTTATTAAATCATTAATGTAATGGGCCCCAGTACTAATTTTTTTGTCATGGTGGATAAAAGCAACTTTCATTATTCAATCTCCTTAATTATTTTATTAATATTACCGTTCGTTAATAATGTGCCAGCTGCCAAAATATTGGCGCCAGCCATAACAATTTCTCCTTCATTTTCCAAATTAACTCCCCCGTCAACCTCAATGTCAATCTTAGGAAAGGATTGTCTTATCTCCTTAATTTTATTTAAAACTTTGGGCTGAAATTCTTGTCCACCCCAGCCTGGCTCAACTCCTAAAATTAAAATTAAATCCAAAATAGGTAGAAACTTTTTAAAATCTTCTAGCTTTGTCTCTGGATTTACTGCCAAACCAGCTTTAATTTTCAGCTTTTTCAAATAATCAATTAACCCTAAAATTTTCTTATCATTTTGAACTGCCTCGTAATGAAAAAAAATATTCTTGACCTTCTTGTAATTCTGCCATTTTTTTATAACTTTTAATGGATCTTTAACCATTAAGTGAAGCTCTAAATCAGCATTAAAAAATAAACCTTTTATCTTATCAATCTCATAAAATGTCTTATTTTTCACAAATTCACCATCAGCACAATCAATCTGCATTAAATCAAAATAATTATCCAATTTTTCCAGCTTATCCTTAAATTCAGCAAATGAATGGGTTAATAAAGTCGGTACAAGTTTAATTTTTTTATTTATTTTTTTACTCATGAACATAATGCCATTATTTTCAGCCAGAGGCTGATCAGCCTCTGGCTGAAAACTCTTTATCCTCAATTTTTTTAATTTGATAAACTCTTCTGTGATGGCGGGGGTGGGTTGAAAATTTTGTATTTAACCAGGCCTTAATAATTTTTTTTACCTTAATAACTGAATTATCCCAGCCAGATAAGCATAAAATATTAGCATCATTATGCTCGCGGGAAAATTTTGCCTCCCTGACATTATTTATTGAAACAGCCCTGGTGCCTTTGACTTTATTGGCTACTATGCAAATGCCATAGGAAGTCCCGCAAATCAAAATTCCCTTAGAATCTTTGTTTCCTGCCACTGCCTTAGCCACTCTATAGCCATATTCTGGGTAATCATCATTTTTCTCCAATTTTAAATTACCCAAATCTTGAAATTCTAATTTTTGGTCGTGTAAATATTTCTTAATTTGTTCTTTTAATCTAAATCCCGCATGATCCGCTCCCAGATAAATCATCTCTTATGCTTAATACTTAATTCAAAAAAATTACAGTTCTATAGTTTCACCTTCCTGAACCTCTTGGGTATTTTCCTCTTTTGCCAAAAAGTCAGCTCTTGGCAATTTTGGCTTTTTAACTTCTTCTTTTTTCTCAATTTTAATCTCAAGTTTCTTAACAACCTCCTTTTCTATACCCTCCGAAGCTTTTTTATCCACCGAAGCTTTAGCGGAGGTGGAAGCGAAGGGGGGTTCAATCTTAACTTCAGGTTTTTTCTCAATCTTTTTGAGTGGCTTTTCTTCTTCTACCTTTTTAGTTGCTTTGACAACCTCCTTTTCTACACCCTCCGAAGCTTTAGCGAAGGAGGGTTCTATTTTAATCTCGAATTTTTTAATTTCTTTCTGTTCCTCGGGCTTTGGCACTTTAATCTCGGGTGATTTCTTAATCTCTTGAATTGGTTTTACTGGTGAAACAATTACTTTTTTAATTTCTTCTTTTTTAACTTCTGGCGCACTTGGCCTTTGTTCAGGCGCCTTAGCAATTTCCCATGGTTTAACAATTTCTTTTTTCCAAGATTCTTCCTTTTGCTCTTCCCCAACTTTCTGCACTTTTTTTACAGCAGCCTCCGTAGCATTGGCGAAGGAGGCCTCTTCTTTAATAGGTTTTGAAATTTCAACTACATTTTTTCGCTCCTCTTTCAATGGCTTGCCCCT
>JAPLYF010000045.1 GCA_026395675.1 Candidatus Parcubacteria bacterium
ACCTGCATTAATCACTAAAATATATTTTTCTTTCATAAAATAAAAATTCAGAATTCAGATCTTAGAATTCAGAATTAAATTATTTCTTCACCTTAAACATTCCGCCATGACCCGGTATTATAAAATCAGCCAGATCTAAAATTTCCTTTCTGCT
Source organism: Candidatus Parcubacteria bacterium (assembly GCA_026395675.1). Taxonomy (GTDB): domain Bacteria; phylum Patescibacteriota; class Patescibacteriia; order CAIXNZ01; family CAIXNZ01; genus JAPLYF01. Next base: position 155 of record JAPLYF010000045.1, read on the forward strand.
TCTTTTAAAATCTTTCACATCATGGACAAAAATATTTCTTTCACTTTGATCATTGAAGAATAAATCGCCGGCAATTGCTACGATTCCATCTGCTGTCTGCACAATCACGCTGCCTTCATCCATGGCATGGCCTGGCGTACTTTTTATACAAACATTAGGCGTAATAATATTTTTCCCTTTGTTTATAATGTCAAAATCAACTATAAATTTGTCTTTTTTATAACTCGTTAACCAGTCAGTAATAATTGCTTGTTTAAATAAATGCTTATTGGCCGTATGATCTGGATGATGATGGGTTAAAATCACATAATCAATATCTTCAGGCTCTATCTTTTGCTTTTTTAAAGCAGCGATTAATTTTTTTTCTACCTCATGATTGCCAGTATCAACCAATATATTTTTTCCATTATCCTGGATTAAAGTTACTGTTGAGCTGGCTTTGAATTTATCACGGCACAAACCAAGCCATTTAAAATAGCCTGTTACCAAAACTTTAACTTTGGCAAAACTTTGTTTCTTTACTACCATAAGATTAGTGGTATCCCGAAGGGACCCCTTCGGGGTTAGTGATAAAAGATTGGTTTTTACGAACACCTATTTAATCAGCACCCCAAACATCCCCGGCAACCAGCCACACGCATTACCTTCATCAGTATCTATTTGAAATGATTTCTTATGACCCTCGCCAGAACGCACAGCCACATTATTAAAAACTAACGCCCGAGAACCCTTAATTTTTACAGACACTAATTTCCCGCTTTTTAGCTTTAAACTTTTAGCTTCGGCAGGCGATAAATGTAAATGCCGCTGGGCTACAATCACACCCTGCTTAATTTTAATTTTGCCTTTTGGCCCAATTGAAATTGCACCAGAAGTACCTTTAATATTACCGGAAACGCGCAAAACCGGTTTAAGGCCTAATTTATAACAATCAGTCGCAGCTAATTCAATTTGGGTATCTTGGCGCACTGGCCCGACAATCCGCACTTTCAATTCTCCTTTTGGCCCAATGACCTTAATTTCTTCTTTAGCCGCAAACTGGCCAGGCTGGGAAATGATTTTTAAAACTTTAAGCTTATAACCCTTGCCAAAAAGTTTGGCTAAATCATTTTGCGACAAATGGCAATGCCGCGCTGAGACTTCAATTGGAACTTTAATCATATATAAATAAATTTAAAAATAAAATAATCCGTCAAAGAAGATTTGGTAAGACAATAGTAAAACATTGTAATACAATTGTTTTACAACTGTCTTACTATCGTCTTGCAACCGTTACACTTTTATTCTGCTTTACCGCTCAGGCAATAATAAGCGCTGTTTAAATTATTTTCTTTATAAACCTGACAGCCCGGGCAAACACAGCCCTTAGATTTAACTTCGCAACTACTTTTGCCCCTAGCACAATACAAAACTTCGCCTTTATCTTTCATGCAGTCATTATGACTCGGGCAATTTGGACAATTGCACATTTCTGAATTTTCATGTGTGTCTTGGACCATATTTTTATTCGCAATTAGGAATTATCTTTTTATAATCAAACTTTATTTCAGAAAATTTAATGACATTATTCGCCACAGCGCGGACAAAATTATTAATTCTTTTATCCTTAACAAAATAATCATGATCTTCTTCAGTCCTATGTTTTGCGCCATGGGTGGTGTAAGTAATGCCAAATGGCGCCAAAACACAACCCAAATTCTCCAAATACATCAGAATGTCAAAAGCGGTTTTATAAGCGCCATCCTCATGTCCATTGATTACAATGCCGCAGGTTTTACCCAGCATGGGCGTTGTGCCATTGACTAAAAACATATTCTGAATTGAAGTCAGCCGATCCAAAAAGTGCTTTAAAATGACTGACATATTATTCCAGTTAATAGGCGAACAAATAATAAAGCCTTTGCAAGATTTGAGCAATGGATAAATGTATTTCATATCATCATCCTTGTCCTGGCAAGGATCATGGCATAAATCCTGAAACATGGAATAGCAATGCCAGCACGGGTCAATCCTATAATTTGCCAAGTCAATAATCTGATATGATTTTTTCTGTTCTTTAAACACTTGCCCGACTAATTCTGCAAAATAATGGGTATTATGCGCTCTGTGTTTAGAACCATTGATTATCAGATAATCAGTTGGTTTTAATTTTCTCGCCCGATCAGCTGATAATTCCACTGGCATTAAATCATATTCAGCACCAAGCGCGCCACAGCGCAGACAGTTTTTAGGCGGTTTATTTCCCGTATGCACATAGCCGCAATTATTGCATTTCCACATTTTCTTAGCCATAAATTTATTGAGTGACAATTATCTGGCCAGTCATTGAAGGATGAATACTGCAATGATAATCATAAATGCCAACTTGATTAAAAATATTACTGTAAGTTTCACCATTATTTAAAGTTGAACTGCCAAAACCTGTACCGGCAATAGCATGCGGCACGCTATCATTATTTGTCCATTTTACTGTATCATTGACTTTGATGGTCAAGGTTGCTGGATTAAAAGCAAAATTCATAATTTGTACTGCTACTGTTTTTGGTTGGGCTGGCTCACTAACATTGGCTGGCGGAGGTGTAACTGGCTGATTTAAATTAGCAGTTGGCGGCGTAACTGGTACATTGGCATTTTGATTATTAACTGGAGATGGTGACTTATTTACTGCTGGAGAACTATATTGCGTCATAAATGGCAGATTACACCCACCAATTATAATTGCCATGACCAAAATTATTACTATAATAAAACTTTTTTTCATTGTTTAAAATTTAATTTATAAAATTATTTAATGGTAAAATGAAAAAACCACAAGCCCAGGCCATAATACATGTGAATCAGGGCAATAATAGCAATCAAAATCCAAACAACTCTGTGAATTTTAAAATACTGGGTATGCCCTTTAACAGTCATTAAGCCAGCAATTATTTGTATGGTTAAGAGTATGCCTAAAATAATCCCCAGCCAAATATGGATAGGATAGCCAAAAATAAGAGGTACTGTAGTTAAAATCTTTAACATAAATTAAAAAATTTAAACTATATACATTATATCACAAATCAATCAATCCTCCTAAATCTTGACAAAAATCAAAAAAATCGCTCTCTTAGCGACTTTATAAATTAAACTTATACTAAAAATTACAGGTCAAGCTTAAAATGAGCTAACATTTTTTGTACTGTACTTTCTAGCCTTTCATATTTAGACCGAAGGGCAGCCAATTCAGTATCCAGCTTTTGATTTAGGACGACAAACGCATCTATTTTAGTAATAATCTCATCTTTAGTTTCAGCCAATCTATTATCAAATTCATTCAACATTTCTTCCTTTAAAAAATCCAAGTCGTCTTTAGTAGCAAATCGTTCCAAGTCGTCTTTAGTCGCAAATTTCTCTAAATCCTCTTTGGTTGCTGCATTATCTTTAATAAAACTGACGGTTTCCAAAATATCTTTTAAATTTTTATCTTGATTAACCATAAATATAATCATTACATTAATATTATCCCAAATTTATAATTGCCAGTCAATCTTGACAACACCATCAAATCATGCTACTCTGAAATATGGCGAAAATGCCTCTTCGCAGTAGCGGAGAAAACGCTCTTTTTGGTCCAGACCCGGACGGGTCAAAGTACGGAGGTACAGGAAGATGCAAGCAAAAGCAACGAAAAAACTTTGGAAGGACTTTCCCTGGCTATGGGCAATCAGAAAAAAATGGTATTGGGACTGGAACGATTACGAGGTGAAAGTAAAAATTATAGATTTCGAATTCGTTGAATTTTTAGCAAAAACTCCAAATCCAGATATAGAACTTTGGGTTAAAACTAGTCTGGATATAGGTGAAGAAATCTATAAAATGGAACCACTAAGGAATAACAGCACTTATCTGCAACAGATTTTTGAATGGGGCTCAAAAGGCATCGATTATTTAATCACGGCTTCGTGGGCCTTCAATCAAACAATCATAATCTATAGGGCACCCAAAGGGAAAAACATTAACCAAATAATAAAAGATCTCAAAGAGGGCAAAACCTGGTGGCGTTAAAATAAAAACAAGCGGCCGAGCTCAAAGAGCAAGGCCGCTTTCTTATTTCGATTCGCTTAAAAACAATTCGCGGTCCGATTTTCACCGGACCGCTTTTAAATTACAAATTTTCTCAATTCCCCAGAGTAAGTTTTTGAGGAGTTATGTCCCGGCCGCTATCAGGCAGATTTTTCAGATGAAGATTAATGACTTCTTTACTTCCACACTCGGGACAGGTTTCCTGATCAGCATCAAAACCCTGGACATAAAACTCATGGTCGCATTTTTTGCATTTTGAATTGGGCTTAATTTTCGGATCCACCTATTCCTCCTTTATAGGTTATTGGGAAAAACTTTTAACCCAGTTTGGCTGGTCTGGGTGCTTGTTGCTGTCCAGCATCTGCCGCCAGGCCTCGTCTGTCAGACGATTACCCATGTCTTGTTTAAATTCATAATAGCTAAAAACGGGTCCGGCGCCGAGCAAGATGCGGTTATCCGGCAATTTATAGGCCGCTAACAATGTCTTGATATAGCCAACGCCTTCTTCCAGAACTTTTTTAACATTACCTTCAGTATGCACATCAGCTACCATCACTGACTTGAAAATCTGCGGATCAACATCGCCGCCACTCAAAGTTCCAATTAAATTTACCAATGAATCGCCGAAACTCCTGATAAATTCATATTCCTGATCGCTTAAGGCCTGATTAGCCAGTTCTTTTTGTGACATGGCCTGCAGCTTTTCTAAAATACTGGAAAAATTATCCAAAGCCGCACCAATCTGTAAATTATCCATATTTTCCGCTGGCACTAATTTGGCCAAGCCCTTTTTAGTCAGATTGGTTAAATTTAATAAACGAACATAAAATTCTGGCACTGGTTCAACATAGCCGACAATCGGCGGCTCTCCCGCACCTCCCAGTTCAGCGATTGTATAACTTTGCTTAACATACAAGATCGTATCATGCCGCAATTCAGCCCAGGAAGCCAAGGCAGTGTTTAATTCCTTATCCTGCCAGGCAGGGCTTTGCATAAATGTCTGATATCCTTTGTCATATTTAACTGGCAAACTTTTTAAAACATAAAGCCAGTTATTGTAGAGATTTTTATACCAATCTTCTTCTGGCATTGCGTC
>JAPLYF010000042.1 GCA_026395675.1 Candidatus Parcubacteria bacterium
CTATGGATAGAAACTGAAAACCGATTAACCCCATTTTTAATAAGCTGTCCTAAAAATTTTTCATTATTGTACTTGCGACCGTTACTAATTATATGGATAATTTTAAAACCTAGTATTTTTGCCAGTTTAACAATTTTTAAAATATCGGGATGCAAAGTAAATTCCCCGCCCAAAAACCCAATGGACTCAAATCCATTTTTTTTTGCCCTAATAATTTCTTTTTCAATAGTTTTATAATCAACGAAACCTCGGCTGTCATGGTCAACCATGCAAAAACGGCATTCATTATTGCAACTATTTCCAATGTTTATTTCGATGTTTTTCATATTGGTATATTTAACTTTGGGTGGGATATAAAACGGTTAATGACCTGCGAATTTACAAATCTTTTACAAATTCTACAAATAATTTCTCGTATTCAAGTAAAGTAATGGGGAACCTATTTGTAAATTTGTAGCTGATTTGTAGATTTGCTGGGATTCAAGCGAATTCTACCGAACAAACTTAAATCCTATATTACCGGCTCCAATTCCCCGTCCCCAAATAATTTATAATACTCCAAATCAAGACCCAAACATAAATCCTTAAGCTTGCATTCATTACATTTTTCAGTTTTAATCTTGGGCCGCCAGAAACTTTCTTCTTTATTTTCAGCATTTAATTTAACGCGTTCATCAGCAAAAATTTCATTTGTTAAAAAATAATTATCACCTAAAATACAAAATGGCAGATCAGAAAAACGAATAATTAAATTATTTTCTTTGGCATAATCAGCAATCTCTGGGATAATCTTTTTTATCTCGCTCAAAGGCACAATATAATCATTATTATAACCCTTGATAGACATATTGGTTAAACTAATTTCAGAAATACCATTGGCATGTATGAATTTAACAATTTCCTTGAGATTATTATAGTTTAATTTATTAATCACGCAATTTGCCTTTAGCAATCTGCCCTTAAAATATTTTTTAATATTAATAAAAACATTTTTCAGCCCTGTAAAAAGCCGAGAATTATTAGTTTGTTTTACAATTAATTCCTCAGTGTGCCCGTGGATTGACACAATCAAGTCATTAATTAAAGGTAAATGAGATTGGGCGATTTCTTCAATTGCCAACATACTGCCATTTGTAGTTACTGCCGTAGAAAACCCATACTTTTTAGCTGTTTGCAAAAAGGGCAAAAAAATTTTTTCCAAAAATGGCTCGCCGCCTAAAAAATTAAGATGATTATAACCTTGATTTTTTAAACTTTTAATTTTATCTTCAATTTCTGTCAAATTATGGTATAAAATTTTATCTCTATTTTTTAATCTGGAATTTCTCTCAACGCAAAAAACACAATCATTATTGCATTTAAAACCAATGTAAATTTCTACTCTTTTATCCATTTCTTAAAATCTTATTTATTATTATATCCTTATCAAAAGTTTGGGGAATTAATTCCTCGCTGTCATAATATGTATCCATAGCATACAAACCAGCGCAAATCTCATTTAAACTGCAATTGGCGCATTGGGCCGCTTTTTTATAGAAAAAATTTTTCTGAATGCTATATGGGTCTTTTCTATTATCTAAAAACAAAATGCTTCTTTCTTCATTTTTGACAATTTTTCTGGTTTCAGTGGAAAATTCCCCAAAGTCAGCCATGTAGCAAAGCGGCACTCTTTCCGCGCGAAATGTCTTGCCCAATTTCATTAATGATTCAAATGCTCTTTTTAGAGAATTTTTAAAATCAATTAATTTTGGCACTACAAATTTATTTTGCTCCACCCGATTCATTTCCGGATCCAAATTATTAAAAACAAAATGATTTATCTCAGGGAATTTGACTAGAAAAAATTTAATGTTTTTATCTAAACTTTTAGCATTAAAACTATTGATCACAGTATTTATATTAACTGGCAAATTTAATCTTCGCGCATTAATTAATGTTTTCAAGATGTTTTTAAATGAACCTGGATTTTGACTCAAATAATCCTGGATTTTCGGGCTGACTGAATATGCCGAGACATGAATTAAATCCAAACCAGCATCTTGCAAATTTTTTAAAAGTTGATAGTCAGCTATTTTTTGCCCATTAGAAATAATTCTTACTTCCAGCCCTTTGGCTTTGGCGTATTTAATTACTTTGGGCAAGATTGGGTTTAATGTCGGTTCTCCACCAGTGAAAATCACTCCTTGGTAATTTTTATTAACAAAATCATTAATATAAAATTTGGCTTGGTCAAAATCCAAAACATTGCCATTTTCCGGATTGGAACAAAAAAGGCATTTTTGATTGCAGGTTCTGTTTAATTGGATGTAACCGAGGTTGGCCATAATTTTACTTTGAAAGGATTCCGCCTTCGCTCACCTTCGCTAAAGCTACAGTGAGCTATGGCGGACAAGAAAGCATTAAATCCTTTTCAGGATTTCACCCTTCAGGGTTTCATATCGGCTCTGAAATGCTAAAGCATTAATTCCTGGAATGAATTTCACCCTTCAGGGTTTCATATTATTAAATTGAAAGGCTAAATCCTTAATTCCTTTTCAGGATTTCACCCTTCAGGGTTTCATGTTATTTTCAATCATTTGGAACAATATAATCAATAATTGGATAATTTTCAAAACATTCGCATAACCATTCTTCTCCTTTTTTATTTACCCATTGTCGATATCCACAGTAAGGATAATTTTTTAATTCCTCTAAATTTTTAGATAGGCCATGCTTAATCGGATTTTGATGGATATAATTAAAATATGTCCAAAAATCTTTTTCATCCCTAATACAATAATCCCAATAATTCTGAAAAACAATCCTCCCTTGTAAAGCATCTTCTTTATTCCATTTGTAAGATAGCGAACCATGTAATGTTTGAAAAATATCAGAAAGATATTTAGATAGCAAAACTTTTAAAAGTAAGTGATAATGATTGTTTAAAATTGCATAAGTAAATAATTTGTAATCATATTTTTTAAATAATACTGCTATTAAATTCAAGATTTCTTTCTTGCGTTGAGCGCTAAAAATCGGCAGATCATCGTGAATATGAACGGTAATAAAATATATGGTTTCATCTAAATACACGTGCGGGGGATGATGGATTTTTGAAGGGTAGTTTGTAACCATAAAAAGTAAATATGAAATGCTAAAGCATTAATTCCTGAAACGGATTTCACCCTTCAGGGTTTCATATTATTTAATTGAAAGGCTAAGGCCTTAATTCCCGAACAGGATTTCACCCTTTAGGGTTTCATATTAAGTGGGGTTCAAAATCTTAAACCCCTTTTCTCTAATCAAATTAATATTCAACCCATTACAATTTTTAAAATGCTTGCATTCCTCACAACGCAAGGATTTCACATTGTACAAATTTTTAATGTAAAAATCTACAAATTTTTCCAAATCAATTTTATTTTCTTTATTTAAAAAATCTATCTGATAAGAATTTGGGCTTAAATTAAGACAAGGTGGTTGTAAGGTTAATTCCTCTAATTTAGTTTTTAAATCTTCCATGCTTAATTCAATTAATTTATCACAAAAATCCCCAAGATTACAATGCTGGCAACGTTCCTTATCCCTGCATTGCATCATTACCCCATTATCAATAAAATCTTCAAGCATTTTTTTTCTGCCCAAAACATCATCAAAATATTTAAGCGGATCCTGGATTAAAAATTCATAACCCTCCAGATATTGGGCTGGGAAACGATTGGTCCAGATATGAAACCTTTTGTCATTTTTGGCTAATTCCCAAACCTTTTTTAAATGTGGCATCGCTTCCTTAAAATCATAAAATAATTTATCGCGATTTTCCCAAGCCCGGCCAAAAGGCACAACTTGTAATAAATCATATTCACATACTCCAAAATTATTGGCAAAATATTGAATAATATCATAAAAGTGCTGGTAATTTAACTTATTAATGACAATATCAATATTCACAATCACCTGAGGATATTGCCTAATGTTAGTTAGGCCCTGAATGGCCTGTTTAAAAGAACCCTCAACACCCGTAAAATTATCATGCAGTTTTTCATTATGGCCATGCAAAGAAAAGGTTACTTCAGTTAGACCTGCATTTACAGCTTCATTGACAAATTTAGGATAATAAAAATAGCGGCCATTGGTAATGGTCTGAATTTCAGCAAAACCCAAATCATGCGCATATTTCACAATCTTTAAAAAATCTGGATTGATTGAGGCCTCGCCCCCGCTTAAAATCAAACGTTTGGCGCCATTTGCCTTGGCTTGTTCGATTTTTTCCTTAACCTCAGCCAAGATCATAAACCTGCCATTTTTCTGATTATCCTTGTCATGGCAAAAAATGCACTGGTTATTGCATTTATGGCTAATAGACAGCCAAAATTTATTGTTTTTACTTAAAATTGCCATAGTTAAAAATAAGGTCTAAATGCCCCGCTATTACTTAATAGTAAAAAAAATAAGCCATTTTGGCAAATGGCTCATAATTAATCAAAATTTATAAAAATTATAAAAAAATATGTATGTAATTACTATCATCTTCGGTTTTTCCTCCAATTTCTTTATAAAACTTAATATCCCTTTCATTTTTTATATTTGTGAAAATATCGGTAGCCCCTCTCTTAAACAATTCTATTGGAAAAATGCTGACGCTCGGGCCCTGAATAATTATTTTTGAACAATTTTTTGAAAATTTAAGCAAATCTTCCATAGTCCCGTTTGACAAGGCCGAACCGGTAATAAAAACCAGATCGGATTGTTTGATAATTTCTTCATTTTTATGCCCATCTGAAAAGTTTATTTCGCCAGTATAATTATATGTTTTCATTAACTTTTTTATTTCAAAATACTTTTTAAGGAGCTTTTCTTTATATTTGAACATTAAATCGGAAATAAATAATTTTTTAACATTTTTTTGCAAAAAAGCAAGCAAACCCCCGCCAAAACCTATCAGTGTTACCGTGTCTTTGACATCTATAAGAGGCAGTAACCTTTCCCCCCAACTTTTCCCTGATTCAATTTCTGTAGATTTAAAGCTAAATTTTAAAAGAAAATTCTTTTTTAATAATGGCTGGGATAAAGCAGATATCAGCGCTAAATATAAAGACCTCTGAAATCCTGAAGTAATTACTTTAAAATAATTAATTAACAAAGGGTCTTTTTTTATAAGCTTATATATTCCTTGCTCTTCTCTGACAGGATCATATTTAAATTGCCTATCATGATTTCCTTGGACGTCATAATTTCCAGCGGTACCGATCTGGCCATTGGATAATTTAACAAAAGTAAAATTAGCCCTGATAAAAAATTCCTTGATATAAATATTTTGTAAATCAGTTTGTTTTTTTATAAAATCCAATGTCTTATTTAATATCTCATCCATAAATTCTATTATAAAAAATTAAAGCTATTTTTTAAAATAGCTTCAATCCATAAAAAATTAAACTTATCTGATTTTTTATTAATAATAGCAACATTCCTTGAGTTGATATTTGGAAACAAAATCAGGCAAATTCAGCTTATCAATATTGGTCTTGATATCATTGCAGACCTCATTATCATAATTTGAAAGACAAATTAATCTTGTTAATGTATCTTCAATCTTCATGCAATCTTCTTTAGAGGCCGCCTTTCTTAAAGTAAATATTTCTTTGCAAACTACTGACTTCAAATTATCTGGGTTTACATCTTTAAAATTTATTATATTGGTACAATTTTTTTCCCCATCACTCGATAGTATTGGGTAACAATGCGACTCGTCAGGATCGCAATAATCTGTATCAGCAAAAAATTTATTTTCCCAAAGCACATTACAATCGTAATATTTTTCATAATCTGCAAGCTTCCATTGCCATTTTAAATCTCTTAAATGAGGATTTGCCTTAACATGATTAACATAATCCTGACAAGCTCCCAAAAATTTATCCTTACTATCTGATTTGATAAAATTCAAAGCCCCCAAAATACCAACATTCCTTACGCAATCTAAACCGCCTAAATTAGGCAAACTGTCAAAATATTTATTATAGACATTATCGCATTGCGCACTTAGTGTTAAATTTTCTTCTTTATATTGGCAAAAACTAAGGAAATTTAATACTGACCGGTATAGGTTATTGGAGAATTTTTGATTTTTGAATATTTCATTATAATACAAATTCTTGTCTGCCAAAATTCTGGCTATTTCCTGCTGTGTTTTTGGTTTTTCAGTAATTATATTCAAATTAGCTATCTGCTGTTTTTTTATTACTAAAAAAATTAGAGCTGTTACGCTGACCAAAATAACCAGTATTATAATTATTAATATTAAAATTTTTCTATTCATAAAAAAATTTTACTTTTTTCAATACTTTTACAAATAAGCACCATGGGAGCCGTGAGAGCCGTGAGAACCGTGAGAGCCATGGGAACCATGAGAGGCATGAGAGCAATGCGAGCCCTGAGTGCCATCATTATGCACAAAATTATTATGGCCATAATTAGTTTGCGGCCATCTCCATACAAACTCGGACGTTCTATTTCCTTCTCCAGGGACTCCTCTATTTTGGCCATTGTCTCTGCCGAATACATTCTCATCACAATCATGTAAATCTGTCCCGCAGCAAGGTTTGTTCATCGCGCAGCCAGTCCGACCATCAGGCCCGCCAAATCCCACATCTAGACTTGAATAATGGTAAGCTTGAGTTTGCCCTGTAGAATTGGTTGGACCATAAGTGCCGCCAATACCACACGGTGGTGGATTAGACGTTGCATGTGCTTGTTCTGCCAGCAAACCCAAAGCAGTTACGCCAATACCAAGCATAATAATGTCTTTTTTGGTTATTTTGCCTTCTTCGTCATTAAGAAACTCCTGAAATTTTTTCTTTAATTTTGGTAGCTTATTTAACATATTGTGTTTATTATACACTCTTTTTATTAAAATTTAAAGTATTGTGCGATTTAAATGAGAACTACCCACAAATATACAAATATCGCTACAAATTTCACAAATAGTCAAAATCTCTAATTTGTTAGATTATAAATGATACAACTTTCTCTTTTTATCATCAGAAATATGCGGCTTATTCTCAAATGCTTTATTATCAGGGTTGAAAATCCTTAAAAATTTAACGCCTGTAGATGTAAAATTAGCCAAAATTGCCAACTTTTTGCCGCTGATCTTTAAATATTCTTTTACTTGCTCAATATTTCTCTTGTCAAAATAATTCCCCTTTTTAATTTCTAAAACAATCTTATCTTCAATCAAAAAGTCCAAATACAACCTGCCAATTACTTTACCTTTATAAATTAATTTGTAAGGGACCTGTTTCTTGAATTTTATCTTTTCTAATCTAAAGTTTCTATCAATCGCGTTCTCGTAATATTTTTCTTTATAACCATACCCTAATTCATTATATACCCCAAATAATATTCCGACAATTTCATAACTCAACTCTTTATAAATAACCTTATCTTCGTTCATAGATTTGTACAATTTGTAAGGGATTTGTAGATTTGTGGGTCACTTCACTCTTGGTCGCGCTGCCTTGCACCATTCCCTGAATATATCTTCATTTTTTTTGCTTTTCAATTTTTCAAAAATATAATCAAGAATCTGCTCATCAATTTGCCATTTAAAATTTTCTTTCATGGCTGGGAAAATATTGCCAGAAAGCGAATAATTATAAACCGGACAAGTGCCCCAGTAGGGCTGATAAACATTGTCGCTATGTCCAGGCAAGCCAGTGGTGCAAGAAGCCATACACATTGATTTACACAGATTATTATTTATCAGCTCTGCAAAAGTATTGGCATTAATATTGCCCAATTTAAATGTTTCATCGCCTGTACGCGACAGAGCTCGACCATCATCGCAAGTATAAACATCCCCATTATAATTATATGCTAATTGACCAATAGTTGCGCCGCAGGGCGAACGCATATCCAAGTTATGGGGTTCTTCTTGCAGTAAAATCTTCCTCAAATAAGTGGCAGCCATGTTTTCATAAAAAAGTTGGCCCTGATAATTCTTCTCTAAAATATAATCAAAAGTACTTTTATAAAAATCAATATACTCATCCGTAGAATACCAGATCTTTTCTTTGGACTGTTTAGCAAAACCATAAGGATTCAAATATCTCAAATAAATTCCTTTGAAATTTAAATCAATATAGGTATCAATGACTTCTTTATAATTGGCTAAAGTTTTTCTTGTTACAGTTATCAAAGCACCAATGCGCTGATAATTTTTCTTCTTGTCTTTGTATTTTTCTTTATAGGCCTGGTTTATTCTTTTTATCCATTTTACCACATTTTGATAGCTATTGCCTTCTAAATAAATACGATTATAATTATGCGTCTCTTCATCGCCATCCAAAGATGTGCAAAAATTTACATTATTGTCCATTAAAAATTTTATTTTCTCTTCAGCCATCAAGCTAAAATTAGAAACCAACCTAAAAACTAAATTTTTCTTTTCCAGCTTATTTTTTTCCAAAGCATAAGAAATTATAAATTTAACTACTGGCCAATTTAATAACGGCTCTCCGCCTTGGAATTCAATGCAAATAGCATCATTGGTCGTTTGAAAAATTGTATCAACAACTTTTTTCGCTGTTGCTAAATCCATGTCCAAACTTTTATCCAGGCTATCACCGGCGCTGGCATGACAATAAATGCATTTGTGATTGCAGCGCAAAGTAATTACAATAATATGTAAAGAAGGCCCAAATTGCAAAAAATGATAGCGCTCGCGATATTTTAAAACCGAATTAACCAGATAATTTTTGTCTTTAAGGAACGATTTATTTAATAATTCTTTATAAATTTCACTTTTTTTACCTAATTTCCCAGTTAAAAATTTCTTAAAATTATTTTCAGGTATAAAAACATATTCCCCTGTTTCATTAGTCAGTAAATAGTCATTGCCAAACTGTTTGAATCTGAAATATCCGACTGACCTGGTATCTAAATTATTGATTGTCTTTAAATCAAGCATGCTTATATTTACGACAAATTGCGTATAGATTATTATTAAATTAATCCAGAACCTACACGCTCTCCCCTCCTTACCAAGGAGGGGTTCGGCCTGCCTGCCGACTTGTCCACCGAAGCGATAGCGAAGGTGGAAGCTTTAGCATAGGCAGGGGGTGGTTCTCTTTTCAACCCCCTCTATTATCTCCCCCTAATCTTAGGTGGAGATTCAAGGATTTCAAGAATTCCCCTTTATTTAGGCAGTAACAGACTGAAGTCTGTCAGGCCGTTACTGGTTTTTCCGGCATTTTAGGCTTGACGCACTTCCCTGCCCGCCGTAGCTTTAGCGAAGGCGGGAGTGCGTTACTTAATTCTTAACTCATTAAACCTAGTACATAATTACTAAACTCATCTTTTAATATTCCTTTATATTCATTATCGATTTTATCTATTTCTACTTCAATATATTTATCCAAATCTTTTATTTTAAATTCAGCCAAACTTTTAAACTCTTCAATCGCCTTTTTAACTGCTTCCAAACTATAAATTTTCTTATTAAATTTAATAACTTCCATGATTTAATATTAATTTACAGGGGACTTTAGTCCCCGTAATTCCCCCCATCATTCGCGGACTTCCACCGCCGCTCTACGAGCTATGGCGGACAAGAAAGTCCGCTATAAAGTAAAGAAATCTTATTTTTTCTTTAACCCCTCTTTATTTTGCTTATCCTCCCAGGTCTTCGCAATCCCCAACGGATCTTCCTGCCAGTCCTCCTCTTCCACTTCTTGCAAAAGCCGGTCAACTTCATTGGGCACTGCATTATAAAGCGCGGCTGACACAATGTATTCCCGGATTTTGGCATTTGATTCGCTCACTTTTTCCCGCAAAAGCTGGTTTAAAAGCTCATTATAAAACTCCCCGGCAATTTGTTCAAGACCTGCCGACTTGTCCTCCGAAGTCTCGCTTTGCGGGACGGAGGAGGAAGCGTTAGCGAAGGAAGGCCTTTTCAATTTCATAATCACCTTAATCTCTTTTTCGGGATCACCATCAAGAAACACATACACTTTATCCAAAAATAAATAGGCCGCCTGATAAATCGCTTTTAAAGAATAGATTTTGGTATTGATTGTAAATTCCAGGGCCTTGCCCCTGAGTTTATAATTAAATCCTTTATCAAATTTCATTATTAAAATAATTTTAATTTTAAAATTTACCAGCGCTAGAATGAATTAATATTTAGTATGGTGTCAGGGGGAGTGATCGCAGGCGTAATCGTATACTGACAACAAACTAATTTACCTAGACCTGAAATAGGATCAGGACTAGCATTCAAATCAAAAACAAAATATTTATCAGGGCAAATTTTATTTATAAGAGTTCCATCAACAAGGTTATCAGCTTTCCATATATTTGTTTTACCCCCGTTTTCAACTTGAGCTTTAGCATCCCAAGTATAAGTCACGCATAAATCTTTACCCGCAACCCCGAGGATCAGTTACGGTTAAATGAGAAAGAGTGGCAGCTAAAACCTTACTGACCGCAATGGTTTTGGGCGCCAGAGTTGTTAAGTCAGTGGCAATATTCAACCCATTTTTAATATATAAATCCTGATCAACTTTTAAATTATTGCTAATAAAACTAAGAAAACCGGCTCGGCCAGGCGCGGCAATTCTAAAATCACTGCTTGAATTCACGGTTATTTTTGGAGTGGAAAAATAATAACCATCAGCATTTTTAGCTATTTTTCTGCCATAATAATCAGTAAACTGGCTGCCTTCTTCT
>JAPLYF010000088.1 GCA_026395675.1 Candidatus Parcubacteria bacterium
ACTAAGCTACCTGCCTGCCGGCAGGCAGGCGAATTTGCTACATATCTACTAATTAATCGAACTAATATATGTTAGATAATATATTTCAACAATTAGCCCTACAAAAAGAGCACGCGCTGGTCTATTCTGCTCTCTTGGAATCAGGGCCTTTGCCTGCTGGCAAATTGGCTAAAAGAGTAAATATGCCCAGGTCTTCTCTTTATGGCTTTTTAAGTGATTTAAGTCAAAAGGGTCTTGTTTTGCAATCAGAAAAACAGGGCGTGAAGATTTGGCAGGCCAGTTCTCCTGAAAAAATAAGCGAAATATTAAATGATCAGATTAATCAAATTGAAAAAACTAAGACTTCATTTCTAAATATTTTGCCTGATTTAAAAATTAAGCAAAAAACTGATTTTATTACGCCTAAATTTACTTTTTATGAAGGCCAAGAAGGTGTCAGGCAAATTATTAAAGATGTTTTGCTTTACCGCGATCTTGAGACTGATTGTTTTTGGCCAATTAAAGATATGGTTGAGAGTATTGGCAAAGAGTTTCTTGAAGAATATGGCACCAAGGAAAGAATCAGAAGAAATATAAAATCCAGAATAATTGTACCGCAAAATAAAATGATTGATATTAAGAAAAATCCCTTTTTTGGCACATCCCCTGAATTTAAAAGAGAAGTCAGAATTGCACCTAAAGATGTTGATTATTCAATGGGTTACTGGGCTTATGGTAATAAGGTAGCTTTTATTTCGTCTAAAAAGGAAGGCTTTGGATTTATAGTTGAGTCAGTGGAATTAAGGCAACTTTTAAAAACTCAGTTTGATTTAATCTGGCAAATTTCCAAACCAGTCAAGATTGATAAAAAATTTACAGAGAAATTTATTCAAGAGATATAAAATAAAAAAGCGCTTTAGTAGTTCCTGAGCACTTTTTTTATTGACAAAAGTTAAATCATTTGCTAAAAAGAACTAAAGTGTACATTGACTAAATTCTCAAAAAGGAGGATAAAATGAGAAAAACGAAAAGAATGAGAATCGTTGAATATTGGGAGGAAGTTAACAATGGATGCTTTGTTTTAAAAAAATCAACAAAACCAGGCGCCCGGGGTGCGATTAAAATTGAAAAATCCAGTGAAGTAATAGATATTACTACTTATGCAACTTTTAATTCGCCAATCCATAACCTAACTGCCTCACCAGGTGAGAGAATTTTTAATTATGAAGATTCCTGGTTTTATTCTGGCGAATCTAATGGAATTGGATTGGAAGCGGATTCGTTAAAAAGACTTTTCCATCAGGACAATAAATATGTAGTAAATACGATTTACAGAATTCCGGAGAATTACAGCGGTCCTCATTATAGCGAGAGAGTAATTTGTTTTGACAAAGAAAGCCTAAAAATCATTTGGGTCAAAATGAGATATGAGGACGGCAGGTCAGATCTCGGTAAATTCACTTACACGAAAAAAGGATTTAAAATCCGCTGGCAGTGCGAATACGGCCCCAACAAACACAACATTTCTTTTTTCTAAAAAGCCAAAAACCCCTGGACAATTAGTCCGGGGTTTTATTATCAACCTCGGCGCGCTTTTGCAATTTCTCTAATGCAAATCTTAAATTTTTTATGCGCGACGGGTTGACAAAAATCCTATTTAGAGGTAAACTAAAAGATACAAAATTCAAATAAGGAGGTGGCCATAATGGTTGGCTATTCAACTGAACGCATTCGGCGTGCCATTGTTATGGCCGCTGATGCTCACAAAGACCAGAAAAGGAAAGAAAAAGGCATTCCTTTTATTAGCCATCCGCTTGGAGTGGCGATTAGATTAGCTATTAACCCCAATATGGACGAAGATGTAATAGTAGCGGCTATTTTACACGACACACTTGAAGACACAAAGCTGTCGCCCAAAAAAATCTTAAAGGCTTTTGGCGAAAATGTTTTGCGCATTGTCTTTGCTTCAACAGAGCTAGACAAACGCCTTGCCTGGGAGACAAGAAAACAACACACTATTGATACGATTAGAAAGGCGAATTTGCAAATTAAACTGGTGGCGTGCGCTGATAAATTAGACAACTTACAATCAATCCAGGACGCTATCAAAGCCGAAGGGAAAAATAAAATCCCAGAAGATGTTCCTAATGCCAAAGTCTGGAGTTCATTCCTAAGGGGTTATGAACTGCAAAAGTGGTATTATCAGGAAGTGCTAAAAGCACTTTTTGCTAACGTCGCTTATAACGATTTGCCCATAATTTTTGGCAAATACATGCGCCTAGTTGAAAAACTTTTTGGCGAGCAAGTCATTTTTGACAAAAAAGCTCGTGCAAATGTGCGCCGTCGTAATAAACCGAGGAAAATCGCATGACACCCGCTAACTTCAAGTTGGCGGGTATTTTCTTGACTTATTATGATATTTGGTTAAAATCTAAACAAATCGCTCTTTTGACAAAGCCCTCCTTCGGCTGAAGCTTCTGCCTACGCTAAAGCTACGGCAGACAGGACGGAGGGCAGGCCCCGCACCATGCGCTTGCGCTTAGGTGCGGGGCAAGGAGGTAAAAATGCATCTTTTTCTGCGATTTTTATTGATATTAAGCTGCATCTACTTAACTGGTGCGCTCATTACTTATCGTTTTTTAAGGCAAAAATTTTTAGCTGATATTGCTGATTGGAGGAAAACATTAGAAAGCGGCAGGCCAGTCCAGACCGAAGAAAATCTGATTCTTTACAAAGAAGAAGATATTGCCACCTATATGCACCGCCGAGGCAGATGGGCAATATTTTTCAGCACCTTATTCTGGTTTGTGGTCATTAGGCCGCTAATCCAAAAAAAATCAAGAAAAGAATTTTAAAAAGCAGATCCTGGGCAAATTAGGGTCTGCTTTAAATTTAAGATTAAATATGATAAAATTATAAAAGAAGCTAATTCTTAAGATAAATCTATGGAACAATTTTTAAACCAATATCAATGGTTGCTTATCCTGGCTTTAATTTGGTCATTAATCTGGAAGGGATTGGCGCTTTGGAAATCAGCCAGGCGCGGCGAAGAGGGTTGGTTTATAGTTCTTTTAGTAGTCAATACCCTGGGTATTTTGGAAATCCTTTATCTTTATGTTTTTAGCCAAAAGAAAAAGAAAGAAATTGTCTAAATTCATAAAATATAACAATTTAACCCCAAAGGGGTCCCTTTCCCGAAGGGAAGCTTTCGGCTCGGGACCATTTAACTATTAACAATTTTCCGCCAAAGGCGGATCCGCCTATGGCGGAAACCATTTAACTCTTAACAATTTAAACCATGTCTTATCAAGCAAACATTATTCAAGCTACTCGGCAAAATAAATTTTTCCGCCAGGTTTTATTTACAGGCAAGAAAAGCCAGTTAGTGGTTATGAGTATTAAAAAAGGCGGTGAGATTGGCGAGGAAACCCATGCCAATGTTGAACAAATTTTATTCTTTTTAAAGGGCGAGGGCAAAGCAATTTTGGACGGAGTGGAATCCCCAATTACAAAAGGTGATGTGGTTGTTGTCACTCCGGGCACAAAGCACAATTTTATTAACACTGGCAAAAGCTCTTTAAAGGTGTACACAATTTATTGCCCGCCTAATCACATTGACGGCCGTATTCATAAAACCAAGAAAGCAGCGGATAAAGATAAGGAAGACGAGGAATTCGGGCACCAAGTACAGTAAAAATTATAAAAAACAGCCCCGCGTTGCGGGACTGTTTTTAGTTAATCTCAAAAATAAATAGGCGAAATATTCTCGGACGGTTTTTTATCCACGCGCGCTGCCGACCATGGTTCGGCAGAATTAGCCATGGGTAAAGTCAATGAATTTTAACCTCTGGCCATGCCGACCATTTCCTCCGCATCAGCCAATTTGATTGAAAGCAATTTTGAAATACCATCATCGCCCATTGTAACTCCGTAAAGCACATGTGCATAATGCATGGTCACGCGATTATGTGTAATAACTATAAATTGGGTTTTATGGGCGAGTTCATTTAATATATGATCAAATCTTTCAGAATTAGCTTCGTCTAAAGCAGCGTCAACTTCATCAAGCACTATAAAAGGTGAGGGATTATTATAAATAATAGCACAAATTAAAGCAATAGAAGTTAGCGCCCTTTCACCGCCAGAGAGCATATTAATGGCTTTAATTTTCTTGCCTGGCGGCGTGGCTTTGATTTCAATGCCAGAATAACTTTCTTTTTCTCTTTCTTTGATTCTTTTTTCAAATTTATCAGCTTGGGCCAAGACACCGGTTTCCTCTTCGGCCTCTGCTAAAGCTTCGGCCGACAGGTCTTCAGCGCTTTCTTTTTTAACTTCTTCAGCAGTAACTTTTAATAATTCTGCCTGGCCGCCATTAAATAAGATTTTAAAGTATTTCTGGAATTCTTTATTGATTTCCTTAAATGCTCTATCAAATTGTTCTTTAATTGTCGCATCTAGATCCTCAATAATTTTTTCCAAAGAAGTGATGGCCTGTTCCAGATCATCTGACTGGGTTTTGAGAAAGTCAAAGCGTTCCTTGATTTCCTTGTATTCATTCATTGTCTCTTCATCAATGCCGCCAATGATTTCTATTTGGCGTTTTAATTGCTGGATTTTTTGGTAAGCCAAATCCTCTGCTAATTCTAACTGGGCGCTATGCTTTTCAATAAGCTTCAGATCCAGTTCTTCTTGCCTAATTTCACTTTCCAGGTCTTCTTTCCTGGTTGAATATTTGGCCAGTTCAATATTAAGCTGGTTAATTTGCTGGCTGTATTGGTTAATTTGGCTTTGTTTTTCCTGAAATTCTTTTTGCAATGAAATTAAGGTTTCTTTTTTATTCTGTTCTTCAAGGTTAAACTGGCTGATTTTTCCGCCCTGGCTTTTGATTTTATTATCCAAATCAGCAATCTTAGCTTTTAACTCGTTTAATTCCTTTTCAATCCTTTGGTTGAGTTCGTTTTTATTTTCTGGTTTGATTTGGCTTAAGGATATTTCCTTTCTAATGCTTTCTTGTTCAGCTTTAGCCCTGGTAATTTCCTGGTTCAAATTAGAAATTTTTTCCCGTTTTGCATTCTGATGAAGACTTGATTCAGTCAGCTCCAGGCTTAAATCATTTTTTTGGTTAGTTAAAGTTTCCAGCTGGCTTTGCATGCTTTGCAAATTTTCCGCGCCCTGTTTTTTAACACTTTTTAATTTTTCTAAATAAACAGCAAGTTTTTGGGAAATTTCGCGTGCCTTATTTTTAATGGTTTGAAGTTCTTCAATTTTCTCAACTCGGGCTAATTGGCTGACCAATTCCTGCTGCTCCTTAAAAATCAATTCCAGTTCTTTTTCCGCTTCAAAGGGCAGCGCGACTGTTTTTTGGATTTTATTTAATTCAATTTTGACGCTTTCCAACCTCTGATTTAATGATTGCAAGCTAATTTCCTTGCTTTTTAAATTGGCCTGTTCTTTATTGTGTAAATCCTCAAGTTCAGAAATTTGCTGTTTAAAATTTTCTATTTGAAGCTGAAGCTCCTCGCTTCTTTTGCTGAGCCAAATTATATTAGTTTGGCCTTGTTTCTCCAGTTCCAGATTTAATTTGGCTTTCAAAATGGCCTGATCAGCCAGCAAGCTGTTTTTCTGGCTGACCAAATTATTGTATTCATTTTGAATTTTTTCAAAAATAACCTGGCGCGAGCTTTCTGTGGAAAATTCATTAATTTTATTTTGGATCTGGCTGATTTCTTTATCTAAATTAATATAAAATTTTTCTAAATCCCCTTTTTCTTTCTGGATTTCAACTTCTTTTTTATTTAAGGCCTGCCAGATCTGGCTAAAATAATCTAATTCCAAATCTTTCAGCTCCTTTTCAATCTCTTCGCGCTTTTCTAAGCGTTTAACCTGGCGGCTTAAGGAACGCAAGCGCGGCTCAAGTTCGTTTAAAGTCAGTTGCGTCTGAGCCAAATTTTCGCGGGTAGCTTTGAATTTATTCAAGGCCTGATCGCGTTTAATTTGAAATTGTTTGACACCCACTGCCTCATCAAAAAGTTCTTTTCTTTCAGCCAAAGAAGCAGATAAAACAGAATCAGCCATGCCCTGGCCAATGATGCTGTAGGTCCTTTGGCCGAAATTAGCTTTAGCCAAAAGAAGCTGAATATCTATTAAGCGGGCTTTATTATGGTTAATAAAGTATTCGCCCTCACCTGACTGGTAAACCCGGCGGGTGATAATCAAATCAGTATAATCAATGTCGGTCTGTTTATCCTGGTTATTTAAATATAAGGAGGCCTCGGCAAAGCCCAGACGCGCTTTTTTGTCAGAGCCGGAAAAAATCACATCCTGGCTTTTTTTGCCGCGCAAGGTTTTAATGCTCTGCTCGCCCAATACCCAGCGGATGGCGTCAGCCACATTGGATTTGCCAGAGCCATTTGGGCCAACTATGCCAGTAATTCCTTTGGAACTATTAACTTTGGCTGGAAATTCTAAAACCGTCTTTTTGGCAAAAGATTTAAAACCCTGGATTTCGAGTTTCTCTAAAAACATAGTTTGTTTTGGTAATTTGGATATTAGGTGGTTAGGGATTGCTGGGCGAAAATGCCTATCTTTTCGGATCGACACACTTTAGTGTGTTACCGTTACTGTAACAGACTAAAGTCTGTCGTTCCGTTTCTAAAGCGTTTTCGCCTAAAAAAATAAGCGGGGCAAGGTCCCTGACCTTATTATAAAATATTTTTTAAGGTCTGACAAATTGATATAGCTTGACTTTTATTAAAAATTTTGTAAAAATTAAAAGCAGTTATTTAAATTTAAACCAAATTAGACAAGCCATCCTTCGTCCCGCACAGCGGGACTTCGGATGGCGGGGAGGGAAAAATGAGAGAGGAAAAGATGAGATTTTTGATTGAGCTCGATGGCAGCTGGAAAGTTGTAATCATGCCCAAAGAGGAAGCTAAAAATTGGATCTATGGAAATCCAAAAGCCATTTTGCTTCGCTATATGGCGGCGACAAAAACTAGCAATATTCCTTGCGAAACCAAAGAAGAAGCGCTGGAAATCGTCGCGCAATCCGGCGGCCGGGTGCAGGTGATTCAGCCAGAACACAAAATTTACGACAATTTGCCAGAACAAGCCATTGAGCTCCTTTATCAAAGTTAATGTTTCAGGTATAAGTGAAGCGGTCAAATAAATGGCCGCTTTTATTTTTTTTGACTTTCCTTTTTATTGTTGTAAGATATAATAATCTTAGAAGGAGGTGTTTTTAATGAAATATTTGGAATTAGTTTGCGGGGCCTGCGGCGGCTTGTTAGTTAAAGTCAGAAAGGGCAGGTTTAACCGCGCAGTATACAATTGCAAGAGATGTAAAAACAATGAATTAATGGAATGCACTGTTTGCCGCAATCCCAGGCAGATATGGGCTGATGAAGGCAAGACAATTTGCGCTATCTGCGCCACGGATTATCAAGAAGGCAAGATTAAATTGACCCCGGGTCAAAGAAATAAATTAAGAAAAAGATTAAAATAAACCGCCGGCTTGCCACTGGCGGTTTTTTCTTTATAATTGTATAATATTACTATCTAATTCTTAATTAAAAAGTATGACCACGGTAAAAAAAGTAGACATAATGTCCGCGGCCAAAATCGAGGCAATTATATGCGCGATTTTTGGCTTGATTTTAGGCATTATAGTTGCTTTATTCAGCGGACTTTTGGGTTCAGTGAGCGGCAGCTCTTTTGGCAATTGGGGCTTGGGCTCAATTATAATTATGCCGATAATCTATGCTGTTATTGGTTTTATTTCCGGCGCCATTGGCGCTGCTTTGTATAATTTGGCAGCTGGCTGGATTGGTGGAATTCAAATAGAACTGGTAGAAAAGAAATAATTTATATAACATCATTTAAGCCGCCTCGATTTTGACGGGGCGGTTTTTATTTATCATTAAAAATGTTAAGCTTTAAATATGATACGAATCTACGAATATTATACGAATAATACGAATGGGTTAAGTAACCCTGGAATTATTTGTAGTATTAGTAGTAGATTTGTATATTTGTAACAATATGAAATTCAAAGAAAGCGAAATAATTAAACTGGCAAGCCAATATGAAATTGGCCAGATTAAATCTGTTGAGCCAATTAAAACCGGCGGCAATAATAGTTTTTTAATTGTCACAGATTTGGACCAGTATTTTTTGCATTTATGCGGCGAAAGGCATAGGTTTAGGAGTAATGAAGAAATTGAAGGTGAATTGGATTTAGTTGATAAATTAAAAGCTAATAATTTTCCAGTGATTGATTATTTGAGGACTAAAACTGGGGAGCGTGTTGTTAATTTAGAAAATTATAATGGTTATTTGAGAAAATATTTGACTGGCGAATTTATCCAAGGTAATCCTAGTGAAAAACAATTAACTGCAGTGGGAAAAATTTTAGGGGAATATCATAGAATTGTTGCCAATTATAAAATTACAAAAAGGGATAATATTAATTTTGGCCTAGACAAGACGAAAATTTTCTTTGAGGAACATAAGGAAGAGATTATAAAAAGTAATTTTATGGGAGCTAAAGAATTTGTAAAAGTTTTTGACCAGGAAATAAATCAATTAAATTTTTCAGACAGTTTGCCTCAAGGCATGATTCATGAGGATTTGGGCAAGCGCCACGTTATCTGGCAGGGAGATAAAATTTCCGCCATAATTGATTTTGACCGCAGTTATTTTGGGCCTTTGCTTTTAGATCTGGGCCAGGCCTTGCGCGGCTGGTGTTTTATTGATAACTGGCAAAAGTGGAGTCAAGAAAACGCCAGAATATTTTTAGCGGGCTATGAAACTGAAAGAAAATTAAGTGATTGGGAAAAAGAATATTTAGTGCCAGCTATAAAGTTTGCGATTTTAGAAAGAGCTTTGTCTTTTTGTACTATATATATTTATAGTGATAAGCCGGAACTAGAGGATGAAAAGTTTGCTTATTCTTTGATTATAGATTGAATGTTTTGTTCTTTTTTATAACTAAAAAAGAACCAAAAAAGTTTTGGGGGTGACAAATGCGCTAGTGCAAATAAAACTAAAAAGCGCAACGTTAGTGGCGCTTAGTTGTCACCCCCAAACCCCCGGGTGGAAATAATTAGTTCATGGAGTTTGAAAATATGTTTTAATTTAAAAAGGAGCCAGTATAATAACTGACTCCTGATTTTTATTCCAAGTGTTTATACAAAAAGGATATTTTTTTATTCTCTTTTAAGGGAATGACGAGTAAGGTAGGAATTTTAGCGGCCTTGATAGTTTCAAGGTCACTTTTTATGACCCCACCTCTTTTAGGAAAATGTTTACCAAAATACTTGACTATGCCAGGAATATTGCGCCAATCGTGCGGCTTACCAGTGCCAGCCCAGGCGCCTTTTTTTCCTTTATCAGCATCCCAGGCAAACTTGCCGTTCTCATACCATTTTAACATCCGGTCAAGCCAGAATTTGAAATGGATTTGCCAGCTGGGCAGCAGATAAAAGATAAAATCATAATCTTTAAGCGGGAAAACTGCCTTAGTTGTCGGACCGTGCACATCTTCCAGCAGATATACTCTATCCGGTTCAAATTGTGCTGGCAGTTTATTTCGGTCATAATCCAAATCAAAATCAAAAATTATTAGATTGTGATTGATATTATTGAGAAAAGCATACAATTTCTTGCGGAAACTGCTTTTACCGGTTACATCGATACTAGTGATTAGAATTTTCAATTTACACCTCCTTTTCTTTTTGATTTATCAATGTATCATTATCTTGGTTGATTGTCAAGACCAGTCGTTCGCGAACGACTGGTCAAGCCGGTTTTGTTAGACTGGGAATAAACAATGGGCGAAAACGCCCCAGAAATGGAACGACAGACTTTAGTCTGTTACTGTAACACACTAAAGTGTGTCAATCCGCGAAATGGGCGTTTTCGCCCATCGACTAATTTATATATTTGCCTGCCTGCCGGCAGGCAGGTAATTAATTCACAAATTCGTTTTTAATAAAAAGAAGAGACCCGTTAATACGAGTCTCTTTTGGTCTAGTCATTTTATTAATTCAGAAATTGTTTTTTGCACTTGCTGTAAATCTTGCGGATGTATCGTTGCGTGTAGGCTTTTTACTGGAAAAGCCAAAACACTTAAGTACCAACCCCAGGTTGGTTTTTCTTCTGACGCAACAATTTTTTCAGCGTAACTTTCAGGCGCGATTTTGTGAGCGTGAAGCGACGCAGCGATCCTTTTCTGGAAATTTTCTCTTGTATCGCCGGGATCTTCCTCGTCAGGCATGGTAAAGTCCACTAAGTATAAGAGAAGACCGATTTTCTCAGTAAATTGAAAATGCAATCTTATCTTATGATTGAGATTAACTCCGACTTCAACCAGGTTGGTTAGTATTTCGGGAAATGGTACATCCTTTCCATCGCCTAGGTCAATCCGGATTTTTTTTAGAGTTTCCAGCGACGCGGTTAACAAGCGCAAATTTTTTATTTCTACAATTTCAGGGTTCATGATATCCTCCTTTGCTTCTTTGATTTCTAATATTATATCCTTTAAAGATAATTGTCAAACAGGTTTTGTCTTGAAATCTTATTCTATTTTAATAATTTTGTACTTTAAATTCTGGCCATTAATTTCAATTTCCACCTCGTCATTTATTTTATGGCCCAGCAGTGCCGTGCCAATAGGCGAGAGATGGGAAATAATGCCTTGTTGCGGACTTGTTTCCTGCGAGCCCAGGATTTTATAAATTTTTCTTTGGCCATCAGTTTCAATCGTCACCTGACTGCCGATTTGGACACACTCGCCTGGCGCACATTCTTTAATAATAATGGCATTGTTTAATTTGTCCTGCAAAATCAAAATGCGGTTGTTAATACTGCGCAATTTAGATTTGGCCATTTGATAAGCCGCATTTTCCGAAAAATCACCAAGCTTGGCATGCTCGGCCACCTCATTAGACGCGCGCGGCCTGGCAATTTTAATCAATCGCTCCAGCTCTTTTCTCATTTCATCAGCTCTTTGGCTGGTGATGTGAGGATCGTAATTGCCTTGGCTGTTATTTTCAGATTTTCGTTTGGGTATTTGCATAAAGTTATAAGGGAATTATAGCATAATACACTTTATTTTTTAATTGACTTAGCGCGTTTTTAGGCGTAAAATGAGAATAAATTAAGTTAAATTTTAAGCACTCAAATATGGACAAAAAGCCAGAGGAAGGGGAATTTGAGGAGAAGAAATAAATTTAAATATGGATAAAGAAATGTTAAATCAGATATCTTTTGTCCTTTATAAGGATAAAAAAGGAATTTCTCACTATGTTGGAACCGCTTTTTTTGTTGGTGAATATTTAAAAGATATTAATCAATCCTTTGTTTATATCGTAACAGCAAAACATGTCGTTGCAGGTATTTCCACAAGTGAGAACGATGGGTTTCTTTATCTACGTATAAATACTAAAAATGGTGAGGTTATAAATGTTCCATCAAGACTTGAAGATTGGGCATTTCATGAGGATGATCCATATGCTGATGTTGCAGTTTTTTTTGGAGCGCCTTCTAATCATAATGAATCTTATAGAGCAGTTCCATTGGAATATTTGGTAACAGATAAAATAATCAAAGAAGAGAAGATAGATATAGGTGATGAGACTTTTATGGCGGGATTATTTATTAATCATTTTGGTAAAAAGAAAAATTCGCCGATTTTACGAACTGGTAATATCGCTATGATGCCAGAAGAGCCAGTTCAGGCTAATTTGGGGGGCGAAAAAGTGCCAATGGAGGCTTACTTAGTTGAGTGTCGTTCGATTGGTGGTTTAAGCGGTTCGCCCGTGTTTGTTCGTTTGAATCCTTGGAAAAAGCAATTTCTAAGTGCCATGCCATCTACTGGTTATGATTATCTTTTAGGTGTTGCACAAGGTCATTGGGATCAATCTATTTATAAGGAAGAGGATCCTGTAATAAAAGATATAAATGATGTTCTTACTGCGGAATCTGTAAATAAGGGAGTAGCCATCGTTACACCTAGTAAAAAAATTCTAGATATAATTCAGCAGGGCAAAATAAAAAATCAGCGGATAAATGCTGAAAACAAATATAGAGAAAAAATGGAAAAATAATATAATTTATTACTTTTAAATAATATGGACAAAAATTTTGCAAATTATATTCAATCCATTTCCGCTAAATTTTCTCACAAAGAGACTAGTGAAATGGGGTACCGCACAGACTTTGAGATTTTAATCAAAGGAATTTTTGAGTCCATTAAAGTTGGGCGTCTAGATCATGATGCGAGGGCTGAGCAGGGTAATAAACCGGATTTTGTTTTGTATAATCATGAAATACCAATTCTTTATATTGAAGCAAAGGATATTGGCGTGTCATTAGATAAAGTTGAAAAATCTGAACAAATGGCAAGATATTATGGTTATTCAAATTTAGTACTGACCGATTATGTTTAATTTCGCTTTTATAGAAATGGTTTACGTTATGAAGATCCAATTAAAATAGCAAATATTGATATTAAGCATCGTACCGTTGAGGCTATTCCTGAAAATTATGAACATGTTGCTAAATCATTAATTGATTTCACTCAGTTGCATAAAGAGCCGATTCGATCAGGAAAACATCTCGCAAAGATTATGGGAGGTAAAGCACAAAGAATTCGAGATAATATTAAGCAGTTCCTTTCCTTTGGTTCAGATAAAAATACCTCAATAATGCGTGTTTTTGACGCTATAAAAAAACAACTGGTTCATGATTTAACCTTAGATTCTTTTGCAGATATGTACGCACAGACGCTCGTATATGGACTTTTTGTAGCGCGTTATTACGACGACACACCCGAAACCTTTACTCGTCAAGAAGCCCGAGATTTAATACCAAAGTCAAACCCGCTTCTTCAGCATTTTTTTGATCATATAACAGGAACAGATTTTGATGGCCGCCTTAAGTATATTGTAAATGAACTATGTGAAGTTTTTTCCCATGCCAATATTCCGGAACTCATGAAAGAATATTTTAAAGTTGATTTATTAGGTGAATCGCATAAAGGACCTGATCCGGTTATACATTTTTATGAAGATTTTTTAAACGAATATGATGAGGACTTACGTAAAAAAATGGGAGCATACTATACACCTTTACCAGTAGTACAATTTATTGTGCGTTCAGTTGATTATTTGCTTGAAAAAGAATTTGGGCTTGCGAATGGTCTTGCAGATACATCAAAAACAGAATCTGGTATACACAAAGTGCAAATTCTTGATCCTGCAGTTGGAACAGGAACATTTATTAGCGATGTGATAGGGAAGATATATGCTCGTATACTAAAATCGAAACAGCAAGGTGGCTGGCCATCATATGTCCATAATAATTTACTGCCACGCCTTCATGGTTTTGAACTAATGATGGCTCCATATACAATAGCTCATTTGAAGTTAAGTATGGCTTTAGGAGAAACTGGTTTCAAACATTTTAATAGGCGATTAGGAATTTATCTTACAAATTCTCTTGAAGAAAGCAGTAATCAGGAAAATTTGTTAACGGGGTTGGGCTTTTCAGAAAGTATATCAAAAGAATCTGAAGAAGCGTCTATAATAAAAAATAAAACTCCAATTATGATAGTTCTGGGTAACCCGCCTTATTCTGGCGAATCAATGAATCCTGGCTATAAAGATAACGATGTCTATAAATTTGAACCAGGCACAACCCAAAAATTACAAGAAAGAAATAGCAAATGGCTTAATGATGATTATGTAAAATTTATTCGTTTTGCCGAAAGTATGATTGAAAAAACTGGTGAAGGTGTTGTTGGCATGATTACTGCTCACGGTTATCTTGATAATCCGACTTTTCGTGGCATGCGTTATCATTTAATGCAGACCTTTGATATTCTTTATCTTTTTGATTTGCATGGTAATGCTAATAAAAAAGAACTAGCAAAAAACGGTGAACCAGACAAAAATATTTTTGACATTAAAACTGGCGTTTCAATAATCTTAGCTGTTAAAAAGAAAAAACAAGCAAATAAACTAGCAGAAGTTTTTCGTTTCGACATATTAGGTTCACGAAATGATAAATTTGAATTTTTGAATAAGCATAACGTTAACGATATTAAATGGGACAAAATTACTGTTTCAGAACCGAATTATGAATTTGTGGCTAGAGATGAGGCTATTAGAAGTGATTATAAAAAGAATTTTTCGATTGAAGAGTTATTTATTAAAAGTGGCGTTGGTATTGTTACTGCAAGGGATAATTTTGTAATTAGCGATAGCCGAAATGTCTTACTTAAAAACGCTGAAAAATTTATTAATTCTGATGCCTCAACCCAAAGCGCACTTTGTTCTGAAGTCGGAATAAGTGATAAAAAGGGATGGGATGCTCTGAATGCTCGCGATTCTTTAAGGAAGGAATCAAGTTTGGAAAATTTGATAAAGAATATACAATATAGGCCATTTGACACTAAATTAATTTTCTATCATCCCTCTCTTGTATGGAGACATGTGGATAGAATAATGAAAAATTTTCTAACTGGAGATAATTATGCTTTGGTTTCGGTGCGACAAGTGAAAGCTGGGGAAGCATATCAGCACGTTTTGATTTCCAATAATATGGTTGAATCTACATATCTTTCAAATAAAACGGGTGAAATTGATTATGTTTTTCCACTTTATCTTTATGAAGATGGCGCAAGAGTTCCTAATTTCAATAAGGAGATTTATAACAAAATCATTGCCAATATAAAAGTGAAAGTTGAGCCGGAAAATGTGCTGGATTATATTTATGCAGTTTTACATTCGCTGAACTATCGTGAAAAGTACAAGGAATTTTTGAAAATTGATTTTCCGCGCGTTCCTTATCCTAAAAATGAAAAACAGTTTTTTGCTTTAACGAAATTGGGTGAGGAGTTGCGCCATTTGCATCTTCTTGAAAGCTCGAAAGTTAATAAATTTATTACAACTTTTTCCGTGGCAGGAGATGACTTAGTTGAGAAGGTTAAATTTGAAGACGGTAAAGTCTTTATAAATAAAACTCAATATTTCGGTGGCGTGCCGGAAGCGGTTTGGAATTTTTACATTGGCGGCTACCAGCCCGCGCAAAAGTGGCTCAAAGACCGCAAGGCTAGAAAATTAACCAGTGATGACATGGAACATTATCAGAAAATGATTGTGGCGATGGGGGAGACGATTAGAATAATGAAAGAGATTGATAGTGCAATTAAATTATAATTATGAGTTTTAATTAAAAAGAACGAGTTTAAACTCGTTCTTTTGGTTTTGCTATTTTCTTTTTCTTTTTGGTGCTCTTTGTGAAAGGGCACTGGCAGCCGGTATTTTATTTATCCGACTGGTTCTTTTATCTTTAAGAACCTTTGCCGCGATTTTTGCAACTCTTGCGCTGGTTTTTCGTTGGTGTGCCATAATCTATATTTCTAACTTTCGCCCTAAATTCCAGTTGGGTTAATTAAGTAATTTTTAGGGAATTACAGATGAGTTCTGCAGCAGCTCTTCTACTTATCAACATAGCAGTTAGGTAAAACATTGTCAAATATTCTTGCAAAATATTTATCCACTTGCAGGATATTGATTAATTGTATATAATATTACTAAATAGAGCTAATTATTAAAAATTTATCTATGATTAGCCAAAAAAAGTTAGGTCTCAAAATTAAAGAATGGCGCGAGGGGAAAAGCTTAAGCCAGGAGGATTTAGCCAAAGCTATTGGAATATCACGCGTAGCAATCTCTGATATTGAGCGAGGCAATAGAGGCACAAATGCCCAGGAATTGGCAAAAATTGCCGAGTATTTTGGTGTGAGCGTGGATTATCTTTTAAGCGAGCCTATCACAGCTAAAACCAGTTCAGAAGCTGATTATATGGCAAATAATTTTAAATTTGACCCGGATAAATTGCGCAATGCTATTTTGTATATTTTGGAAAAATGCGGGGGCAAGCCGAATATCGGGGAAACCGTTTTGTATAAACTTTTATATTTTATTGATTTTGATTCATTTGAAATTTTAGGCCATCCGCTTTCAGGAATAAATTATATAAATATGCAATTTGGTCCGGTTCCGGATCAGGCTTTATACTTAAACCTTATTGGCGAAATGACTGAACAAAACCAATTAAAAATTTTCTGGCAGGATTATTTTGGTTTGCCGCAAAAAAGATATGTAGCCCTGGAAGAACACAATGCCGAAATATTTAACGCCAAAGAGATAAAAATTATTGATTCCGTAATTAACCGCTTATCTGGCATGGGCGCCAGACAAATTGAAGAATATGTCCATGAAGATATTCCCTGGAAAGTGACTAAAGAAAAAGAGATAATACCTTATGGACTAGTAGTTGATAGAACTGCGCCTTATGCCCAGGTTGATCATTGGGCAATGTTGCAAAATGCGGCTGCCCAAGACGCACTAAAATACATGGGAGAATTTTCTGATGAAGAAAAAAATTATTATGATAATTTAAAATAATCTATGAAATGTGGTGAAATTTGGTATGTTGATTTTGGCGATTATTCAGTCGGACATGAATACCGAAAAAATCGGCCAGTACTGCTGATTCAATGTGATAAAGTTATAAAAATTGCATCAGTAATTTCCATTATGCCGATGACATCGGTTAAAGATAATAAATTCGAGGATGATATACTTATAATTAAAGACGAAGATAACCGTCTGGATTTTGATTCTATATTAAAAGTTCAGCATATTTTTACCTTTGATAAATCTAGATTTATCAAAAAAATCGGTTTTGCTGATAAGGAAATTTTAGATAAGGTCAAACAATATTTAAAAAAACATTTTGATTTATAAAATACACCTAATCTAAAGTGTTTTTAAAATTTGAGATGAAACTTATGGATAACGAAAATTGTCAAAAATTGTATAAAAAATATGTAGAGCTGAAAGAAAAAACTGCGATGGATGCTCATACAATGGATTCAAAAAAGGTAAAAATGCAAGGTCTTGATCAGGATGCGTTAAATGAATTAGATACTGTTAGAGAAGAATTAATAAATGGTAATCGTTTAGTCTCTTTTTCAAGAGATGAATTGATTGAGCTTTCAGCGGATGATGTGTTGGGGCCAAAGACCTGTGAAATTTTAAGTAAGATGAATTAGCATGCGAGATATTGGTCTTGACAAATAATTCTAAAAAATGTATTTTTATTAAATAGTATCGTTGTGCTATAATAGATATATAATGGTATTTAGAATTATAAAAATTTAACTTATGCTAAAATTACTCAAAAATTTATTTAAAAAACCTATCTATATTGAAGTAGCCGAGGCTTATTGGCATAAACTTCCCGAAGAAATCGAGGTTAAATGGTTTCGGGATGGGGAATATATCATCGGTAAAATTACCGCAGATGGGCATGATTTTATGACTCAGGGAAAAGACGCAAGAGACTTTATTGACATGGTTAATGACGCTGTTTTTTCTGTTTATGAAATTCCCAAACAATATTTTGATGTGTTAAATGCTAAGAGATTTTATCCAAAACAGGAAGCATTAATGAAACTAAATGATAATAAAATATCTTTTGGTGAAATTAATCTTGAAAAAGAATTAGTTAAGGTGTCTTAGTTTCTATGGGGAATTACGCAAATATTAAAAGGAATAGGGTTAGGAAAAAATTATTTAAATGGCTCGCAAAAAAGAACGGGATTGAGATTGTAAGAGGCGGGAACCATCAATATCTAATAAAATATTCTTACTGGGATAGGCCATATCCGATACCCTTTAAACATGGCGAAGTAAATAAATATATTATTAAAGATCTAATGCAAAAATTGGTTAATTCTCAAATTTGTACGCAAGAAGAATTTGATAATAATATATAATTTTTATTAGAAATAGGGTTCAAATACCCTGTTTTTGTTATGATAAGAAAAATCAGTTTTAGAGCAACTTAGAAAAATTATTTCAAAAAAATGAAATTTAAATTACGCACAACTTACAAACCAACTGGAGATCAACCATCTGCAATAAAAAAACTTGAAGAGGGTTTTTTAAAGTACCCACAGCAAACATTGCTTGGGGTAACTGGTTCGGGCAAAACATTTACCATGGCCAACCTGATTCAAAAGGTCCAACGGCCAACTTTGGTTTTGGTGCACAATAAGACCTTGGCTGGCCAGCTTTATGAAGAGTTTAAGGAATTTTTTCCTGAGAATAAGGTTTGTTATTTTATTTCCTATTATGATTATTACCAGCCAGAAAGTTATGTACCATCAACTGATACCTATATTGAAAAAGACACTGCTGTTAATGAAAGGATTGAAGAGTACCGTTTGGAAGCCGCATCGTCTGTTGTTTCGCGTAATGATGTGATTGTGGTGGCGTCAGTTTCCTGCATTTATGGTTTGGGCGATCCCAATGAATACAAAGGCGGAATTTTTACCATCAAAACCGGGCAAGTAATTGGACGTGATAATTTGATTAAGGCCCTGGTTCACATTCAGTTTGAACGCAATGACACTGATTTGCGCTCTGGCCGGTTTCGCGTGCGCGGTAATACCATAGATTTGATTCAAGGTTATGGCAGAAATATTTTTAGGATTAATTTTAAAGGCGAAGAAATTGATTCTATTAAAGTAATTGAGCCAGTAAATTTAAAAGTGCTGGAAGAAATTGATAAACTGGATATTTTTCCA
>JAPLYF010000064.1 GCA_026395675.1 Candidatus Parcubacteria bacterium
AAGAATATTTGTCTTTGGTGTTAAATGCTTATTATTTGAAGCAAAATTCTGGCGTAAAAGGTAATTTAACATTTCCCAGTGCAACAATTTCTTGCCAATGACAATAGCTCTCGCTTTTGTGTCAAAGACGGGAATGCATTCTTCATCTTTCGAATATCTCAATTTGAATCTGGGACCTTCCATTGTAAAAATGACCCCTTCTTCGGTCTTAATGAAAACTGTAAGTGGATGACCAAATTCAAACCCTTTAAGCTCGATATTTGCTATCTTTTCCATTTTCAACCTCCTTTTTGATTCTCAATCTTATCATACCTTACCTTATTAGTCAAGGTTCAGATACTTCTTATTTTTTAACTTTTCGGGTAAATAATCCTGTTTGGCATCTTCTGGATTATCATAATTAGGTGTATATTTATAATCCTTCCCATAATCCAAATCTTTCATTAATTTTGTCGGCGCATTGCGCAAATGCAAAGGTACTGGCTCATTGTGTAAATTTTTAATATCTGCTTTAACTTGGCCTAAGCCAATATAAAGAGAATTATCTTTTGGTGCTTTAGCCAGATAAGCTACAGCTTGGGCTAAAATCACATCACATTAGGCTGTATATGCTGAAACCGCCTGAACCAAAGCATTGGGATCTGCCAAGCCAATATCTTCAGAAGCAAAACGAATCAAGCGCCTGGCAATATAAAGAGGATCTTCACCTGATTCAATCATGCGGCCTAACCAATATAATGAAGCATCAGCATCAGAACCGCGCATACTTTTATGCAAGGCGGAAATAATATTATAATGCTGTTCGCCAGCTTTGTCATATAAATAACTTTTTTGCAAAGCTTGCTCAATTATTTTTTTATCCAAAGTTATTAAACCATTTTTATCTGGCTTAATTGAATTGACTGCAAATTCCAAAGCGTTCAAAGCAGTGCGGGCATCACCATTAGCCATTTGAGTTAGATAGTCTGAAACTTCGTCATTCAGCTGAACACTTAAATTACCCAGGCCTTTTTCTTTATCAGCCAAAGCTCCAGAGATTATCTTTTTCAATTCTGCCTGTTCTAAAAGATTTAAAACAAAAACTCGGCAGCGTGAAAGCAAAGCTGAATTGACTTCAAAAGAAGGATTTTCAGTCGTGGCGCCAATTAAAGTCACAATGCCTTTTTCTACATAAGGCAAAAGTGCGTCCTGCTGGGCTTTATTCCAACGATGAATATCATCAATAAATAAAATTGTATTCTGGTCTTTAAATTTTTTTCTTTCAATCGCTGCTTTAATGGTTTCACGCAATTCCTTAACTCCACTGGTAACAGCTGAAAAAGGCACAAAAACTGCCTGGGTTTTTTGGGCAATAATTTTGGCTAAAGTAGTTTTGCCAGTACCTGGCGGACCCCAAAAAAGTATAGAAGGCAAATTATCACTTTCAATTGCCTGGCGTAGTAAAGTTTTGGCTCCCACAATCTGTTCCTGCCCGACAAATTCTTCAAAATCCAAAGGCCGCATCCTGTCAGCCAAGGGTGCGTTTGTGTTTAAATTTTTATCAAATAAATCCATGGGTTACTAATTTACAAATCTAATACTAATACTACTAATATTTCCTGAATGCATCTTAACTAATTAGTAGATTAGTAGCAAATTCGTAGATTAGCATCCTTAGATCAAGTATTCTTATCTTACCAAAAATCCGTAAAAAACAAAACGGCGCGCCATTTCGTGCAACTTTTTGTCGCACTAATGACGCGCCTAAAGATTTGTTATCATGAGAATATCCTCCTTATATACCGGGAAAACATGGAAAAACCGCATTTATCGCATTTCCCAGAGTCAACCTTTCCAGTGTAATACTTGCCACAAATAGGACACTTTCGCCAAACGACCATGATCATGACCTCCTTTCAGATATTTTGGAGCAATTCTCCAATCCCACATAATACCACCAATTTACAATTTTGTCAATAGATTGTACTAAAAAAATGGCTTAAATTAGCCATTAATGACTTTTGCCAATTTATTGGCAAATTAATTATGCCTCAATAAATTGAGGCAAATCATGACGCAACTATAATTTTAGCCATTTTTGGAGTTTATCCAATTCCCATGAATTAATCACATCTGCCTTTGTTGCCCATCCCCTTCTCGCTGTCGCAATCCCATATTTAATCAAATCCATGTGCTCCAAAGCATGGGCATCTGAATCAATGCAAAATTTACAGCCATAAGCCAAGGCGTCTTTAATCAAAGTATCTTTTAAATCCAAGCGTTCTGGAAAAGAATTTATTTCCAAAGCCACTTTGTATTTGGCGCAGGCCTTAAAAATTTCCGTCCAATCAACATTGTAAGCCTGCCTTTGTCCAATCAAACGCCCTGATGGATGGCCTAAAATTTTAATCCCGCTTTTAATGCCAGCAATTATTCTCCTAGTCATGATTGCCTCATCCTGATTAAAAGCAGAATGAACAGACCCAATGCCATAATCAAGTTTTTTTATGGTGGCCAAACTTAAATCCAATTTGCCAGAAGCAGTAATATTTATTTCCGCGCCAGCTAAAAGCTTTAAATTCCTGAATTTTTTATTAGCTTTTTGAATTTCAGCTTTATGCTTTAAAATTTCTTTGTCTGAAAGTCCTGAAGCCACGCCCAGGCCAACTGTATGATCGGAAATGCCCAAATATTTATATTTCTTGCTGATGGCTTTTTGCGCCAATTCAGCAATTGTATTTGTGCCATCACTGGTCTTGGTATGGCAATGCAAATCACCCTGTAAGTCATTATAGCCAATTATTCTCGGTAACTTATGCGCTAAGGCGGACTCTATTTCTCCCCTATCCTCACGCAGTTCTGGCTCAATATACTGCATACCTAGAAATTCATAGAACTTTTTCTCATCGCTAAAGTGATGTCGCTTTTTTCCGCCAGAGGCCTGCCTCGCAAGGCGGGCGGATCCCGCTTTGCGGGACAAATCCTCAATGCCATATTCTGACAAGCTTAATTTGTGCTCAACTGCCCAGGTGCGCAAATGTACATTATGTTCTTTTGAACCAGTAAAATGCTGGAGCAAAGAACCATAATCCTGCTCTGGCAAAATTTCCAAATCAATTCTGACATTTTTTTTATGGGTAATGGAAATTTTGGTATCACCTTTTGATAAAATGTTTTTAACAAAAGGCGCTTTAGCAAAATATTCAATCATTTTCTTGGGATTAGGCGTGGCAACAACAACATCAATGTCACCAATTGTTTCTTTCATGCGGCGCAAAGAGCCAACTGCATTGCATTTTTTCACTTCTTTAAACTTTTTGATATAAGCTAAAACTTCATCAGCAATCGGCCCGGCTGCGGTTAAAACCATACGGTTTCTTTCCTTTGTCCTAATGCCAAATTGCTTTATGCCCCTTAGAATATTCTGTTCTGCTTGTTCTTTAAAATGAGGCAATTTGTGAATCTTACCACTCGTAGCTGCTTTTTGTAATTTAGCAATACTATCTATATGCAATTTTTTATATAAAACTAAAGCTGTTTTAGGGCCAATGCCCGGCACCTGGGTTAAAATCAGCATTTTTTCCGGAAATGATTTGGTTAAATTCTTATAATATTTCATCTTGCCTGTTTTAATCAGTTCTTCAATCTTTTCCGCGATACTAACTCCAACACCAGGCACTTCCTCTAATGCTTTAATCCCGCCTTCTTTATAAACATCTTCAATATCCTTGGTTAAATTGGCAATAACTTCTGCAGCGCGCGAATAGGCAATCACGCGAAATTTACTTTCGCCTTTAATTTCTAAGATAGTGGAGATGTTTGATAAAATTTTGGCAATTTCTATATTTGTCATAAGGTTACTAATATACTAATTCTATAACGAATAATACTAATAGAAAAGATAAATCGAATTATTGTATCATTAGTATCAATTCGTTAAATTAGTATCCATCTTTATTTTACCATTTTTAAGGTAAAAGAAAAACCTGAACATTTAAGTTCAGGTGTAGAGCAATTCCTTGGGCAGTTTATCAAATTTTAGTATTATAGTCCAAATTCTTTATCAATCGCCGCTTTATCAAACCCTACAATAATTTTCCCTTCAATGTCCAAAACCGGCACGCCCATCTGGCCTGACTTATCAATCATTTCCTGGGCCTTGGCTGAATCAGATGCCACATCAAAATCAGTAAAAGCAATTTTCTTTTCACTTAAATAATCTTTGGTCTGATGGCAAAAGGGACAAGTTGGGGTTGAGTAAATTAGAATTTTTTTCTGTGCCATAAATTTTATTTAAGATTTAAATTTTCCTGCCCATTCTTTTACTTGCAAACGAATGGCCTCCTTATTCAAATTCACTTTATTGAAATATTTTTCTCCAACAATTTCCGCACCTTTGGCTAAAACTCTCAGATTATTAAAAACTCGGCCAGCGCCCAGGCCATCCTGAGTGCAGAAAAAAACCACTTTTTTACTGTTTAAACTAAATAAATTTAAAAAAGTCCTGATTACCGGCGGCAAAGTAGCTGCCCAATTCGGCGTGCCCAAAAATATCAGATCATACTGGCTTAAATCCAAATGTGGGTCTGCCAGTTTTGTTTTATTCTTCACAATAGCATCAAAGCCCGCCCAGATATAGCCCCATAAACCACCACGTTTTTTCTGGTCAATTAACGGCTTCAGATCAGAACCCAAAACAGTGGCTATTTCTTCTGCTACAAATTGCGTATTCCCTGTCCGGGAATAAAAAATCACGATTGAACTCATAAATTTTATTTACTTCTCCCCCGTGATCTTTTAAACAATAGTAAGACCTTATCAAAAATATCTTTAATATGTTTAATTTTAATCGCTGTCAAAAAAGCCAAGAAGGAAATTAGGAAAAAGGCAAGGATAAATAAAAACTGCAAAATATTAGGATAAAACAAAATCGCCGCAGCTAGGATAAAAAAGGCCAGGCCAATAAAAGTTAAATAAAAAATAATTGAACGCAATTTATTGTTTATTAATTCAAGAATTTCTTTGGTAATCATAATTTTATTTTTATTTCTAAATAATTAACGTCCCCTCAATTCTGTCGGCAAGTTTTCATCAATTAAGCCGGCTGATCTTAAAAGGGGCAAATCTTTTTCTCTACTCTTTTCTTCTTCTTTTTTTCTTTCCTCTCTTTTTTTTAATTCCTGATATCTCGCATAATCTTCTATTTCCTTCACTTCTATCTTTTTCCGTGCCCAAGCACCTTTTTTCCCAGCCAAACTAGGGATGAGCTCTTTAAAATAATTGACCTCGCCTTGATCAGTGATGCCTTTCTTTTTCAATGTTTCAACTATCGCCAAGGTCATACTAATTCCAGTTTCCCTTTTTAATTTAAATATTTCCGGAATCAAATCCTTGGCAAATTCTTCTTTTGATTTCTTTTTTAATTCAATTTTTGATAAAAACTCTTTCTTCATAAATTAATAAAGATCTTCTTTTTTTTCCTTAAAAAAGGCCAGCCATTCTTCAATTGATTGTAAAATAATTTTTAAAGGCGCTTCAATCAAAAAGTCAAAAATAAAAACAAAGATATTAACCTTGGAAAAATTTAAAGAAAGCCAACGCCCTAATCTGATGAAGGGCAGGGTTAGAAAATCAAAGAGTTCCCCCAGAATATTTTCCCTTTTTTTCAAAATCACCAATTCACGGGCTGAATTTCTGATGCGCACGCCAAAAAAACTGACGATACTTAAAAAAGCTAAAAATAAGAGGATGCTCAAAATGCTAAAATTTATTTTTCTCAGGAAATAGATTATTAAAACAAAAGGAATTAAAAATGTTATTAAATATACAAGATTAAATAAAATTTTTGTAAACCAGCTTCTTTTTTTCGGTTCCCGAATATATTGGGTTTCGCCTATTTTGTCATTAATTAGATCTTCAATGCCGCCAATCATGGCTTGAGTGTTTTTTTCACTTGGTGTTCTGATCGTCGAGGCAATAAATATCATCAAAAGAGGCGGAAAAGAAATATTAACACTGATTGCTAACCAACTAAATGTATTTAAAAGATAATAATCAAAGGGAATTTCTACGACCATGGCTAAAAGCATTTTAGTGATAAAAACATAAATAATCGCCCTGCCAATTTGGGTCTTTAAGCGTCTTTTGGTCTCGTTATATTTTTCCTGGCAAACTTCCCTGATTTTGCTCTCCAGAAACTTGGGGTCATCTGCTAATTTTGCGGCTGATTTTAAATCCTGATAAATAACATCGCGCAAAATAATAATCATCATGGCATAGCGCCGGCAATATTGCAGCAGACGATTGGCCATTTTATGATTAATTTGTTTATTGATTTCATTTTTTATCTTATAGACCTCATCAATAAATTTTGGCAGAAAAATGCGATAATCATTTTTCCATTCTGGGTACCAAAGTTTGAGAATAATATAATCCAACATTTGCTTATCTGATTTGATTAAGCTCCGATTAACAGCAATAAAAATCTGCAAATTTTTTTCTTCGTCTGACATTTTACTGCTCACTATTTCCATCCTGGCTTTAATCTCATTGTACATGAAACGGATAAAAACCTTTTCTTTGTTAGCCGGAACCAATGTTTCTTCAATCTCGCAGGAAGCCAAGCCCAAAATCCAGTCATAGAGCTCTAAAGCTGCTGTTAAGCCCTTCTGCTCATTAACACCAGAATATAAAAGATCATATTTTTCAATCACTTGTGCCACTTCAATTACCTTGGTTTCTGGAATTTTATTATTTTCCAAATAACGTGCGGAGATGAGTTCTCTAATCACTCGCTCGCTAATTTTATAAAAATCCGATCCTCCTAAAAAACGGCGTTTTAAAATCCTAAAAATAGCACTTTTGCGCAATAAGTGTTCTTCTTTATAATCAACAATGGTTCTGATTTTCTCATACATGAAGGCAATGGCGCTGGTCATGATATTGACCCGAATCAGCTCCTCACCTTCCTTTTTTACAATCTGATCTTTTTGATCTGCTACTACCAAACCTTCAATTAAATTGACTAATTTTTGCATTGGATACTAATTTATCCCTAAGGGATCCCTTCGGGACTAATCTTAATACTAATATACAAATATGTTTAAAATTAACAAAATTCGTAGATTCGCTCTTATTAGTAGATTCGCATTATTTACAATAATTATAGCAAAATAAGGCAAAAATTAAAAGGGCGCTTTGCTTCGCCCTATTTAATATAGTTTAATTAAAAAAAATCCATCTTCAACCTTATATAACCTAATAAAACCTCATATTTATCCGCCGAAGCATTGGCGTAGGCGGACAACTTCATAAAACATCACCAATCAAACTTAGTACTGCAAAAACATTCTTTTTATCTTTACCTCTTCATATTTATGGGCAATAACCTTGGCAATATTATAAGTGCCGAATTTAGGCGCTTCCAAAAAGCCCTCCATGGCCGCTTCCGCAAACCAGCCAGAATCCAGCCAGTCATAAAGCCATTGGTCAGTATATCTGACATCTTCCTGGTCAGTGCCAGAACCGATTGTCTTCAGCCACTTGCGGTTAAAATCTTCCTGGGAACCAATCGGCGGGGTCATGATAAGAGGCAAGCCCAAAGCAGTGTAAAAGGAAAGTTCGCTTGGTTTAGTCCATAAAATATCTGTGGTGCGCAAAACATGATTAAATTTTTTGAAATAAATTTCCTTATTTGGCGCAAAAGTGCAAATTATATTCTTACCCCAAAATCTGCCCAGGCCTAAATCATTAACGCTCTGTTTGAAATAATTATGGACCTCATTGCGAATGCCGGCAATCAGGTTAATTTTTATCTGGTTTTTAATTATCCGGCGCCTTAAGCTTTTTACAATTTCAACGCCGGTTTCCCTTTGTGCGCCAGCGCCTCCTACTGCAAAAGTAATTGTTAACGGATGGTGCCGGCTAGGCATGCAAACTGAACCGAGCTGTTCTCTGATTGTATCTTTGTAAGCAGTCACATATTTTTTTTGAGGATCTAAATTATATAACCGATGGCCTAAATCTTCTTTTAAAATCTTCAATTTCGGACCGCCCAGATTTTCAGTGGGCAAAGGAAACCCGGTTAAATATATTTTTTCCGGCCGAATGCC
This sequence comes from Candidatus Parcubacteria bacterium, assembly GCA_026395675.1. GTDB lineage: Bacteria > Patescibacteriota > Patescibacteriia > CAIXNZ01 > CAIXNZ01 > JAPLYF01. The sequence continues at coordinate 8,091 of JAPLYF010000064.1, forward strand.
ATAGAGCTTGAGGCGCTCTTCAACCCTATAATTAGGCGCAAAATAATTTATTCTGCTTTGAGCTGGATTGAGAGAAGCCCAGGTACGGCTAATATCAGTATCAGTGGCCAAACAATAAATTTCCTGACTGTAATTATAATATTCAGCCATAAAGGCCACGACAAAAAAAGTGGTGATCAAAGGCATGGGTTTCTCTTCCAATTTGCTGATCAAATGCTTGCCCCAGTTATCCTTTACAATATAATGCATAAAATATTTTAACTGGTCATTGGGCTTGGATAAATCCCTCTTGGGATAAAATTTAGGGATGGTTTGGAATCTATCAAACCAATCCCAAACTATTTCGCCGATTAAAGGCGTTTTTTTAAATTTAGAAATCCATTCATAAAATTCCCGGCTATTAATCCAAATTTTTTTATCTCTGTCTGGTATGCCAGGATAATTATTAGCATTAATAACCCTGCCCTTGTAAGCCATCACGCGCAAGGGCTCAGCTGCCCGCTGGTGCCCATAACCCATGTCCACTGCCACAACCCAGGCCTTTTTATGATTTTTTGGTTTGAGTTTCATGGTTAATATATTTATCTTTGAATGTATTTAAATCGTTCGTTGCTTATGGCTAATGTATTCCCAACGAATTTATCCCGAAGGGATCCCATTGGGACAAATCTAAATACAAATCTTACAAATAATTCCCTGACTTATTCGTAGATTAGCATCTAATTCGCAGATTCGCATATTTATTATAACAAAAAAATCCCCCTTTTTAAAATCAGATCTCGGATTTCAGATTTCAGATTTCAGAATTACCAAGTTTTATCAATCACCGGCACATTCCCATTCAATCCCCCATAATGCAATACCGTATACAAATTGCCTGAATCATTATTGCCTGCAAAGTAAAAACCAACACCCACATGAGTCAAATGATCATGCATGATTGTTTGATAATGAATTCCATTCGTTGCTTCTTCGCTCATATAAAAATCAAATAAATCATCCATTGATTTCATAATGCTTTCATTAATTCCATCTGCGCGATTATAACTCCCGCCGCCAATATTTTCATAAAGCCAGCCCCAGTCCTCACGAAAGCCGATTTTAAAAATTTGCCACACCCATTCGCGGGCAATCATGTTGACCGGCAAACGTGTATGGGTAATTTGACCTTGCTTATACATTTGTTCTGCCCAGACAGAAGCCGTATCAATCATTCTTTGATCAGAAACAATCGCCGGCTTGCCTCTTTTAGTTCTTTCGTAATTTATGCGGTCCAAAATATGTTGCATCACGATTTTGTAATTAAAGCCGCTGGGCACAGTGCCTTTTTGAAACGTACCATTGCCTGGAATTAATAGCCCGCTGGAAATAAATTTGGCTCCCACAAATGTTTGATCAATAGCTTGATTTAAAAGCGTAATTTCAGGATCAACTACTGGAATAGTAACATCTATGGTTGTGGTCGGAGAATTTACGGTTGAAGTTGAGGTATTTGTAGTATTGGAAGCATAAGGTTTTAAAGGAATCTCATCAGCAGCCACCTTGTTTAAATCTGTATTTGTGATGCCTAAGCTCAAATAACGCATAATTTCATAAGCAGCTGCCCCGTCTTTCAGATAATATCTTTTTTGGGTTTTTGGATAAATATACCAGGCCTCCCCATGCTGCTGAACCTGTAATAAAATTCTGCCTGACAAACGATTTCTTAAAGCAGTATCGCCAGTAAAGCTATCAGTATCTTTGGGAATTTTTGCCAAATCAGCATCAGTAATTCCCAAACCAAAGGAACGCATCATTTCATAAGCAGTTGGCCCGTCTTTCATATAGTATCTTTTAAAATTTGTAGGATTAACATACCAGGCCTCGCCATGTTCCTGGACTTGCAATAAAATATAACCTTTTAGCCAGGCGAGCGTGCTGGAACTA
>JAPLYF010000013.1 GCA_026395675.1 Candidatus Parcubacteria bacterium
TTGAATGGTCAGGATTAACGCTATAAGCGCCTTTATTGCCTGCTTCCATAATACTTGGGCCGCCGCCAGTTATAACAGTATATCCGTGTTTGGCTAAGATTCTGCCCATTTTTTCCGCTTCCTTAACCCATTCACTGTTCTATGGCAGACGGGCTGAGCCAAAGAGGGTAACTTATTTATGAAATTGAGAGAGAAATTGAAAACCATCAACAAATTCTGACATAATGCGAAAAATACGCCAGGTAATATCTGACATGTTTTTTAGAGAAATTTTACGTTCCATGGGATGCATGGGGACTTTGTTTTTCTTTTTGGGCATAGGTAATTTAGGTTATATAAGGTTTTATTAGGTTATATGAAGTTTTATGAGGTTGCAGTTGGAATTATGTCCGCCAGAGGCGGATCCGCCTTTGGCGGAAATTATGATATAATTATAACATAAATTAAACCGCCTTGTCATTCCGAATTCAATGAGGAATCTATTACTACGATGTAATAGATCCTTCGCTTCGCTCTGGATGACAAAGCGGGAGCTTTATTTTCTTTTGAAATTTTTGGCCAATTGGTCTAGGGTTAATTCCATAATAAATGGGCGGCCATGGGGGCAGGTATTGATTTTATCCATCATGGCAATGACATCTTGGAGTAATTTAATTTGTTCTTCGGATTCCAGCTTATCTTCAAATTTAACTGCAGTGCGGCAGGCAGCATATTTTATAACCAAATCTTTTTTTTCATCAATTGATTTTGAGGAATTAAAATCATGTTCTTCCAGATCATTAATTAATCCCAAAATTGTTTGTTTGATGTCCAATTTATCAAGTTCCTGGGGAACCGCATTAACAATAAAGGAATTGCCACTAAAGATTTCAATGTCAAAACCTAAATCAACTAGAAATTTCTGGCTTTGTTTAAGGATTTCTGTTTCTCTAGCTGATAATTCCAAAGTTAAGGGTAAAAGCAGTTTTTGGCTTTTAATATTTGTGGAGGCAAATTCTTTTTTAAATCTTTCATACAGAATTCTTTCAGCAGCAGCGTGCTGGTCAATGATTAGCACGGCGCTTGGCGCCTCGACTAAGAGGTATGAGTTATGTATTTGTCCAATCAAGCGCCAAGCGCCGATCATGGGCTGTTCTTTCTGCTCTTCAAATTCATCATTTAAAATCTGTTTGGAAAATTCCAGGGCTTGAGAAATTTGGGAGGGTCTGGTTTGAATATTTTTAAAATTTTGCTGATAACTTACGTGCGGTTTAAAAGTCTGGCTGGTTGCTTGCGATTTTAAAGTATAAGTTTTAACTGGCTGGCCCGATTCAGTTTTTAAACGCGCTGGCATTAAATTAACAGCCAGGCAGTTTTGAATTGTTTTTAAAACAGTTAAAAATATTTCATTAGTGTCTTTAAATTTAACTTCTGCTTTGCGCGGATGAACATTTACATCTACTAATTGCGGCGGCAGTTTTATACTCAAAACAAAAACAGGATTTAATTCCCTGGGAATTAAACTGCCATAACCATCCTTGATTGCTTTAGCAATTAAAAAATCAGAAACAGCGCGATTATTGACAAAGATAAATTGTGATTTCCTGTTTTGTCTGGCAATTTCCGGCTTGCCAATAAAGCCAGTAATTTCAATTGTGCCTTGTTGTTTTATTTCTAAAAGATCTTTGGCAATGTCCAGGCCTAAAACCTGCTTTATTCTTTCCAGCCAATTATTGGTTTTAGGCAAGTTTAAAACCAAAGTTTTATTATGAGTAAGTTTAAAACTGATTTGCGGGTTAATTAAGGCAAATTGGGTGACTGTTTCTAAAATATGATTATATTCAGTCAAAGGAGTTTTAAGAAACTTTTTGCGCGCCGGCACATTATAAAATAAATCCTTGATTGTTATTCTGGTTCCTTCTGCGCAGCCACATGGCTCAATTTTCAATTTTCCATTTTCAATTTTCAAACTTGTGCCCTCAATTCCCTCTTTAGTTTTTGTTTCTAAAGTAAATTGAGAAACCGCTGAAATGCTGGCTAAAGCTTCACCACGAAAACCAAGTGTTTGAATATTAAAAAGATCTTCCAGTGTAGAAATTTTGGAAGTGGCATGACGCTCAATTGAAAGTTCCGCGTCTTCTTTATTCATACCAGCGCCATTGTCTTGAATAACAATCAAATCAGTGCCGCCTTTTTCTAGATCAATGGAAATTTGATCAGCTTTGGCATCAATTGAGTTTTCTACAAGTTCTTTGACAACCGAAGCAGGCCGTTCAACAACTTCACCAGCTGCGATTTTATTAATTAAATCTTGATCTAGTTTTTTTATTTTGGTCATAATAATACAGATTACAGATCTGCCGATATACCTAATTTACCAGTTTTCAGAAATCCAAGCAAGAAAAAACCCGCTAAGAGTAGCGGGCTATGTAGATGAACCAAAAAAAGGATTTTTTTAGGTGTTGCGGCGATTTTTTCAAGACCGAGATTAGGGTCGGCTTGTCATGATAGCGGAGAATTTCGTTTCTTCTCTGTTCGATATATTCCATGAGCAGATTGACCATAAAAACGATTACTGCGATCAAGGAATATGCAGCTAAGATAAGAACGCCGATTTTATAAAGATCCATCTTGTCCTCCTTTGAATAATAATTTTAATAACCGTTTTTTTAGGATATCTTGTAGAAACGGCGCAACAATGGCCGTTATTATTACGGGCCACCAGGCGTCAAGTTCATAGCCCTTCATGGCCTCGGCAATCCCGAAAATGAGCAAAAAGATCAATAATCCGATAATTACGGACAGACCATTAGCTATTGTCAATGAAACTTTATAATGTTTAAGAAAACTTGGCTCTTTATTAATGTCTGTTTTTTCAGCCATTTTACACCTCCTTTTGGATTTGATTTTTAAGTTTAGCAAATGATTTAATTTTTGTCAACCATTTCTACAAATTAAAAATAAACCCCTAAAGGGGTAAATCCTGAATAGGAGTTAATGCTTTAGCCTTTTATCTTAATAAGAAAAGCCGCAAGCGAGTGCCTGCGGCCGGTTTGTAATTATTCTCTGAGTTTATGATTTCAGAATATTGACGATATTTTCCAAGATTTTTCTGGCGAGAATATCTTCGTTGTGTTCTTGGGTATATCCAGCAGCCAGAACTTCCTCGTTCTTTGATGAATGTCGGAGTTTGTAGTCGCAATAAGTAAATGGTTCGTTTTCCCAGGCAGCTCCTTGGAGGATAAATGTGTCTACCTTGGTTATTGCATTGATATCTTTGGAGTTGATGATATCCAGACATTCTTTATCAAGCAGATAAAGCACTTTGGCCCCGTTGGAAATAAGAGCATTCATTAATAAGCTTTCAAAGCCTGTTTTGCCCTTATCCGGTCTTCTTAGAATGACCACGAAGTTTTTTCCGGAAAGAGTGGATTTTATTTCTTCAATCCTTTTTTGTTCTCTTTCTTTTGTTTTGCGTTCTTCTTTGCGCTCCTTATAAACGCCGTACATGAGCGCCACGAAAAGAACGAGCAATACCAAACCGAAAATAATACCTTCCATAACTTCCTCCTGTTTTTTTGTTCCACACATTAAACTTTCAGCATTTTTCATAAAGAAGTTTTAAGGTGAAACAATGCTCCTAAATTAACCCAAAGAGTTAATTGTTTTAGGATGTTTTATTATAGCACATCATTTTGTTTTTGTCAAGAAAAAAGCCGCAAGTGTGTGCCTGCGGCTGGATTTTGAAGAATCCATTTTCATATGATAATTTCACGAAAACGAAACTTGCTTTGAAATCGAGATGCGATGATTATAAGTATATAGATTGCGGGTCCGGCAACTATTGGGCTTATCAGTATCGTGCGATTATTGCACAATAGCAGTTCGGAAAGTGACACGGGTAGAACAATGAAGGCGAGACTGAACCCGAAACACATTACTGTAGCTACTGCTCTTACGTAATGGTATTCGCCCAATTGGGTAAAAAACTTTTCAAAAGGCAGGTGCCTTTTTCTTTTGTCATCGCATAATAGCCCGCATATTACCCAATCCATTATCCATGCAAAATACAGCCAATAGGCCACCAGTAACACGAAAATTATTTCTTTCATTTCTTTCTCCTTGAAGCTTTTTTACTCGGTATATTGAGTATGTTTTATAATATCATCTATTTCGGTTTTTGTCAAGTCGTTTTTGATATTTTTAATTCATTTTCCAATTCTTCCAAAATTTCATAAGCCCGGTCAGTCAAGGGTTTTGGCAGGCCAGCAAGTTTGGCAACTTCAATGCCATAGGAGCGGTCAATGCCACCAGGAATTACTTTACGTAAAAAGACAACACCTGTTTCTGTCTCTTTAACAGTCACGCAATAATTTTTTGCCTTGTCTAATTTATCCACTAAATCAATTAATTCATGATAATGCGTGGCAAACAAGGTTTTGGCTTTAATATTTTTATATATATATTCCACAATGGCCCAGGCAATGGAAACACCATCAAAAGTAGATGTTCCCCTACCCAATTCATCCAGAACAATAAAACTTTTTGCAGTCGCATTATTTAAAATATTAGCTGCTTCCTGCATTTCCACCATAAAAGTTGATTGGCCGCGGATTAAATTGTCAGAAGCACCCACGCGGGTGAAAATGCGGTCTGTGAGGCCTATTTTAGCGCTCTGGGCTGGCACAAATGAGCCGATTTGAGCTAAAAGGATGATTAGGGCAGTTTGGCGCAAATAACTGGATTTGCCGCTCATATTTGGCCCGGTTAGTAAAATTAACTGGTGATCAGTGTGATTAAATAAGCCGTCATTAGGCACATAAGATTCTGTATTCAATTTTTCTATGACTGGATGGCGGCCGTTTTTGATTTCAATTGCTTCGCCCTCGTTTAATTCTGGCTTGTGATAATTATTTAATAAAGCAATATTGGCAAAGTTTAATAAAACATCCAGCTGGGCAATGATTTGCGCTGTATTTTGAATTGCTTCAAAGTATTTGGCAACTTCATTTCTGATTTCCCAAAATAATTTTTGTTCCAGTTCAATGATTTTTTCTTCAGCGCCTAAAACCTTTTGTTCATATTCTTTGAGTTCTGGCGTGACAAATCTTTCAGCATTAACCAAGGTTTGCTTGCGGGTATAATCAGTTGGCACCTGATCTAAATTTGAATTTGAGACCTCAATGTAATAACCAAAAATTTTATTAAATTTAACTTTTAAAGAAGATATGCCGCTTCTTTGGATTTCCCGAGTTTGCAAATCCTTGAGCCAGTCCTTGCCAGAGCGACTAATCTTTCTTAATTCATCTAATTCTGAATTATATTCATCAGCAATCATATTACCTTCGGTGATTAAAAGCGGCGGATCTTCAGCAATTGAGTTTTGGATTAAATCAATGATTTCTTTGTGTTCGTCTAAGTTTTTGGTTAAATTTTTCAGTAATTTTGATTGCGTGCGCTGGCTAGATCCTTCAGTTCGGCTTTGCTCACTGTAAACTCTGGAGCCTTGCCATGAGCCTGTCGAATGGTCAGGATGACAGCCAGCGTTCTTTAAAATATTTTTAATCTGGGGAATTTGTTGCAAACTATTTTTTAAATTAAGTAAGTCCCGCGCATTGGCGCGCTTGCAGCCAAGTCGCCCAATTAACCTTTCTATATCGGAAATATTTTTAAGTTCTTTTTTTAAGTTCTCACGCAAATCCAAATTATTATAAAATTCTTCAACAGCGTCTAATCTTTGCTGGGCTTTATCCAAATTAATTAAGGGGTGTAAAAGCCAGTTGCGGAGCAAGCGGCCGCCCATGCCTGTTTGAGTTTGATCGAGTATGGAAATTAAAGAACCTTTTTCTTCAAAAAATTGAAAAGTATATAAAAGTTCCAAATTTCTGATCGTGGCTTCATCTAAAATCATGTAATCAGAAAGGTTGTAAAGAGAAATTTTATTTATATGTTCTAAACTGGTCTTTTGAGTATCTTTTAAATAATTTATTAAATTACCAGCAGCTTCAATCCCAGCCAAATATTTTTCAATGCCAAAACTCTGCAATGACTTAACTTT
>JAPLYF010000089.1 GCA_026395675.1 Candidatus Parcubacteria bacterium
GGTGGATTATAATTTGGCAAATATTTTTTAATTAAATTTTCACTGGGAATCTCCACTGGTTCATAAGTATGCGTTAAGGTAAAGCCATCCATATTAACCATGACTGGCAGCAATAAGCTTTCAGCCAATTTAAAACCTAAAACATGCAAATCAACTGCTTCCTGATTTGTTTCAGCATAAAGCTGGAGCCAGCCAGCATCGCGAATAGTCACAGAATCCTGTTGGTCATTCCAGATATTGATTGGCGAAGAAACAGCGCGGTTGGCGCAAGTAATCACCACTGGCAAACGCAGGCCAGCAATATTAAATAAAACTTCAGTCATTAAAAGAAGTCCCTGCGAACTGGTGGCCGTGTATGTGCGTACGCCAGTTGCGCTTGCACCCAGGACAATGGAAGCGGCTGCAAATTCTGATTCTGCATTAATATATTCAAAATCAGCCAAGCCCTCAGCTTTCATTTTGGCCAGATCCTCAACAATATGGGTCTGCGGCGTAATCGGATAAGCCGAAACCACCGCCGGCCTAAGCCGCCTGACAATTTCCGCCACCGCATGGGAACCCTCTAAAATTTGTTTTTCTGCTTTACTCATATAACGTATTTAGCAATTTCATCAGATAATAAATTCTCAAAATCAGTTAACTCCGCTTGAAATTTATCTAAATGTTTATAATTATCCGAAATTAGCTGTGAATAATGCAACAAATTATCTTTTAATTCTTCTGGAATTGGCTTGATCCATTTCTGTTCCCAAATCTCGTCATTAACCCAATCCTTTTTACCTAGATCAATCCATTTGACATGGTATTTTTTAATTAACTTATTATTTTCAAGTATAATTGCATCCCATTCGCTAGTTATGTTCATGTCCTTTGTCATCTTTTTCTTTTCAATTAAGACCTGCTTCAATATTCTGTGTCCCTTAGTTGTATAATCAAATGAAATTGCCTCTTTATCATTTAATGCTACTGAAATAAAAAACATATCTTTGGGTGATGGATTGTAGTCTACTTCTATTTCCATAAAATTTATTTTTTCTCGGGCGAAAACGCCCTGTATTTTACAGGCCACTTTAGTGGCCATTTTAATTGGGTAAATCGCGGACTAAAGTCCGCTATAATGTTAGGGGCGTTTTCGCCCACACCATATTTCATAATTCATATCTCAGATCTCAGAATTCACTTGTAGTCCTCCACCATCTTAATCGCACTCACCGGACATTCTTTGGCGCACAAACCGCAGCCTTTGCAGAAGCCCAAATCTCGGTCATAAAAAATCCGGCCTTTGCTGTTTTTTAAACCAGTGGAAAAGCAAACGCCTTCCGGACAAACTTTATTGCAAGTATCACAACCAATACAAATCTCGTGATCAACTACGGGTTTATATGTCCGCCAGGTGCCGGTCAGATATTCGGTGGTCGTACCAGGTTGGGCTGTTATTTTATTTTTTAATTGCTTATTCATAACAAAATATTAGCTGCTAATTATTAATTACTAATTTATAATTTTTAAAAAATGTTTTAATGACTAAATGTTTAAAAATTACTTCATTAGTTCATTAACTAAAAATTAATAATTAAAAATTAGAAATTAATAGTTATACCCGGCTTCCAAAGCTTTAACGTTTTTCTCCAGAACTTCAGTCCCATATTTTTCGCCCAAATTCTCCTTAATCGCTTTTTTCGCTGATTCTAATTTTATTAAGCCGGAAATTTTAGCAAAAGCGCCCAGCATGGCTGTGTTAATTATGGGTTTGCCAATTTCCTTTAAGGCAATTTTCAAAACCGGCACGCAATAAACCTTGCCAGTATAACCGGGGCATACTTTGGCCGGCACTTTATCAGAATTAATAATCACGACCGTGTTTTTCTTAGCACCAGTTAAAACATCAGCAACCTTAACTAAGCTTGGGTCTTGAATAATAATGTAATCGGGTTCATATATTTGTTCGCGGCTTCTGATAAATTTATCATCAATTTTTGCAAAAGCAGCTACGGGCGAGCCCTTTCTTTCCACGCCAAAGACTGGAAAAGATTGCGAGAACTTCCCATCATAAAATGCAGCCATGGCAATTAAAAAAGCCAAAGTTACATTGCCCTGCCCTCCGCGTCCATGTACACGAATATTAACCATATCGCTTTTAATAAAATTAATTTAAAAGATATTTGTACGAGTATCCTATACTTGCGCAGGCCGAAGCTCCGCCGCGCGGAGCGAAGGCCTGACCACCGCGGCCATGAACCCTAATACTAATCATAAATCAAATTTGATCCCCCAAATTAATAATTATTATAATTACCTTGTTAAAAATTTTCAACGAATTATTTATTGCACGTTGAACATTTTGGCGCAGTTAGAGAACCCGAATTCAAATTGACATTTTCCTGAACTCCGGTTGATAACAATATGTTAATTGCTGATTTTAATGAATCATAAGGTATTACGCCTGCCACCAGGCTACCATTAATAAAAAAAGTTGGTGTGCCATTGATTCCGAATTTCAAGCCGTCCTGCAGATCATTTTGAATTTTAGCCAAATATTTATTGCTGTCCAGGCATTGATTAAATTGTGTCATTTCCAAACCAATTTCCGTGGCCAAGTTTTTTAAATTATCCAAGGAAAGATTATCCTGATTTTCAAATAATAGATCATGATAAGGTTCAAATTTATTTTGCTCAAAAGCGCAATTAGCAGCCAAGGCAGAGTTCAAGGCATCAGGATGAATATTAAAATTTGGAAAATCACGGTAAATAATCTTGACTGCATCTTTATATTCACTTCTGATTCTTTTCAAAATAGGATAGGCCTCTTTACTATAAGGGCATTGAAAATCGCTAAATTCAACAATAACAACATTGGCCTGGACGGGGCCAAAATAAGGGGCTTCTGGTATTTCTACCATTGAACGAATATTGATGCTATTTCTCAAGCTGGAGTCATCTAAACTTGAGGCGTTATAACTCTGGGCTAGGAGCTGGTTCTGGGTTTCAACCAGTGAAACAACCTGATAAATAAAAGCTCCGACATAGGTAATGAATATGCCTACTATTATTAATATTAAAATCCCCCACCATCTTTGATGCCATTTTTTTTGTTTGGCTTTTATTTTTTCTGCGACCAGCATTGTTTTTTTTAAGAAAATTTATTATAATAATATTATAGCATATCTTGATCATTTTTGGCTTTGGCGCTTGACTCTTTGTAACCTTTCTGCTAAACTCAATAATTATTAAGCATTTTATAACCAAATCTTAAAATTATGATCTTAAATATACTGCAAATAATTATCTCAGTTTTACTCATAGTTTGCATCTTAATCCAACAACGAGGCACTGGTCTTTCCTCAGCTTTTGGGGGTGAAGGTAATATTTACCGGACCAAACGCGGATTAGAAAAATCTCTTCATATATTTACTATTTTCCTGGCTGCCATTTTCCTCTTAACAGCCCTGCTAAATATCATTTATTAAATCTCCTCTTAAATTTTCAGTCGTGAATTTTTTATTTAAATTTTTTTCTGATTTAAAGCAAAATCTGCAAAATTTTGTTTATTGGCGTTTTGAAAATTTTTCAAAACTGAAAAAAATATCCAAACAAAATGACCATGATAAAAAAATTGTGGCTACCCTGAGCCATAAACAGCTGCCGAGCTGGAAGCAGTTTAAACGCTTGTCACACACCTTAAATAAAACCGAATCATTACTAATCAAAATTTTTTCAGTGATTATTTTACTCTCCCTGATCTTTTTATTTTATACGCAGGTCTGGCAAAAATTAAAAACAGTTCCCAAAAATGGCGGTGAATTTGCCGAAGGCATTGTCGGCTCTCCTCTTTATCTTAATCCAATTTTAGCTTCAGGCCTGGCCGATGTTGACACTGATTTAACCCGCTTAATTTATTCCGGACTTTTAAAATACAATGAGAAACTGGAATTGGTTCCTGATTTGGCAGAAAGATATGAAATTTCTAATGATCAGAAAACTTATACTTTTTATCTTAGAAAAAATGCCAAATGGCACGATGGCGATAATCTAACAGCGGCTGATGTGGTTTTTACCATAAAAAGCATCCAAGACCCGGATTTTAAAAGTCCGCTGGAAAGAACTTTTGCTGGCGTTAAAATTGAAATGACAGATGAATATACTGTCAAATTTACTCTAAATGAACCCTACGCTGCTTTTTTAAATATTCTGACCGTGGGCATTATTCCTCAGCATATCTGGTATGATATTCCGGCTCTTAATGCTAAATTAGCTGTCTCTAACCAAAAGCCCATTGGCAGCGGTCCTTTTAAATTCAAATCATTGGTCAAGGAAAAAAGCGGCCTTATCAAAGTTTACACGCTGGAAAAAAATAAAAATTATTATGGCAAAATTCCCTATATCAACAATATAATTTTTAAATTTTTCCCTGATTATCAAAGCGCTGTCGATGATTTGATTAATAAAAATATTCAGAGTTTAAGCTATTTGCCCAAAGAGTATCTGAAAAAAATCAATAAGCGCGATTTAAACTTTTATAATTTTCCACTCTCCCAATACACTGCCGTCTTTTTTAATTCCAAAAATAATAAACTCTTAGATAATAAAAAAATCAAAGAGGCCTTAAGCTATGCTTTGGACAAAAATAAAATTATTGAAGATGTTTTGCAAAATCAAGGATTGATAATTGATGGTCCGATTTTGCCTGGTTTTCTGGGTTATACTCCTGATCTTAAAAAATACGAATATAATCCGCCCAAAGCCATTGAGCTTTTAGCCAGTGATGGCTGGTCTCTCTCTGGAGAAACTCTCAAGAAAAAAGACCAAGAATTAAAAATAACCTTAACCACGGTCGATCAATCTGAATATATCAAGGTCGCTAATCTAATCAAGGAATTTTGGACCAGTATCGGCATAAATGTTGAAATTAAACCAGTAGCCAAAGATCAATTTGAAAAAGAGGTAATCACGCCGCGCAACTACGAGGCCTTGCTTTACGGTGAAATTATTGGTTATGATCCAGATTTATTCTCTTTCTGGCATTCTTCGCAGAAAGAAGCGCCTGGCGTCAATCTGGCTAATTATGTCAATCGCAAAGCTGATCAATTGCTTGAAGAAGCCCGCCAGACAAATGCCCAGGGGGTGCGCAATAAAAAATATCAGGAATTTCAAAATATTTTAATCGATGATTTGCCGGCAATCTTTTTATATAGTCCAGATTATACTTATCCAGTCAATAAAAAAATCAAGGGCTTAGAAGTAGAAAAAATCGCTTTGCCCGCTGATCGTTTTATTAATATTGAAAACTGGTTTCTCAAAACTAAAAAACAATTTTTTAAATAAATTGAACTCTAAATAAAAATTAAAAATTAAAAATCTATGGTTTACAAAAAAATGAGAACCTCCAGTGGAGGTAGTTTTGCCAAAGAGCAAAAACTAAAAATTATTGTCTTAGGCGGACTGGAAGAAGTTGGCCGTAACATGACCTTATTTGAATATGGCCATGACATTATAATTATTGACATGGGCCTGCAATTTCCCGAGGAAGATATGCCGGGCATTGATTATATTATTCCCAATATTTCCTATCTCAAAGGCAAAGAAAAAAATATCCGGGGCGTGATCATTACCCACAGCCATTATGATCATATCGGAGGCATACCTCATATTATGCCCAAAATCGGCAATCCCATCATTTATACGGCTAAACTTTCAGCTGGCATAATCCAAAAAAGACAGGAGGAATATCGCAACGCTCCCAAACTTAAATTCTATCTAATAGATGAAAACAGCCATCTCAAGCTGGGCAATTTTAATGTGGAATTTTTCCGCGTTAATCACAATGTGCCTGACAGTTTTGGCATTGTAGTCAGAACGCCAGTCGGGACAATTATTCATACCGGCGATTTTAAAATTGACTACAGCCCAATCAATGACAAGCCGGCTGATTTAAATAAAATTGCCCAAATCGGAGCTCAGGGCGTTTTGGCGCTCATGGCTGACTCAACTGACGCCGAAGAAGAGGGCTATCAAATTTCTGAAACAAAAGTCAGTGACGAATTAGAAAAAATTTTTGAAAATGCCAAGGGCAGAATTATTGTCGGCACCTTTGCTTCACTTTTAAATCGCGTCCAGCAAGTTATGAGCATAGCAGAAAAATTTAACCGCAAAGTCATGATCGAAGGCCGCAGCATGAAAACCAATGTGGAAATTGCCCACAAGCTCGGCTATCTGAAAATAAAACCCGGCACCTTGGTTGAATCTGAAAATTATCACGAAAGAAAATTCCCTGATGATAAAATTGTTATTATTGGCTCAGGCGCTCAGGGAGAACAAAATGCCTTTTTAGTGCGTTTTGCCGAAGATGAACATAAATATCTGCATGTTAAGCCAGGCGACACTATTATTTTTTCCTCATCAGTTATCCCTGGCAATGAACGCACCATTCAAAATCTAAAAGACACGTTATATCGCAAGGGCGGCAAAGTAATCCATTACAAACTCATGGATGTCCATGCTGGCGGCCATGCCAAGAAAGAGGATTTAAAATTATTTCTCCGTTTAATCATGCCAAAATATTATATTCCCATTGAAGCCAATCACTATATGTTGGTTATCAATGGTGAAATCGCCGAGAGTTTAGGTACTCCAAAGGAAAATATTCTGATCGCCGATGACGGACAAGTAATAGAATTTACCAAAAGAGGCGGCCGGCTGACAAATGAATTCGTACCAGCGGATTATGTTATGGTTGATGGCCTTGGCGTAGGCGATGTTTCTAATATTGTTTTGCGCGACCGCCGGGTCATGTCTGCTGATGGCATGCTAGTGGTTATTGCTACCATTGAAAGAAAAAC
>JAPLYF010000030.1 GCA_026395675.1 Candidatus Parcubacteria bacterium
TTAGATCCTGGCCAGATGATTCCTGATGCCGGCTCAGGTCATAGTCAGTGCGGTAAGCAATGGCCCATAATTCATCCTGGCCAAAAGGAAATTCATATTCCATATCAATTGTCCTTTTGGAATAAAAGGCCCGTTCTTTTTCCGGAATTTCATGGTCATGCATTTTCTTCCGATTCAGGCCTAGCAAGTCCATAAAGCCATGCATATAATCAACCCAGTCCTCGAAAATCTTTTCCCACTTAGCATGCGGCGCAATAAAATATTCAATTTCCATTTGTTCAAATTCAATGGTTCTGAAAATAAAATTGCCCGTGGTAATTTCATTTCTAAAGGCCTTGCCAATCTGGCCAATGCCAAACGGAATTTTATTATTAGAGGAATTTAAAACATTTTTAAAATTAATAAATATGGCCTGGGCTGTTTCAGGCCTCAAATAAGTGACAACGCCTTCTTTTTCTACCGGGCCAATCACTGTTTGAAACATGCCGGAAAATAATTTTTCTTCAGTTAATTTCCCCCCGCATTCAGGACATTTGCTGGCATCCTCTATTTTATCTGGCCTATATCTTTTATGGCATTTTTTGCATTCCACCAAAGGATCTTTGAAATTCTTCACATGACCTGAGGCCTCCCAGACCTTGGGGCTTAAAATAATATTGCCGTCTATGCCAACCATATCTTCCCTAGCTTCAATAAAATATTTCCACCAGAGATGTTTAATATTGTTTTTAAATTCAACTCCTAAAGGACCATAATCATAGGTTGAAGCCAAACCCCCATAAATTTCTGAACCAGGAAAAACAAAGCCGCGCCTTTTGCAAAGCGAAACGATTTTTTCCATTTTATTCTCATCTTGTTTTTTCACTTTTTTCATACTTAAAATTCTAATTTTTATTTAAGATTTCAACTTTCATAATTCAGCCTTCGCTGACCGAAGTCAGCTACGGCTGACGAAGGTCAGATTTCAGAATTCAGAATTCTACACTGTCATTATTTCCTTTTCTTTATCTTTGGTTAATGTCTCCAGCTTACTGTTCAAATCACTGATATAATTATCCAAATCAGCCAGAAATTGGAATTTATCATCTTGAGTAACTGACTTTCCTTTTTCCGCCTCGATAATGGCTTCTTTTACCTTATCGCGAATCTGGCGCAAGCTAATTTTCGCTGTTTCACTTTTTTGGCCTAATAATTTTGTCAGTTCCTTTCGATTTTCTTCGGTCATGGCCGGTAGTTTGGCAATAATTTTTTCTCCAGTATTAATTATAGATAAACCCAAATTTGAATAATTTAAAGATTTTTCCACGTCTTTCAAAATATTTTTATCCCAGGGTTCAATGCTAATACTTTTGGCCTCAGGGATGCTGATAGCCGCTAATTGCTTAAGCGGCGTGTGAGCGCCATAGGATTCGACCATCACGCTTTCAACCAGTGCTGTCTGCGCCCGGCCTGTCCTCAGCGAGCTAATTTCTTTTTTAAAATGCTCAATTGCTTCCTCAAAATCTTTTTTCTTTTGCTCTATAAATTGATTAGTTTTAATCATAGAAAAAAATTTTATTATTTTGATTTAACTCCTAGGTAGATTATCTTTGGATTCTGCTGATCAATCAGCAGTATATTAACCAGACCGCTCGAAGGTGATTTTTGAGTAGCCCAATTTTTACCACCATCGCCAGAAACATAGATTGTTGTGTCAGTCCCGTAGTAAATAAGTTTATCATTTTTGGGATCAACTGCTATACCATAAATATTGGCACCTCTTTCCGGCGTTATTAATTCTATGTTTTGCCAGGTCAGACCGCCATCGGTTGTTTTTAAGAGTCCATATTTTGAAGCCATAACCAAAGTGTTTTTTTGCGTCAAATCCTGGACTAAGTTATGAAACTGTTTAGAATCATAAAAACCGTCCAGACCTTTATTGAGATCTGTTTCTGGTTTTTCATCGCTCCAGGTCTTGCCGCCATCAATGGTTTTAAAAATGCCGGCTGAGTCTGTGGCAAAATAAATAATGCGCGTATCATCTTTATCAACCAAAATCTGCTTAATCGGATTATTGATGCGTTTTATTGTCTGCCAGGTTTTGCCAAAATCCATACTTTTTAAAATCTCACCAAAATTATTGGCCGCGTAAACAATATTCTTATTGTAATCTTCTGTGGCCACGGTGCTAAACTGCAATTCCGGACGACTTTTGTCAAAATATAGTTCCTGCCAGGTGCGCAGACAATCACTACTTTTATAAATTGACTGGCCTGCTGCGACAAAGACATTGCATTTATTAAAATAATCTACTGCCACGCTGTTTATGGGTGAAGTGCCAAAAAGCGCTGCCTGCTGCCAGCTCTCTGCTCCAGTCAGAGAATAATATAATCCCTTATCAGTCGCGGCATAAAGGGTGTTGTGATCAGCAGGATCAAAAATTAACTGATAGATAGAAGTGTCAGAGATAGCCAGTAATTTGCCAGTAACATTGGCTAAAAGTGACTTTGTCTTCCAGCTGGCGCTGGCATCATCTGATCTAAAAATGCCCAAGGGCAAAGCCAATGCCTGGGGCGAAGACGGCGTATTGGTTATGGAAAAAATGCAGCCAGATATTGTTAAAGACAAAAAAATAAGGGCCAAAAAAAAGATTGCTTTTTTAATTTTATAATTTATTTTTAGCATAACTATAAATTTATGACTAAATTTTCCACGGCTAAGCGCGGATTTATATTATAATTTAAAAATTTCTTTACCTGATTAATATTTTTTTGCAGTTCAATAATTTTGACTGCTTTAATTTCTTTGGCTAAATTCTCTGTCTCCTTCTGAAAATGTATATTTGAGATCAAATGTCCCAGATTATTTTGGACCAATAAAATATCTCTCAAAAAAAGCTGCCAGTTTTCCAAATTCTGATTTATGACTACTTGCTTTTCTAAATTAGTAGAACTCTCTGTCAATAAATAGTCAACAATTTTAAATCGGGCTGACAAATTATCACCAAAAAGCTGGATAAATTGTTTGGTTCGCTCTAAATAAATTTGATAAAAATCTGGGTTATTATAAAAATTTATAGCTAAGCCAATCTGGCCAAAAACTAAGGCGCTTAAAAGCCGGGCCTGCTCGCGACTGGCGCCTAAGCCGAGCAAATGATGAAAAATTTTTTCACTGGCAACCGGCTGAAATTTAATCACCCGGCAGCGCGAAATAATGGTCGGTAAGAGCGAACCCAAATTATTAGCTATTAAAATCAAGCTTGACTTAGGTCTGGGCTCTTCCAGAATTTTCAAAAGAGCATTCTGCGCGCTTTCGCTAAGCTCCTCAGCTTTTTCAATTAAGGCAATTTTATAGGAATTTAAAAAAGAAGACAAATATAAAATTTTTTGCATTTCTCTCACCTGCTCAACGCTAATATTTTTCTTGTCCTCTTCTTTTTTTAAAAAATAAACATCCGGGTGAATCCCTTTGTCAAATTGGCTGCAAAAAACACAGTGATTGCAGGGAAAAGATTCGGTGCTATTTTGGTTTTGCTCATGATAATCCTGGCACAAAATTGTTTTACTGAATTCCCGAGCCAAAAAATTTTTACCAATATGTTCTTTACCCACAAATAAATAAGCGTGGGCTAATTTGTTATTAGTCAGATTTTTTTGCAGAAATTGGCTGATTTTTTCCTGACCAACTGTCTGCCAGTTGTATTTTTGCATGCTTTAATTATAGCTGAAAAATTTGACCAAGTAAAGGTTAAAAAAAACCTGGCTTAAACAAAAGGCTCTGTCATTCCGACCTACGTCGGCCGAAGCCGACTACGGTCGGCGAAGGCCGAAAGAAAGTGAGGAATCTAATACATCAGTGTAATAGATCCTTCGTTTCTCTCAGGATGACAGAGCCTTTTACTTCTGCCCCAAAATTGAGCGTTTATAAAATTCCAGATTCTCCAAAGCAATGCCAGTGCCTTTGGCCACGCAAAAGAGAGCATCATCAACAACATAAGCCGGAACGCCAGTGGCTTTGGATATTAATTGATCAATGTTGCGTAAGAGTGAAGTACCTCCGCTCATGATTATGCCTTTATCAATCACATCAGCAGCTAATTCCGGCGGTGTATGCTGCAGTACTTCTTTTACGGTTTCAATAATGCCTTCCAATTGGGATTCGATTGCTTCCACCACATCATTGGTCGTCATGGTAATTATTCTTGGTAAGCCAGTAATCATGTCCCGACCCCTGACTTCCATGGTTAATGGCTCTTCCAAAGGCAAAGCTGAACCAATATTAATTTTTATGTCCTCAGCTGTTCTCTCGCCAATGGCTAAATTATGATTTCTCCTGGTGTATTCCAAGATGGCCTGGTCTAATTTATTACCGCCAATTCTGACTGAAGCGCTAGCGACAATGCCGCCCAATGATATAACAGCCACTTCGGTTGTTCCTCCGCCACTATCAATAATCATATTGCCCGAAGGACTGCCTATCGGAATATTCGCGCCAATCGCTGCCACAATAGGTTCTTTAATAATATAAGCTGCTTTGGCGCCAGCTGCCATGGTCGCATCAATTACCGCTCTTCTTTCAGTTGAGGTAATGCCAGCGGGTACGGCAACCATCACTTCCGGTCTTAAAAATCTTAAACCGCCTAAGGCCTTATTAATAAAATATCTTAACATTGCCTCGGTTGTTTTATAATCAGCGATCACTCCGTCTTTCAAAGGCCTGGAGGCAATGATTGTATCCGGTGTTTTGCCGAGCATTTCTTTGGCTTCCAAACCAACGGCCAGGATTTTTTTATCAGTCGTAGAAATAGCCACAACCGATGGTTCATTAATAACCACCCCTTTTTTGGGTAAATAAACTAAGATATTGGTTGTGCCTAGGTCAATGCCTATTTTTTTTCTAAACATAGAATTTTCCTACGAAATTACGAATAAGGTACGAATATACTAATAATCAAAATCTTTACAATTCGTATATTTGCCTGCCTGCCGGCAGGCAGGTAAAAAATTCGTATTTCGTAGAGCTATTTAAAAGCTAACCACAAAACTTTTATCCGTATCCAACGCTGCCGAGTATTTATACGAGTTATTAAACCATTCTTTTTGCTCTTCAGCTGGCGTTGCTGATTTAATATTCTTATCAAATTTTAAGTCCAAAGTCAAATTGGGAATAACGCCTGGCTGTTTCTGAATTAAAAGATTATAAGTCCCCAGGTTTATTTGTTCTACTATCTTTTTAGGCAGTTTATATTCAAAACTCAAAACGCCTGTTTCATGCGGCTCAATTGAAATAAAAGCGCCAAAGTATGTTTTGTCAAATTCTTGGCCTTTTTCAATTTGTCCTGGCTGATGCGAGGGATCTTTGATTTTGTCATTTTCCATGGCACCTTGCGAACTGATTAATTCACTGCCCAGGGGGACATAAACTCTAGCGTAGGTTCTTAAACGCGTTGACTTCCAGGTAAAATCAGCATTGTTCTTATAGATTATTGTTACCTTGGCAATCAAATCTCCGTTTTTATTCGCAAATGAATAATTAATAGTTCGGTCCACATATTGATCTGTTTTTAAGCTGGCCATATTACTATCAACCACCATTAAATAATCATTATCAGTCTTCTGGATCTCGCCGCCCCAATTTTTCGCCAGAATTAGTTTTTCCAAATCAGGGTCAACACTATAAAACATGACTTGTTTCTGGTCCAGCGCCTTATAAGCTATATCTAAAAGATCCGGGACTTTACTTAACGGCAAAGTAAAAAGTTTAATTTTAATCTGGTCAGACAACTTTTTAATTATCCCCTTCCTTTCAGCGATCGGTACATTTAATTCCTGATAAAGCTTGCCCACCATCAATTCCAGCTGATCCTGATAATTGGTGTCAGTAAAAATCATGTCTTGGGCTACAATCGGACCTGTTAATTTTAAAAGGCCGCCTAATATTTCCGGCGTTATGGCGATAACACCATACAAATTTTCTTCATACGGTATAACATCGGTAATAATCACGCCTTTTTCTCCGAGAATTTTTTGGCCTGACTTTTTAAGATCAATTAAGGCCAGATTTTCTTTCTTATATATATCCAAAGATTTTTGGGCAGTAGTGGGGAAATCAGGCTCCCAGTTAATATCCCGCAAAGACCAATTTTTCTGCTCCAAATATTTGGCAATTGGCCAGGGCGTCGGCTCCTTGACAATAGGCTGGGCTGAACGGTCCAAATTATAAACATTATCAGTATCAAATTCTTTAATCTCACCGTCTTGTAATTTCAAAATACCATAAGTGCCAATAAAGCCGCCTGTAGGACGAAGCTCTGAATTATTCTGCAGTAAAAACAAGTAGGTTTTTGCTTGATCAAAACCAACAACTTTAGGAATAACATCAAGCAGGGGCAAAACATGATCAATTAATTTCTTTACCTTTGGTAAATTCTCTTTCAAGGGGCTGATGCCGTCTTTTAAAGGTTTAACCAGCCCATTGGCTGGGATTGACTCAATGGCAACGTCAGCTTCGTCAATTTCCTTCTGGACTTCATTAAGCATGCTTTCTGACTGGACTATTTTATTCAATATTTCTTTCTTCTGCTCAGTAGTGATTGTGGCATAAGTAATTGATTCATTTTTCAAGGGCGCAGTAATATCATCAATTAATAAAACAACCTTCTGGCCGCTGTCAGTCAATTTAATACCGGCAATCAAAACCTGATCAACTGCCTTGAGTTGCGTGCCAATATACGGCACAGAGCGCACTAATTTTATCTTGTCCAACAGTTTTTGGGCCAGGTTAAAATCATCATTGGACAATTTGATGGAAGCAGCTGCCTCTTTAAATTCACGGTTAGTGAGCTGATGCATGGCCAGATCTAAATTGCCTTTGGCTGATAATGAAAATGAATATGCCGCTTGCAAATCTTTATAATATAAAGCGCCTAAAACAGCCAAAAAAATTATGGCCAAAACCAAAACAGCCAAAAAAATCTTGATTATTAAAACTAAAGATTTTTTCCAATAGGATTTTCTCGGTCTCTCCGTAATCTGCGAAAAATCAGGTTTAGGAAACTCTAAGTTTTGATTGATTTCTGACATGTTTATTTAAACCAAAATATTTAACAAAATATTTAATAAAAGAAGCAATGTGCCACCTGGTCATTTTATTAAAAGACCAGTGACTCAAATTTTCCAAAGCCGAAGCCCTCTCATACAAGTGTACCATTTCTGCCTCGGCCAGATAATAGACCTGATAGTTGCTTTGCCAAAAACGCCGGCACCAATCCATGTCCTCAACATAGAAAAAAAATCTTTCATCCAATAAGCCGACTTTTGTCAGAGCTTCTTTTCTGACCAGCATGCAAGCGCCCATCACCCAGTCAACTTCCAAATTAGTGGCATGATCAAATTCCAGCATCAAATGCTCATCTAATTCTTTTTTGGCAAAAGGCAAGCGCCCCAAAGGCGTGCGGCGGTATAAGATTAATCTTGGTGTCTGAAAGGTTCGGCAAGAAATCTGGTATTGGCCGTCTGGACTGATTAACTTTGGACCAGCTAAACCTACTTCAGGGTTACTTGCCAGCCGCAAACCCCAAATTTTTACCTGTCTGGATAAACTTAAGGCCGGGAAAATTTTCTTTTATCATTTTTTCACAGCCATCATTAGAACCATTATCAATCACTATTAATTCATAATCAAGATTTTTTACCGTGGCCATAACATTTTTCAAGCACTGCTTAACCAACCCCTTAGTTTTATAATTTAAGATAATGATTGATAAATTCATATGGTTACAAATACACTAATCAGTTACTAATAATACTAATTGGAAGTGAGATAAATATTAGTATAATTAGTATAAAATTCGTAGATTAGTATCCTAATTAAACCATTTTCTCATTTCCTCATCTTTTATGAGACGGTTTTTCATAATAAATTTTCGTTTAACCCTAATGTTTTTTAATCTAGAAAAAAATTCTTTCAAACTGCCTAAGGTCGACCATTCAAAAAATAAAATGTAAAAAAACTTTTTAAATTCGTAAAACTTAATTGACAAAAGATAGCGGCCATAAATTCTTAAACTTAAATTTTTTACTAAAACAAATAAATGGTTTTTATATGAATGGTAATTAATGAATCTGGCCTTATTTTTTCTTAATTTTAAAGAAGTGAAAAATGAAATCTTTTCCTGGCTTCTTGCGCTGCGCTTGTGGTAAGCCACAGCCCCTGGCACATAAAAACTCTTCCAACCCCGCCAGCGCAAACGATAAGCCAAGTCCACGTCTTCCTTGTAGCTAAAAAAATCATTGTCAAAAAATTCATCCTGATAGCGGATATCATTTAAGGCCTTACGATTATAAAGTGCGCAGGTAGCCGAGACCCCAAAAATTTCCTTGCTTTCCTTAAATTCGCCTGTGTCTTTAAGGCCTGAACCGCTATCTATTACTCTTTGGCTTTTAAAAATCTTTAAGCCAAGTGAGTCAATTATATCAGTTTTTTGGCTGCTTTTCAAGTCATCAGAGGACTCAAAATCCCAGCGTAAAATTTTACCTGTCACCGAACCCACATTTTTCTGCTGATCACAAAATTTTATTAATTCTTCCAAAAAATCTTTTTCTAATATCACATCCTGATTTAAAACTAGCACATACTCTGAATTAGTCCACAAAATCGCCTGGTTATGCGCGCGGCTAAAGCCCAAATTTTCCTTATTTTTGATCAAACGTATTTTTTCATTAAAGAGAGGAAAAAAATTTTGTTCAATTATCTGCAGAGTTTTATCAACCGAACCATTATCAATAATAATCAAAAGATAATCCTTAAGGGTTTGTTCTAAGATTGAATTCAGGCACTCTGCCAAATATTTTTCCCCGTTCCATGTAACCAAATGAATAGAAACCTTCTCCATCACAAAATTTAAATTAATAATTAATCCCAGAATGATCCCTTGGCTAGATTTAAGTTTAAAATATCATAATTCAGCCTACGCTCCGCGGTGCGGAGCTTCGGCTGACGAAGGTCAGATTTTAGAATTCAGATTTAATTTATTTTCTCGCTTTAGGCGTGACAAAAAAACCCAAATATTTGCCAATCATCAGGCGCGTCTGGGCCTCAAAAGCTGGCAGGGCTCCAAAAATAACTATATTGATTGGCAGCAAAATCCATTGCGCCAGCATAATCAGCCATTTGTATTTAGGGTGCTGTTCTGGCCTAGGCGGTAATAATTTTAAGCTTAAAATAGCAGAAACAATTATACCTATCATGCCAATACGCATTAAATTCTGTAAAACAAAAGGTGCATTTTGCGCAATGACAGTTGCTTTGATCGCTGGCCCAGCCACATAAAGTGGTAAACGGCCTAAGACAAAAAGGATCAGTGGCGCAGTTGCCCAGGAATACATGCCTTCACCCAGATTCCAAATATATTTAACTCGAGTTTTAAAAGGGATCAAATCTTTCTTTTTGTGGAAATGATATAACATATAAGGAAAATGTTCCACACCCCAGCCCCACCTTCTCTGTTGTTTATATAAATTTTTAAATCCGTCCCAGATTGAAGTCTCAGAAATTACTGTATCCATTGAAACAGGAATATAAATTGGAGTTACCTCATAATCGCCATTATAATTGATAAAGCACTGCAGAAAAATCCTGGAATCATCAGTCACAATATCTTTTTCCCAAAAACCAACATCAACCAGCGCTTTGAAACTCATGGCATGGGAAGAAAAAGTGTAAAGCCGATCAGGTCTCATTAATTCAGCCAAAAGCCAGAAGACCGTGGAAAAAGCTGTTATTCTCATGGGCGCCGGAGCATCCCAAATATTATTATTGTATAAAACCGCTGGCTGGAAAGATGATCTGGTTGGATTGGGGTGAGTCGCGTAAGCATACGTCAGATAATCAAGATATTTTTGATGTGCTGAAGTATCGCAGTCAAAATAAGAAACAATAATTTTTTCATAAGGCAAACCCAAGCTGTCAATCATTTCTTTGCTTTTCCAGCCCACCCAATTGGCATTAGCGCCCTTGGCTTTAATCTCCCCTTCCAAACCATCTGGATGCAAAGTTGTTAAAAGTTTAAAAAATTTATGGCCAAAATTTTCCTTAATTTTTGGTTCAACTGCTTCATAGACCTCTTTTTTTCTTTCCTCCCAGGAAATGGCAATCATAATTTTATCAGTCGGATAGCCACAAGCCAAAATTCCATTTAAAGTGGTTTCTAAAACTTCATAGGGTTCAGAATAAGTCGGCAGAATAAATAAATGATAATATTCCTGCCAATTTGGCAAGGACTCTCTTTTTGCCCGCCAATCAATTTTAATTTGCTTAGCAAAAGTGCGGGCTGACAAAATTGAATAAAAAACAAAATAAAAAAGACGCAAAACCCAATATAATGAATAAACAATAACAAAATATATAACCCAAAGCGGTTTAATAAAAGAGAAAACAACTGAACCAATAATAGTACCCCAGACCATTAAACCCGGGATATATTCGCGTCTTCTGTATTTTTTTCTTTCCGCTGGCGTAAATTTATCTAAATGCATAACTCCTACGAATTACGAATAATTTACGAATTTACAAATTTTTAATTTAAATCCCTCCTTACCCTTCTTATTCATCATCCGAAGCTTTAGCGTAGGATGACCCTTCTTTCCTTTTTTTATTTTATTTTAAATCCCTCAAGCCCACCAACATAAGGCAACCATTTAATTTCCACTTTTTCAACCAAAGCCGAATCTGGTCCCGATCTGCACCATTCAGCTAATTTCTCGAGATTAATCTTGTCGCCTTCAGCCAGACATTCAACTGTCCCCAGATCATTATTTTTGACCCAGCCAGTTAAACCGAGCTTTTTAGCCATTTTCTGGGTTTCAAAACGAAAAAAGACGCCCTGAACTCGGCCGTGAATTACTAATAGAACTTGGGCTTTATCAGCCATAAATATTACTTTTAAAATAACATTTTAAGCAAAAAAAATCAAGAAAAAATATTTTGAAAAACCTTGCCTACTTGACTAAATTTAGCTAAAATTAAATTAGATAAAGATTAGAATTAGCTTAATAATTTAAAAACGACTTATGTCCATAATCAGCGTACTTGTAGTTGTTTTTGGCTTATCTTTATTTGAAGCAATCTCCAGCATTGATAATGCTGTAATAAATGCAGATGTCTTGGCTACCATGCAGCCAAAAGCCAGGCAATGGTTCTTATCATGGGGTTTACTTTTTGCAGTTTTTGTAATTAGAGGATTTCTACCCTGGCTGATTGTCTGGCTGACTAATCCGACTCTTGGCTTTATCGGCTCTTTCACAGCTACCTTTAGCAGCGATCCGAAAATATTGAAAGCCATTGAATTCTCCTCGCCAATTTTGCTTATCGGGGGCGGCACATTTTTAGTTTTTATCTTTTTTAATTGGTTGTTTTTAGAAGAAAAAAAATTTGGGTTAATCGGTGAGAAATTTATCTATGCCCAGGGCATCTGGTTTTATGCCGTTATTTCTATTTTATTGGCTATCATTGTCTGGTATGGCCTGAAAATAAATCCGCTGATTGCTTTTGGTTCGGTTGTGGGCTCAACCGCTTTTTTTATCACTCATGGTTTTAAACAAAACGCTGAAAAAGCTGAAAAAGAACTCATGCAAAAAAAAGATTTAACTGATCTAAGCAAAATACTTTATCTGGAAGTAATAGATGCGACATTTTCTATTGACGGCGTTTTGGGTGCTTTTGCCTTTACTCTGGCCGTGCCTCTGATCATAATTGGCAATGGCTTTGGCGCCTTGATAGTCAGACAATTAACTGTCCATAACGTAGAGAAAATAAAAAAATATGTTTATTTAAAAAATGGCGCTATGTATTCAATCTTATTTTTAGGGAGTATAATGATTCTGAGCAGCTTAGGCCTTAAAACACCAGAATGGCTCTCGCCTCTAATTACTTTCCTAACAGTCGGCTATTTTTTCTGGAAATCAAAAATTTATTTAAAAAATAATTCTAATACTTAATATGGCAAAAATTACAATTATCGCTATCAATGGCTCACCGCGTAAAAACGGTAAAACCGCAGAACTATTAAAAAAATTTCTGGTTCTGCTCAAAAGAAAAGGCGCCAAAACAACTTTTTTAAATTTAAGTGATTACAAAATTAATCACTGCCTCGGCTGCTACAGCAAAAGTCCGAGCGCTTGTAAGTTTCCCTGCGTGCAAAAAGATGATATGCAAAAAATTTATCCGCTTTTGCTGGCTAGCGATGTCATAATTTTAGGCAGCCCGATTTATTGGTTTAATATGAGCGGTCTGATGAAGAATTTTATTGACCGCTTAACCTGCCTGGCTACAAGCGGGTATTTATTGGAAAATAAAGTTGGTCTTTCCTTAGCAGTTTCCAGCGAGAATGAAGGCGGACGGGTCAGCGCCAGCTTGAGCATGGCTAGCGCTTTAAACCATCTGGGCTTATTAATCCCGCCTTATGGAATTTTATATTTTCCAGGCCGAGAAAAGCTTAATCAAAAAGGCAAAGTGATCTGGGACAATTGGCTAACCAACGAAATGCCCAAAATCAGCAACAACCTGATCAAGCTCTGCCAATTTTTGAAAAAAGCCAAATTTCAGTGGTAATTAATTATAAAATTTAATAATTTTAAAAGGCGTGAAAAAATTTCACGCCTTTTTAGGACCTTAAAGTCCCAAAACATTATTCATGGTATAAAGACCGGGTTTTGCCACATGCACAATCCATTTGACTGCCTTGATCGCACCCAGGGCAAAAATCTTGCGGGAAAGCGCCCGGTGATGAATTTCAATCATCTCATCAGGCCCGAGAAAATAAATCGTGTGTTCGCCTGGCACTGTTCCACCGCGAATGGCATGCACAACCACTTCGTTAATGGGACGATTGTCACTTTTGCCTTTTGCCCGGCCAAAGACAATTTCTCCGCCCTTGGCCTTAACCAGTGTCTGCGCAAAGCGTAAAGCTGTGCCCGAAGGAAAATCTTTTTTCTGGTCATGATGGATTTCCACCATTTCAATGGCAAAGCCAGTTAACGTGGCAGCAATTTTCGGCAACAAGGCGTCAATCAAATTGACACCCAAGCTCATGTTAGAGTCAAAGACAATAGGAATTCTACTCTTGGCCAAACGCGCCAGTTCTTTTTTCTGATATTCGTTTAAGCCAGTTGTACCCGTCACTAAAGGAATTGAATGTTCCGCACACCAGATGGCCGATAACAAGGTGGCTTCGGGATTAGTGAAATTAATCACTACGTCTATGGCTGCTACATGCTCATGATCCAAATCATTTATTGCTCTTTTTATTTTTAGATCAACATCCCCTTGGTCAAAATCAGGATCAACAGCGACCTCTAATTCCAGATCCTTATCATCTTTAATAATTTCATTTATTTCACCTGCCATGCGACCTAAAGCGCCGACCAAACAGACACAGACAGGATTTCCCATTTTTCTTACTCCTTTCTCTTTAGATTTCAAAATGCATTTTAACTTCTGCAAATGAGAAGAAAAATATTCCGCCGCTAGCGCGGATAAAATATTCTAATTGCAAGCTCATAATGCAGGCTGAATTTTCACCGCTGGGCCGAAAATCATTGCGATAAGCATCACATCTTTTGCCCAAAGCATAGCCAAAACCACATTCAGCAGCAGCGCCTGCATCCTGATCAGGACCATCAGCAATTGCCAGAATGCGATCACAGGCTCTGATATGCTCTACATTGCCAAAGCCAATCTGAAAATTTATGGCCTGCATTTCTTTAAGTATTTGGGCTGGTGAAACACTTGGCTTGTCAGATCGCAATTCCTGTTCTAATTCTGCCAATCTCAGGCCTTTATCCTTGGCTTTTTCAAAAGGCAAAATTAATTCAAATTTTTTGGCCAAAATGTCAATTAATGGCTGAATACCATTCCTATCAATTTCTTTGAATCCATAACTACCGGCTAAATATAATTTTTCCACTTCAAACCTCCTTGCCATCCGAATCTTCATGCGAAAGATGGCCTTAATTTTCAAAGATTAATTTAACTTAGCAGAAGTTTAATTATTTGTCAATGATTTTGGTTATGAGGTTACAAATCTACAGATTAGCTACCTGCCTGCCGGCAGGCAGGCTAATCTACGAATATATCATGAATTAATTCGTATTATTCGTAATGATTTGTATATTCGTATCCCAAAATTCGTATTAATTAAAAAAGGGCAAGGATTTCTCCTCGCCCTTTGATTGTTTAAAATTTTAAGGACAATTTAACGCGGAAAAGATTTGCATCTCTGCCGCCTTGTTCAAAGGAAT
Organism: Candidatus Parcubacteria bacterium; assembly: GCA_026395675.1. Classification (GTDB taxonomy): domain Bacteria; phylum Patescibacteriota; class Patescibacteriia; order CAIXNZ01; family CAIXNZ01; genus JAPLYF01. Next base: position 14,277 of record JAPLYF010000030.1, read on the forward strand.
AGAAGTAGATCAAGGCCAATGAGGCATGTTCGGAAAACGGGATCCGGAAGCTGGGACCGACTTGGTAAATCTGGTCCTGCTTCTGATAGAAATAATTCCTGTTGTCTATACCGATTCGGCCAATCCACAAGGGATAAGTCAAATCCGTGTAGAAAAAATGGCAATTAAGGCCCTGCCAGTATTCGTAGTCGCTCTCCCAGTTAAACTTACCGAGTTTAACCAAAGGCGCGATACCATAGACAAATCCTTGTTTTGCTGTTTCTTTTTCAAACCCATAGCCAAGCAAAATCTCCGCATTAAAATTTTTGTTCAGCTTAAGGTTTGCGCCCAGATAGCCGTACGGATAAGACACCATCAGGTTGTTAATGTTCAGATGGAACATCAAATCCACTTTTGGGTTTAGAGTACGGCTGCCATTTAGGCCAAGGGCCAGTTCCTGCTTGTTTTCCACTGCCTTTGCCTCGGTAAAAGCCAGGGCTATCACCAAAATGGCAACAGCCACAAACAAATTCCTTCTCATTTTTGTTCTCCCTGCCCTCCGTAGCTCCGAGTAAGACGAGGAGCGAAGGAGGGCCTTTTACCGGAAGAACTTTTTCTCCCGGTTGTTAAACGGTTAGCGGTTGAAAAACTTTTGCCGCGCCGAGAAACAACCGAGAAATCGGAATATGCTCAATCTTTTTAGCAAACCCCTTAAACTTTAAAGTAATCTTTAACAGCACCAGGTAAAGTACTGTTAAAAAATTACTCAAAATGGGTTCGTACACAGGCAGAGCCCAGGTCGGATTCTGATTTTCATCATTATCCGGCGGGCCAATACTTTGATGATCAAAATTTTGCATAGCCACTATCTGAACCTGTGAGTAAAAATGAGCATTGATTTTTTCAGAATGTTTGGCTGCCAAAACAATGGCTGGTTGAAGCAAGATCCCCAGAAATAAACTCAAGTAAGCAGCGGCCAAAGATTTACGGACAATTAAAGGAGTAATTTCAAATTCTTTTATTCCCTTAATCGCTTTTTCAAAATCTTTGACCGGCGCTTTGGCTTTGGACCGCAAAATCTCTTCTTCCATATCTGACAGCTGATAACCGATTAGCTGATAACGCAGATATTCTGCTTTTAACCGATTATACCTGACCATTTCAGCTGTAGTTTCATAGAGAGGATATTTCAAACAGTAAAATGGCCATAATATCACTCGGAGCAAAAATCTTTCTGGGCAAAGCAGTAATTCTTCTTTGAATGAAAGATTACCAGGAAATGGCTCTTCAACATCAATAAACCTACCGAGTTCATGATGATGTCGCTGGAATTTCCTGATTGACTGCTTGTGTTCCTCAAAACGAATCATGTAAATCAGTAACCAAAAGAACATCAAAAGCAGATATTTGGGCCATAACCATTTCAGGAGATCTTTAAGAGTTTGCCAGCCAGAACACAAATCTCTATGTGGCGGTGCTTCACCATGACGAATGGCAATTCGCGTTTGTACCTCATCAATGAACTTTATTTGTTCGGCTGTGAGCTTTATGTTTAAACGCCCATTACTTTTAAAATCCCTAATTTTTACAAGTTCGGATAAGGCCGGGTAATTTAACGTGGTAAGGAAAAAATTGTATTTATCCTCCAGATCCATCAGTTGGTTGTAATTTTTGAAATAATCATAAGTGCTATAGCTCTCGCCTTTTGACTTGGCTTCTGCCCAAATTACTTCGATTTCTTTTTTGGCCGCTTCTTTACGAGCTTTCCATTGCTCAAACTCTGGCCCTTCATAAGTCGAAGGTCTGGTCCAATCGCCCAGTTTGCTGTCATGGTTTGGCAAATTAGTTAAGGCAGAGATTTCTCTGCAGGAATTAATCAGGTTTAATCCGCCAAGACTAACTCCAAAAAGTAAAACTAAAAAAATCTTAACCCAGATGCCATAATTTTTCAGCCATTCTGACCGTTTAGCCATTTTTTCATCACCTCCTTTGTTTTGATTTAGACCTTTTTATTGTCAAAGTCCGAATGTTTAATTCTAACAAAAACTGGAGAATCTGTCAATATTAAAACAAAAACCCTCCGAATCCAATTTCGGAGGGTAGCAGCTTTAATTATCAAACTTAATTTCGTTCCGGTGTTTCGTCGCCCAGTTTTTAGGGCTTCCACTGTATCCGCTGATGGCTTTGTTTTACTTGGCAAATAGCCATTCAATAATCAAGGAAAAAGCTGCCATAAATACCTTATTTACCTCCTGAGCTACCGCCTTTTAAACCAGTTTCAAAAGCTTCCGCAGTATTGTTTCCAACTTAGCATATTTTTAAAAATTTGTCAAGAATCATATTTTAGGTTATTGATAAATGAAAATTATTTGTATATTAGCGTTTGCATTCGCCTGCCTGCCGGCAGGCGGGTAAATTCGTATCCCAAAATTCGTATAAAATAAAATCCCTCTGAAAAATTCAGAGGGGGTTGGCAGCTTGTCAATAATTTTATCTATATAATCAGTTATTTTTTTATTTCTAAAGTAAATCAATAAGTTTATTAACGCCGCTAAGCGCCGCCTGACTTTTTGGCTCTAATAAACTGCTTTCAGAGGGGATTAATTCTTAGCTTAGCAAATTTTTATTAATCTGTCAACCCAGCCCTTCGCGAAGAGCTGGGTCAAGAATTTAAAAAACACCCCGCGTCGCGGGGTGCCAGCAATAAAATTTTTTATAAAATTATTTTTTCTTTTTTGGCTTTTTCTCTTCGTGCCTTTCTTTTATATACTCTGCCACATTGGCAACAGTATCCACTAATAATTTCATATGACTAGAGGTATGCTCTAATTTTTCTTTCAATGCTACAATCAAACTCTCCACCAGCTCAATTTTTTTTCTCACATCAGCAATAATCTTTTTAAACTCGCGTAAAATCATGGCCAGATAATAAATCGCCCAGCTCATAAAAATCGTCAGCCAGAGTATACAGAAAGCAATGACCAAATATAAAATGTCGCTTGAATTATTAATCATATGTTTAAATGTTTAAATATTTGTCATTTGTCCGGCTTCGGCGAGGCGAAGCCGAGACGAGTTATTTGTCATTTGATATTCATAAATATTATATCATCTTTTCTTCTTTTTTGACATCCTGACCAAAATATAAATGAGAATAATCAAAATAATAGCAATTCCTATGGCAATGAAATTGGCAGGACTGATTTGGGGGCTGCCAGTTTCTTTTATTTTTCCGATTGGGAAATATTGAATTATTTTTGTAATTGGCTGCAAATCGCTATAACTGCTTGTGGCTTCGACTTTTATTAAATTCGGGCCGTCGTTCAGATTAGCTGCAAAGGAAAACTGACCGGTTTTGGGATCGAGCTGGATCTGATCTGCTTTTATTTCTAAATCATTTAAATTAATTTTAAACCCTGCCTGGCCATCTGAAATCCTACCCTCCAGGGTGACGGGGTTGGCTTTATTTTTAATTTCTTGATTATCAGTTAAATAAAGCTCAAAATGCGGAATTAATTTATAATCACCGGCTTCCTTAATCAGAAAAGTAACCTGATTTTCTTCATCAATACTTGCAAAGTTATAATTTTCAATTTTATCTTTTGTCAAAACAATATTATCTTTTAAAATATCCGGATCCCAGACATAAGGTACTTGATAAAAAGTCAAACGGAGAGGCACCTTAAAATAATCCATTAATTCTTTTTTTACAACAAAATGTAGATTGTCAAAAACCATGTAATCGCCCAGTTTATCAATGAAAGAAACAGCTTCTGGTTTTGATAAATCAACTGGCCCGGTAAAATTCACCTCAACTTTTCCCAATAAATCAAAAGTTAAATCTTCAACTTTGCTCGCATCTTTAATCTCGCTTAGCTTGGTTGTTTTAGCGCCTGCTTTAAAAAAAAGCTGATTAATCTGGACTTTTTGGATTGGCAAAAGGGTCTCAGTGCCTGCCTCTGAAGTAGCTGTCTGCGGAATCAAATTTTCCTCAGGCAAATTTTGAGCGTTCTCCAAAGTGATTAATTTTTCACCAGAGCTGAAAGCCAAAACAAGCTGCGGATACTGGGAACTAAAAACATCGATAAAATTCAGGCCTGTCTGGACAGCTAATTCTGGATTTTTAACTTTATTCAAAGTAAAAATGATTTTAGTATTTTGAGCAATGTCAATTGGCTTATTGAAGAAATAACGGATGTCATCACAATTAGAAACGCAGTTTATATTACTTTTACCTACCTGGGGATTGCCCTGGGGTAAGCCAGTTACAAAAAGTTCAGCCGAACTCAGATCTGGCTGGTAACCGCCTAGGGAAATTAAAATGTGGCCGATTTTTGTATTTGCAGGAATTACAAAACTAATTTTCCAACTCGACAAACTGCCTGCATTTTGAGGCGTTATTTCTAAGGAGACATTATTTAAACTGGTTACGGCCTGACTGGGCTTGGGTAAAAACAAAAACGTAACTAAACTTAAACAAAATAATAGTTGTAAAATCTTTTTCATTGAAAATTTAAAATTATTTTCTTATTTGCGCTCCCAGCTTATCTTCCAGAATTTTTAAAACCCCTTTATGAATCACTTGAACTTCTGCCATGGTTAAAGTTTTATCATCAGAGCGATATTCTATGCTAAAAGCAATTGATTTTTTACCCTCTGGAATGCCTTTACCTTCAAAGACATCAAAAATTTTTACCTTTCTAATTAATTCTTTTTCTACTTCCTTGACAGCTTGTTTAACTTCTTCCCACAGAATCTTTTTAGCCACGATCATAGAAATATCCAGTTCAATGCTAGGAAATTCAGGGATTGGCTGATAAGCCATTTCATCAGTATAAACTTTGTCTAATTCAGTCAAACTAAATTCAAAAATCCCGACTTTGTTATTGATGTCTAATTTGCCATATAATTTAGGATTCAATTCTGTTACTAGTCCAATTGACTTGCCATTTAATAAAATAGCCGCTGTTTTGCCAGCACTACCCCAAACCGGCGCTGTTTTTGCTGCTTTTATCTGATAAACCAAATGTAATTTTTCAAATAAGGATTCAACAATATTTTTTGCGTTATAAAATGGCGACTGATCTTCTTTTTGGACCACCACGCCAGCAAAATGCTTTTCCTGATATGGTAAAAATCCTGGTTTTTTATCAGAGAGGCGTTCTCCTGGCTTATCTTTTAAATAAACAGAGCCGACCTCAAAGAGTTTAATTTCATTGAAAAACCTTTCATTGGCAATAATATTATTTAGCAGATTGGGCAGTAAGGATATTCTCAAGCGCGTGGTTTCGCTGGAAAGCGGATTAGCTATTTTTATATGGCTATCAATATGCAAACCTATTTTATGTAATTGTTCCTCGCTATTGAAAGAATAATTATAAACTTCTGACATGGCCAAGCCATAAGCTAGAATATTTTTAATTTTGCGTTCCAGTTCCCTTTCTTTATTTAATTCAGGTCTGGCCATTTTAATTTCTGGCAAATCAATTTTTAAATTGTCATAGCCATAAATGCGGGCCACTTCTTCAACTATATCCTCAGGCAGAGTAATATCCTTGGTTGCTCGCCAGCTTGGCACAAAAACTTCCAAACCTTCTCTGTTTTTTTTGACTTCAAAGCCCAAGCTTTCTAAAATTCTGATAATTTTATCCTCGGCAATTTCCTGGCCGATTTTTTTATTTATAAAATCAAAACTAATCGCGATCGGCCCTTGATTTAATTTAAATTTCTTAACATCTTCCAGATGGGAAACAATTTTGGCGCCTGGGCAAAGCTTTAAAATTAATTCTATGGCTTTTTTAATGCCCAGTTCAGTAATATTGGGGTCCAATGATTTTTCAAATCTGATTGAGGCCTCTGATCTCAATCCTAATATTGATTCGGTCTGCCTGATTGAAATATGATTAAAATTCGCTGATTCAATAATGACTTTTTGGGTCTGGCCATCGATTTCAGTATTAGCGCCGCCCATCACACCGGCAATGGCCACTGGTTTTTTAGCATCAGCAATCACCAGCATTTCTTCATCTAATTTCCTTTCTTGTTCATCTATGGTTTTAATTTTTTCTCCAGGATTTGCTTTTCTGACAATAATTCGATGTCCTTCTAATTTATCGTAATCAAAGGCGTGCAAGGGCTGGCCTATCTCCATCATCACATAATTGGTAATGTCCACAATATTATTGATCGGCCGCATGCCCACTGCTTCAATCCGCTTTTTTAACCAAACCGGCGAATCTTCTGTCTTAATGCCCTCAATCACCACTCCCATGTATCTTGGGCACAAGGCAAAATCTTCAATTTTAATATCCAATTTTTCCTTGCCATCTTTAAAACTTTCAACTTTATAGACTTTTCCGCCTGAGGCGGATCCGCCTTTGGCGGACAACTTTTCGCTTAATATGGCTACCACTTCCCTGGCTACTCCATAATGCGACCACAAATCAGGGCGGTGGGTTAATGATTTATTATCAATTTCATAAATAATATCATCTAGGCCCAAGGCCTTGGCCAAAGAAGTGCCGGGCATTAATTTTTTATCTAAAATTACAATCCCTGAATGATCTTTACCTAACCCCAATTCATCTTCAGCGCACAACATGCCCTCGGATTCCTCACCCCTCACTTTTACTTTTTCTATTTTCATGCCATTTGGTAAAACAACACCCAAAGTTGCCACTGGAACCTTTTGCCCTTTCTCAATATTTGGCGCACCGCAAACAATACTCAATTTCTTTGCCCCAATATCAACAATAGCCAACTTTAATTTATCAGCATTGGGGTGCTTTTTCACTTCCAAAATTTCACCGACCACAATTCCTTTTAAACTTTCTTTTTGATCAACAAAACCCTCAACTTCAGCCATGGCCATAGTCAATTTTAAACCCAGCTCTTTAGCTGATAAAGAGTCGGGAATTTTTACAAAATCTTTTAACCAATTGCGAGAAATTAACATAGGATACAAATTTACAAATCTTCTACAAATTTACAAATTCAATTTTGCCCTGAAATTATTCGTAATATTCGTAGCAAATTCGTAGATTCGTATCAATTTAAAATTGATTTAAAAATCTCAAATCCCCGCTTTGTAATAATCGGACATCATCAATCCGGTATTTCATCATCACCAAACGCGTTAACCCAAGACCAAACGCGAACCCAGACCATTTTTTTGGATCAATACCACCATACTTCAAAACATTGGGATGAACCAAACCAGAACCAACAAATTCTATCCAGCCGCTTTGTTTGCAAATTGGACAACCTTTGCCCTGGCAAATTAAACAGCCAAAATCCAATTCAAAACCCGGCTCCACAAAAGGAAAATAACCCGGGCGCAACCTAACTTTGACTTCTTTTTTAAATATGGCTGACAGCATTTCTTTCATTATTGCCACCAAATGAGTGATAGCAATATCTTTATCAATCATTAAACCTTCCAGCTGATAAAAAGTGTGATCGTGTGAAGCATCAGTAGCTTCATTTCTAAAAACCCTGCCTGGAACTACACAGCGAAGCGGTGCGCCATATTTTTGCATGGCTCTAATTTGAACTGGTGAAGTGTGAGTACGCAAAACTAATTTATCTTTAGATTCAATGTAAAAAGTATCCTGCGAATCACGCGCCGGATGCCAAGCTGGAATATTCAAGGCCTCAAAATTATAATAATCTGACTCCAATTCTGGCCCATCCAAAATCATAAAGCCCATAGATTTAAAAATATCCTCAAGTTCATTTTGCACCTGAGTTAAAGGATGCAAGTGCCCTAATTTAAATTTTTCAATTTCCAAAGTCACATCAATGAAATCTCTTTCTAGGTCAGTTTCTTTTTTACTGGAAATTTCTCCTTCTTTTTGCTCCAGTGCCTTAGCAATCTCTGTTTTAAGCTGGTTGGCTAAAGTGCCTAATTTGGGCTTCAAGTCCTCAGATACTTCCTTTATATCCTTTAATAACTTGGCTAATTCCCCGTTTTTACGGGAAAAATATTTATCCCTGATTTTCTGCCAATCATCTGAATTCTTAATGGCTTTAATTTCTTTAAGCGCCTCTTCTTTTATTTTTTTAAATTTTGTTTCCATTTTGAAGAATTAGATTAAATTTGAAAAAAAGTTAGAAAATACTTTGCTGTAGCGCAAAAGATCCTGAAAGGTAATTACAATGATCAAAAGCATAAGCAGAGAAAAACCAATGGTATTAATTAAAGATTCTATTTTTTGGGTCATTGGCTTGCGTCTAATTTTTTCAATAAATAGAAATAATAGTCGTCCGCCATCCAGGGCCGGGAAAGGTAAAATATTAATAATTGCCAAATTTAAAGAAAGCAGAGCTGTAAATTGCAAGAGATAAATAAATCCCAATTTAGCAACCTGGCCAGTTAAAACTGCTATACCAACCGGCCCGGAAACTTGCACCCCAAGTGGTTTGCCAATTACTAAATTTTTAATAATATTGGCAAAAGCCAAGACAAATTCCTTGGTTAAAATGCCGGTTAATTTAAAGCCGTGCCAGATGGCTTGTGGTATGCCATAAGAAACAGTGCCGGTCTCAACCAAGCTCATTCCAATTCCTCCCTTGCCCTGGCCAATATCAGCAATTTCGATTTCTTTAGTTAAAATCTGGCCTTCACGGCTAAACTGATAAGTGATTTTCTGGCCAATTTTACCTGATGTATAATCAATCAAATTTTGAACACTGGTTATTGGCTGGCCGTCAACTGACAAAACAACATCGCCAATTTGCACATCAGCTGCTTGGGCCGGTTTATCATCCAAAATAGCCACAACCTGAATTTTATAATTTTTAACTAAACCCTTAGCCAGGGCTTGCTGATCTACTGCTTGCGGCAAACCCACCATATAACCAAAAGAAAGCAATATTGCGCAAAGCAAAAAGTTCATGATTACCCCTGCTACTAAAACAATGGCTCGTCGCCAAGGTTTTTTACTGCCAAAACTATCAGGCACATTTTTCTCTTCACCATCCTCGCCTTTTATCTTGCAAAAGCCGCCCAAAGGTATTGAATTTATTGAATAAATCACGCCATCTTTGCCTTTCTTGCCCCAAATTCTTGGTGGGAAACCAAAGCCAAATTCCTCGACTTTCATGCCCATTTTCTTAGCCGTAATAAAATGGCCAAATTCATGGACAAAAACCAAAAGACCTAAAACAATTAAAAAAATAGCTACTGTAATTAACATGTATTTGCTAAAGATTATTAATTAACTTACTTTAATTTTAGCTTAATTAAAAATAAATATCAAATCTTGACAGATTTCTTAAACTATGCTAACATATTATTACAAAATTGTTGATCTAGGCTGGCCGCATAAGCGGTTGGCTAAGTGGGGCTAAGCATTCTTGCACGGTTCCCGGATCAACGTCGGGTTTTAGGCGGCTGGATAAAACTCCGAAATAAGGAGTGGGGCCCAAACCAGCCAAGAGTTTTGGGCGTAACAACGGAGTTTGATGCGCTACCTGATGGAGGGCTAAAAACGGTAAAATCGCGCGATCCAAATTTAGCAACCTCCCGGCCAAGCAATTGGCAAAAAACTCTCTATTCGTAATCAAAGCGGAAGTTTAACTTCCGCTTTTTTATTTTAATTCAATTTTTTCAAACTCAATCCCCTTGCCAAACCATTTTTCCCCCAATTCCTGATAAAGTTCTGATAAATCTGTGACAAAAAATTTAATATTGGGAACCGCCGAGGTTGTCATGGTGAGCATAGTCGAACCATCAACCGAGGCGGCTTTATCCAATTTACTTTCAATCTCATTATGTCTGGCTAAGTAATCAGCCAAGGACTCAGCCACAATTTCCCCTGAATTTAAAACTTTTGTTTGAATACCCATAATCCCCTTAACTTCTTTTAACAAAATCGGATAATGGGTACAGCCCAAAATTAAAGTATCAACTTTAGCCAATTTCAATGGCCGCAAATAATATCGTAAAATCTTTTTGGTTTCCGGCCTATTTTCCCAGCCCTCTTCAATCAAAGGGATGAGCAAAGGACATGCTTGCTGTAAAACTTCCAATTGCGGCTTTTCCGCCTGAGGCGGATCCGCCTTTGGCGTAAACTTTTCAATTTCCCGAATATAGGCCTGGGAATTAATAGTGCCTTTGGTCCCGATTACTCCAATTTTATTTTTCGCAACCAAAACAGCTTTTTCAACTACAGGCCTAATTACTCCCAAAACTCGCCTGTCAGGATAATTTTGCAGTAACCATTCCTGCTGAATTTTCCTTAAAGCTTTAGCCGAAGCAGTATTGCAGGCAATAATTATTAACTCGCAATCCTGCTTAAATAAAAAATTAACTGCCTGCTCTGTAAATTTATAGATTACATCTTGCGAACGGTTGCCATATGGCGTCCTTGCATTGTCACCCAAGTAAATGTAATCGTATTGAGGCAGTTTTTTTACAATTTCTTTTAAAATAATCAGGCCACCCAGGCCTGAATCAAAAATTCCTATTCTCATATTTTTATTGGGCGAAAATATTTTGGCCAGTCGGTTAGTGTAGGGAACGGTCTAGACCGTTCCCTACGGAAGCCGGTGTTGTGCCAAAATATTTTCGCCCCACCAAATTTCATAATTCAGATCTCATAATTATTTTATCAATTTCAACAATTCCTTAACTTTTTCATCAATCAAATCCTGCGACTTTGCCTCCACATTTAACCGAATCAAGGGTTCAGTATTTGATTTGCGCAAATTAAAGCGCCAATCCTTAAATTCCACGGAAACTCCATCAATATGTTCGATCTTACCCTTAGAATATTTTTTCTCAACATTAGTTAAAATTATATCAGGATCAGTGACCGTCTGATTAATTTCGCCGGAAATAAAATATCTCTCGCGATATGGCTTGGCTAAATCAGACATTTTAATCCCCTCTTTACTTAATCTTTCTAAAATCAGAAGCAAAGGGATCATGCCATTGTCAGCGTAAAAATTGTCACGGAAATAATAATGGCCTGACATTTCACCGGCAAAAAAAGCTTTTTCTTTTCTCATGCGATCTTTAAAAAAAGCATGCCCAGGTCTATTTAATAAAAGTTTACCTCCCATTTTTTTAACTGCGTCCTCAACAGCCCAAGTTAAACGCGGCCCAGAAATAACTTTTTCTTTTGGCTTTTTCTTTAATAAATATTCTGCCAAAATTGCAGTTAAAAAATAGCCTTCAACGAAATCACCATTTTCATCGAAAATAAAACATCTATCTGCATCACCATCCCAGGCCACGCCCAAATTTGCTTTCTCGCTTTTTACCAAATCTGAAATTTCTTTTCTTCTTTCAGGGATCAAAGGGTCAGGCTTTCCTTTTGGAAAATGGCCATCAGGATGAAAATTCAAAGGCACAATTTCGACTGGTAAAAATTCCAAAATTTTATTCAGAGCCACTCCAGCCATGCCAAAATTCGCGTCTGCTACGATTTTCATTGGCTTAATCGCTTTGGCATCAATGAAAGACAAGCAATGTTTGGCATAATCAGCCAAAATTTCTTTGGTACTAATTTCTCCTTTTTCTGGCTCCATTATTTCTCCTTCTTTAAGCGCCTGTTTTTTGATATCCAAAAGCCCGCTATCCTCCGAAACGGCTATGGCGCTTTCCCTAACAAATTTCAGACCATTATATTCTTTGGGATTATGAGAAGCCGAAATAGTTATGCCGCCGCCATAATCATAAAAAGCCACGGCAAAATAAAGCATGTCAGTGGAAATAGTGCCAATATCAATTACATCAAAACCAGCATTGGTAATGCCTTTGGCTGCGGCCTGCCATAAACTGGGTGAAGACAAACGCACATCTTTACCTAAAACAACTGAACCCTTGGGCTTAAAAACTTTAACATATGCCTGAGCGATTTTGTAAACAGCTTCTTCATTAATTTCGTCCGGGTAAATGCCCCTCACATCATAGGCCTTAAAAATATTTTGATTTAATGCCATAAAATTTTAATTCTTAGATATTTTCCAGTTTTAAATCTTTCTTAATTATATTAAGTAAAACACCAATCCCCCACAAAGTTACTCCTAACCTAATAAACCACCCAAAATAAGGGATTAAACATAATAAACAAATAATCAGTAAGCCCAAGATCATTTTCCAGACCAAAGGAACCTCTATTTTCTTATTAAAAATAGCAATAACTCTTTCACCTAAATAAATACTGACAAAAATCTTGCTTAAATAAATAGCAATCAGAAATAATGCTCCTAAAATCAGGGCTAAGGGCAAGCCAATGATTGTCACTGCTAAAATGATCAAAGCAATTGGCATTACAATTAAATAAACTAAACCTTTTAAAATTGTGATTATAATATTTTTATCCAACTCCTTCTGTACTTTTACCGTGAAATTTTTAAAAACAAAAATCAAAAGAAGTCCTACTGCCAAAGACCCTAAAAGTCCAGCCAGCCAGCAGGTCAAAAAGAAAAGATTAAATTTTTCTTTAAGGGGCTCCTTCGGTTCTATTTTCCATTGAGTAAATTTTTCTTCATTACCGACCTTGGCGCCACTTTTGATTTCTGCCAATTGCTGAGCTGTGTATTCTAGATTACCATGGATATTCGTTCCCGAATTTAAAATCATATTGCCTTTAGGCTCGATCGTGGCATAAGTACTACCTAGAATTTCGCCATTTAATATTAAATTTCGAGCTGCAGCATATAAATTTTTATTAATTTTGCCATCAATTTCTACATTGCTACCAGCCACAAGCAAATTCTTGCCCACCTCTGACTCACTGGCTAAGGTAACTATTCCGCCTGCTACACTGACATTTTGGGCAATTTTGCCTTTAATAATGACTGTACCGCCTAGAACTCGCAGATTACCTTTTATTTCTGAATTGATTATTACATTTGAACCCACAATGATTACATCACCCTCAACCGGACCGCTTACTTCAACATTTACTCCGACCAAATATAAATCATCTTTAATTTGCGCTTTTAAATTAATATTTTCGCCTGCTGCCCAAAAAATATTTTCAAAAACAAGGCCTTCGGGAAGATTAATATTTGCCGCTTGAGCCGAGCTTTTTACAGGAAAAAATAAGGTTATTATAAAAGCTATAATCAAACATTTAAATAAAGGGGTTTTAGCTAATTTTGGCCACAAAATCATATTTTTAACTAATTAATTTATAAATTGTATTTGAATAATTAATTCACTTTGACAGCGAGGCAGTTTTTATATTATAATTAATCTAGAAATGCTGCGCTCAAGTTAGCAATAATTTGAGCTTATAAATGAATGGAAAGTCCTAAATCTAATTTAAGTATATAAAATTTAACTAATTAACGCAAAAAAATTATGCCCATTTGGGGAATTATTCTTATTATCGTTATAGCTATTTTGGGCTGGTTAATCGCAGTTTATAATGGTTTAATTAGGAGCAAAAATCGTGTTGATGAGGCCTGGTCAGATATCGATGTCCAGCTCAAAAGACGCTATGATTTGATTCCTAATTTAGTGGAAACTGTCAAAGCTTATGCCGGCCATGAAAAAGAAGTTTTTCAAAAAGTGACTGAAGCTCGTTCCCAAGCCATGCAAGCTAAAAGTTTAGATGATAAAGGCAAGGCAGAAAACATGCTCGGTCAAACATTAAAATCACTTTTTGCCGTGGCTGAAAATTATCCAGATTTGAAAGCCAGTACTAATTTCCTGCAATTGCAAGATGAATTATCTGATACTGAAAATAAAATTCAGGCTGCCAGACGCTTTTATAATGGCAATGTCAGAGATTTCAATATCAAAATCCAGGTTTTTCCCAATACTCTTGTTGCCGGGCTCTTGGGTTTTAAAGCGCGTGAATTCTTCCAGGTAGAAGAAGAACAAGAAAGAGAAGCGCCCCAAGTCAAATTCTAATTGGTTACAAATCTACGAATTAGCTCCGAAGGTGCCCCTTGGGGGCTACGAATACTACTAATATCTAAAATTCAATTTAGTTAGTGGATTATTTGTAGATTCGTAGAATATCTGTCCCGAAGGGATCCCTTAGGGATAGATTCGTATCCTATGTACAATCAAATTGATTCCAATAAAAGAAAGACGGTCATTTTAATGACTCTATTTATAGTATTTGTCTTATTTATTGGCTGGCTGTACGGACAAATAACAAATACCGGCTATAGTGGCCTAACTCTTGCTCTTATAATTTCTTTGGTCATGACTTTTTTCAGTTATTTTGCCGGTGATAAAGCCGCTTTAGCAACTAGCGGAGCACGGCCAATCGCCAAGGAAGACAATCCCTATGTTTATCGCTTGGTGGAAAATCTCTGTATCACTGCTGGACTACCCCTGCCTAAAATCTATTTAATCAATGATCCGACCATAAATGCTTTTGCCACCGGACGCGACCCCTCTCATGCTTCTTTAGCCATAACCCAGGGCGCTATCGATAACCTGGAAAATGAAGAATTAGAAGGTGTGATAGCCCATGAACTTTCACATGTAAAAAATTACGATATTCGCCTGATGATGGTTGTCATAATTTTGGTCGGCATTATTGCTCTGGTTTCCGATTGGCTCATGAGGGGCTTTTTTTGGGGCAAAAGGAGTGAACGCGAACGAAACCAATTAAGCGCCATTTTGATGATTATTGGTATTGTCTTGGCGATTTTATCGCCTTTAATCGCTCAGCTGATTCAATTAGCCATTTCCAGGAAAAGAGAATTTTTAGCCGATGCTGATGGAGCTTTACTAACGCGCTATCCAGCAGGCCTAGCCAATGCTCTAAAAAAAATTGGCTTGGCCAATAAATTGCCTTTAAAAACTGCCAATAATGCCACAGCACATTTATATATTGCCAATCCTTTTGGCCAAAGCCAAAAATTTTTAAGCAATCTCTTTTCTACTCATCCGCCCTTGGAAGAAAGAATTGCTAAATTAACACAAATGGCCTAAAACTGTAAATCCCTACATTTTACTATAGCAGAGGAGTAAAAATTAAAATTCAAAATATTTTTTGAAGAATTTTTAAAAACTAAATTTAAAAAAATGCCTGAACAAATTTTGCAAAAACCCCTTTCTCCCTGGCAAATTTTTCGTAAAACCTGGGAAATAATACGAACTGACTGGTTTAATTTAATTGCTATTATTTTTTTGGCTCTGATTATTCTTAGCCTTGTTATTTTGATTATAACTTCGGCCTGGTCGCCTCTCTGGGTTATCGGTGTGATAAAAACCGATTACATCTTTACTTTTAGATTAATCTGGCAAGCCATAACCCTGATTATTCTTTATCTTATTTCTGCCCTGATCCAAATCTTGATGATTAACAGTTTATTAAATCCGCAATTAAATCTAAAGGGAAACCTCCGATCTATAAAAAACTATTTCTGGCAATTTTTGTTATTAATGATTATCCTCAATATTCTTTTGCTCTTGGCCGCCCTTCCTATTTATGTCGGGGTATTTTTTCTTCTTTTGCAAAGCTACTTTTTAGGAATATTGTCTTTATTAATTAGTTTTATTTTAATAATCTTTCTGTGCGTCTATCTTATTTTTAGCCCTTTTATCTTAATTGAAAATAAACTTAGTTGGCATGAAGCCATGCTCAAATCTTTAGCCCTGAGCCAGGGCTATTTTGGCAATTTATTTTTAAAGATAGCGATTCTGATCTTAATTTTAGTGGGTCTAAATTATCTTTCTATCTTTCTTTTGACCCTGGGACTTATTGGTTTGATTTTAAGCGGTTTATTTACAATTGCTATGATTATCTTCGCCTTCCCTTATTTACTGGCTCTTTACCAGGAAATAAAATCATTAAAACAGGTAACATAAAAAATTTCAAAGTCCAAATAATTAATAATAAATTAGAAATTTGCCATGGCTGATTTAAATAATAAAACTATTACTCCAGGACAAGAGCCGCAAGCAAAAAGGGACTTAAGGCAGGCACAAAAATCTCAGAATTTGCCCTCTGGCAATTAATCGCTTGCTCAAGAGAAGAATAAAATGGAACAAACCCAGACCAAACAAATGGCTGCCCTAAAAGGTTATCGACCTGGAGAAAAAGAATACAAGCAACAATTGGAATCAAGACGAAAGAAATCTAAACAGGGAGCGACTGGTAAAGGCGTGCAAGCCGCTGGCAAAGGCGCTCAAGCTGCTTCTCAAGTCGTTAGCGGTCTTGGCAAAAAAATTACAGCCGAGCTTTTAAAAAATTCCTGGCTTTATCTAATTGAAACTTTTGGTGCCACGATTTTATATATCAACTTCCATTTTTTCGGCAAATATATTGCTGGTTCAGATGCCTTTTGTGAGTTTGGCGAGGAAGTGATCCCGGAAATTCCTGGTATGGAATCAGCCACGAAAGAAGTTAGTTCATTCGCAAAATGGGTTGAAATTATTGCACTATTTTTGCTTGATTTCCTTATAATTCTGCTGGTTTTTTTCCTTGTTATTGTTTTAGTTTCACCGGTTTTACTAGCCATTGGCGTTATTCAATGGATACAAAATATTATTTAGATATTTAAAAAAATAATAATCATAATTCTATGACTGAAAGAACAAAAAAAATTTTAATTATAATTGGTTTTATCATTTTAACTTTGCTCATTGCGTTTGCTATTTATTATTTATTTTTTCGACAGCTTATCGCACCTACGGTGCCCGTAGTGCCTGTTAACCTGCCCCCAACTGCCGGACTGCCAACTTTACCGCCGGCTTTAAATCTAGTGCCTTATGTACCGCCTCTGAACTTACCTCCTGGCATCAGACCAGAAATACCTTCCGCACCAATTGCTCCTGCACCGGCTTTTAAGCCTTTTATTTCTAATACAGCTGCTGGCGGTTTAACTAATTTTCAAACCCTGGTTGACTTGCCTAGTCATGATCTTTTTCTGAATACCAATGGAAAAGATCTGATCTATTATGACCCTGCCACTGGCTTCTTTTACACTCTCACGCCTGATGGCCAAAAAAATCTCTTATCCAATATTCCTTTTAGGAATGTATCGAAATCAACATTTTCACCGAACCGGCAAAAAGCAATCTTGGAATATCCCAATGGCTCCAAAATAATTTATGACTTTAATCAGAAACAATCAGTCACCTTGCCCTCACAATGGAAAGATTTTGTTTTTTCTAATGACAGCCAAAAGATCGCCTTTAAAGACATGAAAATAGATGCAGAAAACCGTTACCTTGCCGTGGCCGATACCAAGGGCGGAAATTATAATGAAATAGAGATGCTGGGCGATAAAGATGGCGATGTTTATATGACCTGGTCGCCCAATAATCAATTTGTGGCTTTGTCGCGGGATCCCCTTGATGGCGACCGCTCCATAGTTTATCCGATTGGTTTCAATGGTGAAAATTTCCGCTCGCTCACGGTAGAGGGACGTGACATGCGCTTTGATTGGTCGCCGAGCGGCAATAAATTGGTTTACAGCGTTTATAATTCGGTTTCGAATTATAATCCAGAATTATGGGTAGTCAATAGCTCGCCAGATCTTTTGGGCACTGGACGTTATGACCTGGGCATCAAAACCTGGGCTGATAAATGCGCCTTTGCTTCTGAAGATACCCTTTATTGCGCTGTGCCCCGCACTTTGGATAAAGGCACTGGTTTCAGGCCGGATCTGGCAGATAATACCCCGGATGATTATTATAAAATAAATATTGCCAAAGGCACGGCTGAATTAGCTGCCCAGCCCCTCTTTGATACTACTGTTGCTAAAATGATTATTAGTTCAGATGGTAAAACTCTTTATTGGTTAGAAAAAAATACCGGCCTAATTAAAAAAATGGATTTATAAAAATATGCCAAACCCAGACCAAAAAATTTCTTATAAATCGCCAAAATTCTATTTTGTTTACTTTATTATTTTTTCCATTATTATTCTTTTAATCTTTTCTTTTAAAATTGTGGGCTATTATTGGGATTACTGGTCAATCATCAGAAATATGGATAAATATTACAAAGGCAGACAAACAGAGCTTGTGCAGGTCTATCCCCAAATTAATCAAGGAGACCCAGTCAAGGGCGCTCCTGATGCCAAAGTAATCATTTATGAATATAGTGATTTTTTCTGTTCTGCTTGCAAAGACAGACAAGCCGATCTGACTGCTTTGGAAAAATATTTCGGCAATAAAATTAGTTTTGTCTTTAAGGGCCTGCCACTTGATCATCCGGAAAGCAATAACGCCATGCTGGCTGCCTACTGCGCGGCTGATCAAAATAAATTCTGGGAATATAAGGATCTTTTATTTAATAATCAAGCGCTCTTGAATGAACAAATGTACCGCGAATTAGCCACCCAATTGGGTCTAAATCTTGATCAATTCAACCAATGTTATAGCCAGAAAAAATACCAGCCAATAATTACTAATAACCTGGCTGATGCCCTGGGCTTACAAATTAATTCCACGCCCACGCTCTATATCAATAGGCAAAAAATAGAGGGCTTCTTTGATTTTACTTCTATAAAGGGCACTGTGGAACAAGGATTAAGATAAAATAAATGAAAAGAAAAAAATTATTTTCTATTTTAATTTATAGTTACTTCTTACTATTTTTATTTTTTTCTTCTTTTGTTTTTGTAAAAAATGTTTGGGCAACAACCTGTTATGTTGATAGTAAACCTGGTACTTGTAAGGCAACTTGCGATATAACTGAAGACCAGAAAAATGATTTTATAAATTGTACTGATTTGTTCAATGTTTACTGTTGCGTTCCTAAAACCGCGGGTGCTACTTGCGTCTCACCCAGCTCCTGTGCCACAACTTGTCCAGCAGACAGGCAAGGAAGCTTTGCGGAAAACAGTTGGTGCGCAAATAATCAAACTCCTAAAATTTATTGCTGCAAACCAGCTCCTGCCGCCACTCAACCACCACCAACAACAACAGCTGGTACTACTGGGGGCACTGCTGGCCCTTTACAACTGCAATTGCAGATTCCCATTGGTAATTTGAGCTTAATGACTATTTCTGGCTCTTCTATTGGCCAGTATATCAAAGCCGTCTTTGTTTTTGGTTCAGCCACTACTGTGGCCCTGGCCATTATCATGGTCATGGCTGGCGGCGTCAAATGGATCTTATCTGGCGGCGAACCTAATAAAATAGGCGAGGCCAAAGATACAATTTTAAAAGCCCTCTTGGGCATGTTTATCGCCCTCTTTGCTGTTTTTATGCTGCAAACAATCAGCCCGGGCACAGTGACTTTTCAACCCATAACTCCTGAGTTTATTGCCGGCATGGCAAACCCCACCGGCGGAGGTGCGCCCAACCCCCAAGATATTGTGGCCAATGAATGCAACCTTAAAAATCCTCGCGCCTCATGTTTTGCCGAGGCCTGTGACCAACTCACTCCTGCAAGAGTAGTGAGCACTGCTGGTGGAACTTGCGAAACAGCCAAGCCAAATTGCTGCGCAGAAACAGGTCCAGTTATAACCTGCCAAGACAAATCGGGTTGTGCTTCAAATCAATATTGCGCTTCAGCGGGAACGGGCCAGCCGGGCAGATGTTTTGATAAAAGAGACCTTGGCGCGAATTGTAAAGAAAATATAGTTGGCGGCACACATTTTGAAACTTGGCTAGGTGGCGGAGCAAATGATGTTTGTATAAGTGGAAGTTGCGTGGGTTGGACTTCTGCCGGAATTAATATATGCGTTCCAAAAAGTGGTACTGGAATAGTAAACAACCCTTGTACAGATTCAAACCAATGCTCACCACATTTTTTTTGCGCTAGCGAAAACTTTAAGATTGGAAATAAAACAGATTCTGGCAAAAAACCTAAACCTGACAAAGGCACATGCCAGAAAAAAATACCTAAAGGAGATACAACTACAGTGTGCCAGGATTGGGAAGTTAATAGCAGTACTGATAATGGAGCTTGTGATAGTGGCGCCTGCCCTTTTTACTTTTTAGGAAAGGCTACTTGTCAAGAATAAATAGAATCTAATTAATTAAAATTGTTTCTTTTTCTAAGCAATAATTATTTAAAATTAATTATTGCTTTTTATTTTAACAGGCATTTCTTTTTCTTGAATTATTTGCTAAGATGATGATATGAAATAAGTTTAAAATTCAAAGTACAAAATAAAAAATTACAATTTTTCATAATTCAGATTTCAGAGTTCATAATTCTAAAACCTATGCCCAAACAACCTCAAACCATATTCACCTGCTCTAAATGCGGCGCGCAATTCCCTAAATGGATTGGTCGCTGTGCTTCTTGCGGCGCTTGGGGAACTGTCACTGAAGAAATCCAATCCCCAATCTCTAATCTCCAATCTCCAATCCCAAAAATTGATAAGGATCAGCTGATTGATTTCCAAAAAACGCCGCCGCCGAGCCACGCCAGATTGCAAACCCAGATCTCGGAATTTGACCGAGTACTAGGCGGCGGAATTGTCATCGGTAGCTTGATTTTACTGGGTGGCGAGCCAGGCATTGGCAAATCAACCCTAGTTTTGCAAATCTGTGACCAGATCAAATCCCCTATTTTATATGTTTCAGGTGAAGAATCAGCTTCCCAGATTAAAATGAGAATTGACAGATTAAATCTGGATTTTGCCAATTTAAAATTCCTTGGCGAGAATAACATGGAAAGAATCGTGGCCTTTGCCATTGAAGAAAAACCTAGTTTACTAATAATTGACTCAATTCAAACCTTATACTCCTCTGAATTGCCTTCTGAAGCTGGCTCAATTAACCAAGTGCGAATCTGCACGGTTAAACTTTTAGAAATTGCTAAAAAATTTAATATCCCGATTTTAATTATCGGCCATATAACCAAAGACGGCCTGGTGGCCGGCCCCAAATCATTGGAACATTTAGTTGACGCTGTCCTCTACCTTGAAAGTTCAAGCAAAGATGATTTCCGCCTTTTGCGCTGCACCAAAAACCGTTTTGGCTCTACCAATGAATTGGGAGTATTCAATATGACCAGCCAGGGCTTGCTGGAAGTTAAAAATCCTTCTGAACTTTTTCTGCCGCAAAACCAGGAGCCGATTTCCGGCTCTGCTCTCACCTGCATAATGGAAGGCAGCCGGCCGTTTTTAATTGAAGTCCAGGCCCTAGCCAGTAAAACTCTATTTGGCTATCCCCAAAGAAAAACCGCTGGCTTTGATTTAAATAGATTGCAGATGTTAATCGCGGTCTTAATTAAAAGAGCTAATATTCCTTTAGTTAACCAGGATGTGCATCTTAATGTCACTGGCGGTTTGAAAATCACGGAAACCGGCGCTGATTTGGCTGTTTGCCTGGCTATTAT
>JAPLYF010000033.1 GCA_026395675.1 Candidatus Parcubacteria bacterium
GGCAAATGGGGCTATGAGCTGATTAAAATAATAAGGCCCGATGTGTTTGTTTGCATAATCGAAAGCTATCCTGAAGAACAAAGAAATGATATTAAATTGCATGTCTGCCAATTAATTGAACTCACCCGCCAGGCTGAGAAAACCTCAACCACAGATATTATTGAAAAAACTCTCAAAACCCATCTTTGTGAACTGGATCAAATGAAGAAAAATACTGGTTGAAACGGCTAATTTTATTATTTACTCTTGATGATAAAATTTATTCTATCAAATAAATGGGCTTTATTCCTACAAAACTACCAATCTTTTACAAATAATACAAAAATACTTAACCAATTTGTATATTCGCCTGGCCTGCCGGCAGGCAGGTACAAATTCGCCACCGCCTTTGGCGGGGTGCCGCCATAGGCGGCATAATTTCGTAGGGTTATCAACTATAACAACGCACTAATCCAAAAATAACAATTAAATATTTTATTTGCACAGACATGATAATTATTGGCACGTTTGCTATTATCCATCGGGGGTACCTAGACATTTTAGATAAATACAAAGATGCTGATGTTTTTATTTTAAGCGATGATTTGGCGCGAAAATTATATAAACTAGAAATTGATCTGCGCAAAATGCCAATTGCCAAAGTCCAGAATCTTCTTTTTGCTTTGGGCCACAAAGCCTATATTTTAGATGAAAATATCATTAACTTAATAAAAAATGAAAATCAGATTATTTTAATTGATGATGAAGTAACTGAAGAATTAAAAACAAAATATTTATCTGATCATCCCAATTTAATTATTGAAAATGGTTTTTTTTACCATCCTAGCGAGAATGTTTTTAAGGCTGGAAAAAACGATGTAAATTTAATAAAAAATTATACTTCGGAAGATGTAAATTTCATGAAACAAACGCTTGTTCTCGCCAGCGAAAGCGGCTGTTTTTGGAGACAAGTCGCGTCCCTAATTGTTAAGGACGGAAAAGTACTTTATTCGGCATACAACGAAATGCTACCCAATAAAGATGAATGCTACAAACTCGGCTGTATCAGAGATACTTTAACGCCAGGCACGAAAACTGAAGTATGCTCTGCTATTCATTCTGAGGCCAGCTGTATTGCCATGGCAGCCAAAGACGGCAAGCCACTTGCAGGTGCCTCAATTTATGTCACCACTTTTCCCTGCCCGGCTTGCGCAAAATTAATCGCTGTTTCAGGCATTAAAAAATGTTTTTATAATACTGGCTGGGCCAATTTTGACGGTGAACGGGTCATGCAAGCCGCTGGCGTGGAAATAATTAAAATTGATTTATAATTTATTCCCCACTTTAGTGGGCTGGCTAAAGCCAGGTATAAATTTAAAAAATATGCAAAACAAAGCCGGCATTGAAAAACGCAATGCCAAGACAAAAGAATATCGCCGAACTTTAGAAGCCATAATTAAAACCAATAAATGCCCTTTTTGTCCGGATAATTTTAAGTACCATAATAAACCAATTTTAAAGCAATATCAGGGTTGGCTTGCTACTTCTAATTCCTGGCCTTATAAAAACACGAGGTATCACTTTGTTTTAATTCCCATTAAGCATAAAATCAATTTCTCAGATTTAACCAACCAGGATTTTCAAGCAGTTAAATATTTGGTTAACTGGTTAAATAAAAAATATAAAATCAAAGGCGGGGGTTTAACTCTGCGCTTTGGCGAGCAAAATTTAACCGGCGCCACTGTCAGGCATTTACATTTTCAGCTTATTGTCCCCCAATTAAAACCCAAATCAAAAACAGCTACAGTTGTTAATTTCCCAATTGGTTAATCTAATCAATTTTAAATTATGAATAATCAAAAAACAGTGTATGTTTGCGGCGCTCTAACTGAAGTACCGTCAGAGCAAAAAGAGTCCGTTAAAAAATTTTATGAGCGCATTGCAGATCTTTGTGAAAAAGTAACCACCACCCGCGCATTTGTGCCGCATGAACATTATGATCCAGTGCTCCATGCTAATTGGACACCTAGCCAAGTTGATGAATCAGAAAGAAGACAAGTCTGTGAATTATCTTCTTGTATAGTTGCAGCCGCGCTTTTCCCTAGCTGGGGCAGCGGCATTGAAGTTGAAATGGCAAATAAAAGTAATGTGCCCGTAATTTTATTGTGCCAAAAGGAAAAATTAGATAAACGCCTAATTTCTCGCTTATTACGAGGTAATCCTGCTATCAAGTCTATAATCATTTATGAAAATGATGATTCTGCCATGCAACAATTAGAAATCGAATTGAAAAAATTTTTAAATATAAGTTAATTTTTTATGGCTAACTGGCCAATTTATTTTAAAGACAAATTAATCCTGGGCAACCCCGATTCAGAAATCGGGATTGTTACTTTATGGACACCAGTGAATAAAATAGTTGATCAGCTAGACAAATCGTTTTTTTCTTTGGCCGGCCAGCTTTATTCCAAAGAAGGCATAAATTATATTGTCAGAAATATCTTAGCCAATCCTAGAATTCGGCTTTTAATCATTTGTGGGGAAGAAAGAATTGGCAGTGGACAAGCACTTATTAATTTATTGGAAAAAGGCGTTGCTGAAAATAACCAGGTTTTAGAAACAGAATTTTGCCAGATTCATAAAGAAATCCCTAAAGAGGCCATTAACCATTTTCGCCAGAATGTTAAATATAAAAATCTAATCGGGGTTTATGATTCACCAAAAATAATTGAGGAAATCAAAAATTATCAGCCTGGCCTCGGCCATGGCGGGCCCCAAAATAAAAATTGGTCCGAGCCGCAAATTTTTCCAGAAACAAAAATAGAATTTGACGGCGTTCTGCCAACAGACCAATCTGTTTTTAAAATCAGAAAACAATTTGCTGGCCAGGCGTGGTTAGAGATAATTAAAAAAATCATGAAATTTGGCACAATCAGAGAATCGTTTCATGGTAATAATTGCAAAGAACTTTTTAATATTGCCATAGTAATTACCGATGAAGATCCTGAAAATTTCAAAATGTTTCCTTATTTTCAAATTACTAAAGAGGATATAAAAAGTTACTTACCAAAATTCATGACTAGCGACAAAGGCACGGCTGATTATACCTATGGTGAAAGGTTGTGGGATTTTCCTAAAATTGCAGGCCAAAATTTAAAATATAACCAAGTTGATGAAATCATTGTGGATTTTTTAAAACGCTATCCTACTGATCGAGCTGCTTGCGCAGTTACATTTGGCATCCAAGACCACACAGCCAAAAGTTCGCCTTGCATGTGTTTTCTGCAAGCCACCAATGTTGAAGATAAACTGGATTTGACCGCCTATTTCCGTTCCCATGACATTTTTGGGGGCTGGCTTTTAAATGCTTTTGGCTTGAGGACCTTGCAAAAATACATAGCCGATAAATTAAACTGGCCAATAGGCAATTTAACCATTTATTCCAATTGTGCCCATATTTATGATAATAACTGGCCAATTGCCCAAGAAATTATAAAAAAATATGGCCATGAACTTGACTGCACTTCTGATCCGCGCGGTTATATTATTTTAACAGTTGAGGCAGATGAAATTGTGGCCAAGCATGTCTCACCCAATGGCAAATCCTTGCAAGAATTCCGCCAAAACGGCCGGGAAGACAAAGCTACGATGAAATTGTACAACAAGCTCGTTTTGGCTGATATTATATCTTTAATCCCCCATGCCTTTGACCTGGGCGCGGAAATCCAAAAAGCAGAAATTGCGATCAAACAAGGCCTGTCATATACTCAAGACCAACCATTGAAATTTTAAATTTATAAATTTTGTTAATATGATTAATGAAACCAAAAGAAACAACAATTACGCAACCTTAATTTTAATTATTTTCCGAAATATTTGTATTTTTATATTAGAATTTCCCAAATACTCGATTCTAATTTTTCTTATCTCTTTGTTTATTTTTGCCTTTTTCAGCTTTCTAATTTCTATTTTGCAGATACTACTAATTATTACAGGTTTAATCTTAAGCCAAAATTATTCTATTAATATTATAAATTCCCTAATTAAATTCTTTAAAATTGAAGAACTTCATATCAACAAAACATATGGCGCTGATCAAAAACCATGGGATTTAATAGCTATAAGCAAAAAAATAATTGAAGTATATTTTTATAGCGTTCTTGTAATTGAACTACTTGCCAAATCATTGAAAAAATATATCAACTTTCAAATTCCACAATTTACCATCAAGAAAAAAATTATATATTCAGTCGGATTTTTTATAATTGCCTATCTGCCCGGACTTTTTATTTTCCCAACATTTGCTCTTATTTTTTTAATTGTTTCAATCAGTACTTTAGCAGTCTATTTTGCTTATAGCGCCTTTTTAAACTTTACGAATAAATTTTTCAATCTAATTCAAAAATCCAATGAAAGTAAAAATTAAACGCATAGACAAATCATTACCTCTTCCCACCTACCAAACCAATGGCTCGGTTGCTTTTGATATTTACTCCAGACTTGATGTAGAAATAAAGCCCAAAGAAATTTTTTATATTCCTACAAATCTAATTATCCAAACCCCTAAAAATTACATGCTGCTTTTAGTGCCGCGCAGCTCAACGCCCAAAAAATTAGGACTTTTAAGCCCACATGGCATTGGCATAATTGACCAGGATTTTTGTGGACCAGAAGACGAAATCCATTTACAAGTTTATAATTTTACGGAAAATATTGTAAAAATTACCAAAGGCCAAAGAATCGGCCAGGCCTCTTTTATTAAAATAAATAAGGCCAAATGGCAGGAAATTGATAATTTAAAAACCAATACCCGCGGTGGCTTTGGTTCAACAGGCCTATGCCTTGTTTTGTATGGCGCCAATAACCTGGGTAAAACAACCCAAGCTAAATTATTAGTGGAAGATCTAATTATCAAAATGGGTAAAAATGCTGAATATCTTAAATATGCTGTGTATAATCTGGAACCTTCGGGCGTTTTAATTAATGATTATTTAAAACGCGGCAATCCTGATAATTTTACTCCGCGTGAATTTCAAATGCTTCAGGTTTTAAACCGCACTCAATACGAACCGATCATCAAAGAAAAATTAGCCAAAGGTACCTGGATAATTGCCGAGGATTATATTGGCACTGGCATTGCCTGGGGCATTGTTGAGGGCGTTGATAAAAATCTGCTCTATAAATTAAATTCCCATTTACTTAAAGAAGATCTGGCCATTTTATTTGAAGGTGAAGCTTTCCCTGAAAACCTGGATAAAACCAATGTCCATGAAACTAATCCTGAAGTTTTGAAAAAAGTAAATTCTGTTTTCCAAGAATTAGTCCAGGATTTTGGCTGGAATACTGTCAATGCCAATAAATCTACTGAGGAGGTCCAAACCCAGATCATGGAAATTATCAAACGTAAAATCACAATAATAGAATAATAAACCTACTAAACTCATGGCACAAAAACTCATTTCTATTTCTGCTTTAATCAAAAAGGGCTGGGATCTTTATATAAATAATCTTCAAATCTTTTTGGTCCCGATAACCATTTCTCTTATTCCTCTGACTATATATTACCTGACAATTTCCCTCGGCAATTCGCAAAACACTTTATTGGTCATGCTTCTGAATGCCTTAATAATTATTGTCAATCTCTGGGTAGCCATAATCTTAATTATTGCTATTAATTCTCTCTACAAAAAACAAGCAGTCAATCTTAATCAAATATACGAAATTGCTTTTAAAAAAATTTCCTCTTATTTTTGGGTGACAATTTTATCTGTCTTAGTTGTATTTGCTGGTCTTATTTTATTTATTATTCCTGGTTTTATATTTATGGTCTGGTATAGCTTTGCCCCGTTTATCAATATTTTGGAAGAAAAAAATAATAAAGGACCCGGAGCTCTTAAAGAAAGCAAAAATTTGGTGCTGGGCCGATGGTGGCCTACATTTTGGCGCTTATTAATACCCGCGCTGATTGTTTATTTAATCTTGATTATTGTAATTACTGGCATATTTTATCTTATTACCAATGGCAATCTTAACTTAGAATCAATCAATCAATCCCTAATGATAAACATCCTTATCTCGTTAACTTCTCTAATCATTACCCCGCTTTTAATTTCGTATTCTGTAATCTTATATAACAATTTAAAGGAAACGAAATCCACTCCTAAACAAAATAAAACTCTCCCAGTTTAAATTATCTCACCTCTACGCATCTAGCTTTTCTCTTATCTATTTTAACTTTATGGAACTTGAACCAATCATTGGCCTGGAAATCCACGTCCAATTAAAAACCAAATCAAAAATGTTCTGCACCTGCGATAATGGCGGTGAAAACTTGCCGCCTAACTCTTGCGTCTGCCCAATTTGTCTGGCTCAGCCAGGCACTTTGCCAGTGGCTAATAAACAAGCAATAGAATGGAGCGCGCTAGCTGCCTTATCTTTAAATTGTACAATTTCAGAATATTCCAAATTTGATCGTAAGCATTATTTTTACCCTGACTTGCCCAAGGCCTATCAAATTTCTCAATATGACCAGCCCATTGGCAAAAATGGCTTTTTATTTATTTTTAACCCAGAACTAAATGAAGAACAAAAAATCAGGATTAACCGCGTTCATTTGGAAGAAGACGCAGCCAAATTATTACACCCGGAGAAAAAAAATTACAGCTTAATTGATTTTAACCGCGGCGGCACGCCTTTAATGGAAATCGTGACTGAAGCTGATGTCAGAAATCCAGCCCAAGCCAAGCTATTTTTGCAGGAACTTCGCCAAATTATGCGCTACTTGGATATTTCCGAAGCTGACATGGAAAAAGGACATCTGCGCTGTGATGCTAATATTTCTTTAAAACCAGTTGACGAGGAAAAATTATATCCGAAAACTGAAATTAAAAATCTCAATTCATTTAAAAATGTAGAAAAAGCATTGGAATATGAAATCAAACGCCAAACCAAACTCTGGCTTGAAGGCAATGCGCCAAAAGAATTATCAACTCGCGGCTGGAACGATGCTAAAGGAATTACCGAAGAACAAAGAACCAAAGAAGAAGCCCATGATTACCGCTACTTTCCAGAGCCAGACATTCCCCCAATTCATTTTTTAACCAGCCCAGACACAACTTGCGACAAAAAAGAAATTGCCATTGATATTGCCTGCCTCAAAACAAAATTGCCTGAACTGCCCAATCCTAAACGCAAACGTTTTATGGCTGAATTTGATTTAAATTACGATGATGTCAAAATTTTAACTGAAGATAAAAGAATTGCCAATTTCTATGAAGAGGTTATTTCTGAATTGCACGAATGGATTGAAAGCTTAGAAGAAGCAAAAAAGCAAAAAAACGTTTGGAAAGAAAATAAGCCAAGATTAACAAAATTAACTAGTAATTTGATTATTAATAATTTAATTCCGATATTGGCAGAAAACAATTTAAGGATGGAAATCATGAAAATGACGCCTGAAAATATGGCTGAATTAATTACCTGGTTATTTAGTAAAAAAATTACTAATAACACTGCCCTCCAACTGCTCCCTAAAATGGTTAAAACTGGCGCTGACCCTTCCCATTTAATTAAAGACGAAAATTTAGCCCAGATTTCTGATACTAAAGAACTGGAAAGCATTGCAAGGGATATTATTAAGAGTAATCCCAAACCAGTGGATGATTATAAAAAGGGCAAAGATAGGGCTTTACAGGCCATTATAGGCCAGGTTATGGCCAAAACGCATGGTAAGGCCAATCCTGAAAAAGTCATGGAAATAATGAAGAATTTACTCAAACCTTGACAAAATTTTATATCTATGCTATAATATAAATATCCTAAAATTTTATCATAATAACTAATAAATTTATGAAAGGAATTGAATCTATGCCAGAACAAAAAACCTCAAAATCCGAAGAGCGCATAGCTCGGGAAAAACTTATGGTTGGAGGCGGTGAAGCATTGGAATTAGGCAAACAAATCGACGCAGAATTAAAAGCTGCAGAAGAGTTAAAAGAATTCTATAAAACTCCAGTTTGGGTAGCTTGGGAAGAAGCTAAGCAAAGCTTTAATCCTGAAGTCAAAGAACCAGCCCGAGATAAGGTAATGGCGCGACTTAATGAAATTCAAGGGATAATTGATAAACGCAATGAACGAGATCAAAAAGCCCTGGGAATTTTACGTGAAGAAATTGAAAAAGATATGGCGCATGCTTAAACTCCGCTACTAATACTAATAGGTTAAATAGAAAAATCCGGCCTTTATTTCGTAAGGTCGGATTTTATTTACCAAAACTTTTTATTTCCCGTTTATTATCCCCCAAAAAAATAATTTTCAGGGCATTTGGGAACGGCAATATAATGATGCCTTTTTCATAATTGAAAGTAACCAGTTTCTGCAGGAATTCATCAGCCAAGCTCATTCTTGGTGTAGTGTAATCATGCCCGATGATCTGGATATCCCGCAATAGGATTGAATCGCGCGCCGCCAGATGGTTAAAGACCAATTCTATTTCAATACGATCGGGTAAAAATTTTACGTCTTTAACCCTTTTAATGGCCTCAAAAAAATCATTAATTATTATGGTTCTCAAATCCTCCTTAAATCGTCCTTGAGATGTCATCATCTAACTTCACCTCCTTTGCAGAAAGTATCTTTTGTACCTTTACCTTGGCACATTTTTTTTCACTTGTCAATGCAATACGACACGAATATTACATTTTGTCAAATAACCATTTTTTCACTAATTTTTCCGTCCACACTCTGTCATCCTGAGCTTTACGAAGGATCTATTACATCGATGTATTAGATTCCTCATTACTTTCGGAATGACAGAGTGCGTTAAAACCATTTTTTTACTAACTTTTCTATTTTTTTAAGATTATTCTCCCAATGAATTTCCTTATCTCTTTTAAACCAAGTCATTTGTCTTTTTGCATAATGCCAAATCGCTGTTTCCAGCAGTTTTAACATGTCTTCTTTACTCAATTCCCCTTTTAAATAGCGGCCAATAAATCGATATTCCAAACCAAAATCATCCAGCTTTTGCCAGCTAACTCCTTGTTTATGTAATTTTTCAACTTCCTTAAGCATGCCCTGTTTCATGCGAGCCAGCAAACGATCATAAATTCTTTTTCTCAATTCCTTTTTGTTTCTTTTAACTCCGAGCTTTAAAACATTGTACTTCAGAGTCCTGGACAACGGCGGCACTGGCGCTCCAGTTTTCAGCGCTATTTCCAAAGCGCGAATTAACCGTCTTTTATTTTGCGGGTCAATATTTTTCGCCCGCGCTGGATCAACTTTTTTTAATTTCTTAAATAGAGCGTCAGCACTGAGCCTGTCGAAGTGTTGACGCAATTTCCAGTCAGGCGCTACTGTTTCTGGCAGTCCATAAAGTAAGGCGTCAACATAAAAGCCAGTGCCGCCGCAGACAATCGGCAACTTCCTTTTTTTCTGAATCTCCTTAATCGCCTTCTCCCCCAATTTCACAAATTGCGCCGCGCTAAACCGGCTCTTTGGCGAAGCCACATCTAAAAGATAATGCTTAACACCCTGCATTTCTTTTTTTGTCACCTTGCCAGTACCCAAATTCATGCCTTTATAAACCTGGCGTGAATCAGCAGAAATCACTTCCCCATTAAACTTTTTCGCCAGTTTAATTGATAAACTTGTTTTGCCGCTGGCATTAGGTCCGACAATGACTAATATTTTGGGTAATCGTATTGACATAAATGTATTTTAATGCTAATCTGTAAAAAAATCAAAGTCATCCTTCGCTAAGCTCCGGATGGCAAGGAGGTAAAATGATAACGCTCATTACAATAATGAAATACATTCTGTGTTTTATAGTGTCCTCATGGATTGTGCTTTGGCTTCTGGCCATTTTTCAAATGGTCAAGGCCAAACTGGCAGAAAGAAAAGAAAACCTTAAGCCCAAAAAGCTTTCTTAAAACAAGGCACAATGTGCCAAAGCCACAAAGTGGCAAGGAGGAAAAAATGTTCTGGGCAGTCTGTATTTTAATACCAGGTTTAATTCTGTTAAGTTCAGCGGTTGCTTCTTTAATTAATTCATTCAAAGAAGAACCCGCCAGAATACCAAAACCATAATTTCCCTAAAAGCATGACAATATAAAATTATTCCAAATGATAAAAAGCCCTTCGGGGCTTTTTTTCTTTTATCTTGACAAGGGACACTTTATCTGCTAATTTTTAATTAAATCAAATTTCAAGGAGGAAAAGCATGCTCTTCAAAATAATCGGTCTTTCAATTCTCTACCTGGCAGTCGGCCATATCTTCGCATTAAAGATAATAGATGACTACGAGTGGGATCCAAAAACTCGCCTAAAAAGATTCCTACTATTAGAGGCAGTAGCCATTTTTGGCCCACCAATCTGCGCAGTTCTAATTGCCATCATTCTTGTCTATACTCTGTTCGCCCTGCCATATAATACGATAGAAGATACTGATTCATGAAAAACAAATTCAAAAGTCCCGCACCGCGGGGCTTTTTTCTTTTTCAAATTATCGGCCGCTTAAGCGGCCGTGCGGCGGCTAAAGCCGCCGATAATAACTCCATATTTTTATAATAAAATAGCTCCCTGCATTGCAAGGAGCTAAGACCGACTTTATTTTTTTCTTCTTTTAGGAGATTTCTTTTTGGGTTGCGGCTTGGCTGGTAGGATTCTCACATCCAGCCTTTCCCGAATTTGTGCCTCGGTTGATTCTAGCACTACTATGCATAAATTTTTGCAAAATTCGAGTGCCCGTTCATCGCCTTTGCCGGCCTCATCATATTTACCCTTGATAAAGTCCAGCACTTCTTTTTCTTTAGCAGCATCTGCATCTTGGCAATAAGCACGCTGTTTGTTCGCCTCACTCTGCATATCCAATTTTTCGTACAATTTTGCCATGTTTTCTCTGATATCCAAACGGGATTCATTTAGTTCCAGTACCTCTTTATAAATGGCAATTGTCTTGGGGTAAAAGCCGTCTTTCGCATATTCATCAGCGGCAAATATAAAATGGACAATGGCCATTTCTTTGTCGCCAAAAATTTTTTTATAAACCTCTGCTAATTTTAGCTGTGCTCTGGCATCATGAGGAGCTATTCTAACTAGCTCCATCAGCGTTTCTTTCGCAGAATCAAAATTTTCACTCTCAAGAAGTTTTTTAGCTTTATCCCAAAGCTTTTCTTCTTTTGTCCTTTTGTCAAACAAAGACATTTCTCGTCCTCCTTTCTTATAGTTTGTGCTTATTCTAGATTTATCATAATTTTTTACTACTGTCAATGGACTTCCCAATCAAACCGAAACTTTCCGCCTTATTTATTTTTACTTTTACAAATTTACCCAATAAATTTTTTTTGGATTTAAATTTAACCACTTTAAAAGTTCTGGTTTTCCCTAACCAAATATCCCCTTTACTTTTTTGATAAACTAAAGCATCTAGAACTTGACCAATTAATTTCTTATTAATTTCTAAAGCTGTTTGAATCAAAACATCATTTAATTCCTTATCTCTTTTTTTCTTTTCAATTTTTGGCACATCATCTTTTAATTTGGCTGAAGCAGTTCCCTCTCTCGGCGAATACTGATTAATATAAGCCATGTCAAATTTTACTTTTTGAAAGAGTTTAACAGTATTTAAAAATCGTTTTTCAGTTTCACCTGGGAAACCGACAATGACATCAGTAGATATCGCCACCCCGGGAATTTGCTTTCTAATCTTTTTAACTAATTTTTTATATTGCGAAATAGTATATTTTCTATTCATTTTCTTTAATATTTCATTATCGCCAGATTGCACAGGCAAACTAATGTACTCACAAATCTTTCCGCCAAAGGCGGATCCGCCTCCGGCGGATTTATTTCTGGCAATCACTTTAATCAATTTGTCAGACAAATCCTTGGGATGACTGGTAATAAAACTTAACCAAAAATTACCAGGTAACTTAGCCAGGTATTCTAGTAAATCAGGGAAATCTTTGATAGCCGCAGCTGTGGCTGGTTTATAAGAATTCACATTCTGCCCCAACAAAATAATTTCCTTAAACCCCTGCGCAATTAAATCTTTCACCTCGGCAATTATTTCTTCAGACGAGCGCGACTCTTCCCTGCCCCGCACATAAGGCACAATGCAATAAGAACAAAAATTATTACAACCAGTCATAATCGGCACATAAGCGGTAAAACTGCTCTGGTATCTGGGCTTAACAGAAAAATAAGTTTCAACATAGCCTGCTTTACTTTCTTTCTTTAAAAATTCTGGCAGTTTATTTAAATCTTTAATATCTAGAAAAATATCTGCCTTATCTGCTTTTTTCACAACTTCAGGACGATTAGCCATACAACCGCTTAAAATTATTGTTTTCAGTTTTGGGTATAACTTTTTCTTATGGTAATTATTTATCGCGCCATAAACCCGATCCTCGGCTGATTTCCTGACAGAACAAGTAACCAGCAATATTAAATCAGCATCTTTATCATCCAATGCTTGTTTATAACCTAATTCCTCTAATTTTGCGGCTGCCCTTTCCGCATCAGAATAATTCATCTGGCAGCCGAAAATTTTGATGTAATACTTCATACTTTGCTAAGAAATTTTAAACCGTTAACCGACGAAGAAGCGATTGGCTAATCGCTTCTTCAATTTGGATGTTATGTGAATTTATTTTCGGTTTAAAATTTCTTCTTTAATGTTTTTTATAAACTTATCCAAATCCTGCGGCCCCAAATCACCCTTGCCTCTTTGCCTGACAGCGACTTGGCCAGATGCTATTTCTTTATCACCAGCAACCAAAATGTAAGGTATCTTATCCTTTTCTCCTTTACGAATCTTATTACCCACTGTTTCATTAACTAAATCCAATTCCACTCTAATTCCCTCGGCCCTCAACTTCTCAGCCACTTCCTGACAATACTTTTCATGCGCTGCGCCTATATTGATAATCTTAACCTGTACTGGAGCTAACCAAACTGGCCAAGCGCCAGCATAATGCTCAATTAAAACTCCGATAAATCTTTCAAATGATCCAAATAAAGCCCGATGCAGCATATATGGCTGCTCTTCTTTGCCCTTATCATTCACAAAACGCATGGCAAACCTTTCCGGCAAATTAAAATCAAACTGCAAGGTGGAACATTGCCATTCTCTGCCTAAACAATCTTTAATTTTAAAATCGAGTTTTGGTCCATAGAAGACTGCGCCACCAACATCTTTGCTAATATTTAATTTTTTTTCTCTAGCGACTTTTTCTAAGACCTTTTCAGTAAAATCCCAGCCCTCATCATTGCCTGCATATTTTTTCGATTCGGAATCTCTTACGGATAAATAAACATTTATGTTCTCTATGTCAAAACCAAAGGATTTATAGATAAACAAGATAAAGTCCACCACTCTTTTAAGTTCAGCTTCGACTTGATCGGCTGTGCAGATAATATGCGCGTCATCTTGCGTAAAACCTCTGACCCGAGTCAATCCTGATAATTCACCAGATTTTTCATAACGATAGACAGTACCGCATTCTGCCCAGCGCATTGGCAATTCACGATATGATCTTGGCCGCATATTGTATAAAGTAATATGAAACGGGCAATTCATGGGTTTAAGCAAATATTCTTCTTTGACTTCTGCCTTTTTACCCTCCTGAGCTGCGCTTAAAGCCTGCCCAATTTCCAACGGCGGATACATACTGTCACTATAAAATCCCCAATGTCCTGATTTTTCCCACAAACCTCGACTGCCAATATGCGGAGAACGAACTAATTCATAACCATTTTTCAAATGTTCCTGATACCAAAAATCTTCCATAACTCTCCAAATTAAAGCACCTTTAGGGAACCACATGGGCAAGCCCAAGCCAACTGTCTTATCAATTAAAAATAATTCCTGTTCTTTGCCAATTTTGCGGTGATCTCTTTTTTCCGCTTCTGCCAACATATTCATATACTCATTTAATTCTTTCTGAGTTTCAAAAGCCGTGCCATAAATTCTTTGCAGCATTTTATTTTTCTCATCCCCACGCCAATAAGCGCCGGAAACGCGTAAAAGTTTAAAAGCGCCGATTTCTTTGGTTGACTTAATATGAGGCCCCCGACAAAGATCTTCAAAAATATTACCCAATTTATAAAAACTGACTTTTTTCTCGCCTTCCTTTTCCAGATCTTTAATCAATTCAATTTTATAGGGTTGGCCTTTAACTTTTTCCAAGGCCTTTTTTATTGGCAATTCCTCTCTTACAAATTTCAAATCTTTATTAATAATTTCCTTCATTTTCGCTTCAATTTTTGGCAAATCCTCCTCGCTTAAAGTTTTTTTGCCCAAATCAAAATCATAATAAAAACCTTCGGCAATTGTCGGCCCAATCGCGAATTTAACGTCTTTATAAAGTTCCTTAACTGCGGCAGCCATCACATGACTGACTGAATGACGCATAATGTCTAATTTTGATTCTTTAATTTCTTTGGTCATAAAATTGTTATTAATAATTTAAAAAATCCCGTCCCAAAATATACTAAAAATATATCTTGGGACGGGACTTTTCCCGCGGTTCCACCCAATTTCTCTGCCTAAGCAGAACACTTAATTTAATAAAAAGCCTAGAAACCGTCTTAGGTTTAACCTCCAAAATGAGGCCAAATGGTCGGTAGCCATTTCAATCGCTTTTTAAAGATATTTATATAATAAAACTAATTTTAATATTAGTCAACCTTCTCTTTACCAACAGTCAAAATTTTTAATTTAGCTAGATTTTTTTCAAGATAATCAACTTCTTGATTAAATAATCTAAAATCAGTTTCTCTGCCTTTAAATTCCTGGATATTGCCAAATTTATCAAATAAATAAACGCCTACTTGTTCTCCCTTGCCATTCAGTCTTTGTGCGAAGAAATAACCGTCATCTAAGGGAATGATGCTGCCATTGGTAAAATTTTTACAAAAATTTCTAACTTTCGATAATGCGGGATTTTGCTCCACCCCTGCTTTTGGCAACTCATTATTTTTAAACATAAACTATTTGACTATTTTTATGATTATATGATCTTCAAAATAAGGCATTTTTTTCACCCAGGATGGGAAAAATGATATTTTTGCTCTTTCAATTGAATCAAAAGTTTGCAAATATGAGACCGCGTCAACAGCGTTTAATCGCGCTAATTTATCAGGCTGCAGAATCGGACTATTTTCACCAATGATCATTATCCCGCTAATAAAACTTTTAAGCTGCGCTAATTTATTTTTAAAATCAATTTTGTCTATATTATAAATTAAACTATCAACATCAGAACTAATTAATTGTTTATCTGGGGGCACTTGGCTTGTTAATGATTTTAAAGCAAAATTTTTAATATCAGTATTATCAAAAATAACACCCGTAACCTTGATTTTCAATTTCAAATTAAAATTCAAAACCTCATCACCAGCTTTATGATCAAATGTTTTATCAATTATTTCCTTACTTAAAACATTGGTTTTGGAAGTATCCTCATTTTTAATAGCCTGCTGGGCTAATTCTTGAGAAAAATCAGTGACTGCTTTATCTAATTCTTCTTGGGAGATTGCAGTTACTTCCTGGCCATTGGCTTTAAAATCCTGGATAGCTTGCGCATAAACTAAAGTCTGAACGCTCGGACTAAGGCCGGGAATTGTAAATTTGGTCTCAGCTTTGGCCAAAGGCAAACTTGGATTATCAGCATAGACATTAACCTCTGTTTTTCCCTGAGCCGGTATCTCAACTCTTTCCTTAAGACGATATAAAACATTATCAGGCGAGAGTAGTCTGGTCGTGGCGACTAAAATTTGATTTCTGGAAAGTCCATTGGTTATTTTTACTCTCCCGACAATATCGCCCAAAAGAGATTTTTTGCCAGTGGTAACAAATAATTTTTCGCCGTCCAAGGATTGCTCAACAATTTTGCCCATAAAAACGCCCTGCTCTGGGTTTAAACCGGTTTGATTTTCCGTGATGGCAAAATTAAAATCTGTTTTTACCTCATCTTGCTTGGGATAAACCGTTACATAAGCATAAGACATGGTAAAATAAAAAATTACCACGACTAAAACTAAGGTTAAAATGATAAAACTGATTGCAATTTTTTTATAAATGTTTAAAGGTGGGTTTACGTGTCTCATATTTTTATTTTTATTTATTAATTAATATAAATTAAGTATAGCAAAAAATCAAAGCTCAGACAATTACATTAATTTTACAAATCTGACTTCATTCAGATTATTAAGCTCTTTGAGCAAAATCGGATCTTCAAAATTAGCAAAAAAATTTGTTTCAATCTTACGAAAACGATCAGCCGCAATGGGCACAGCCAAAAAAACCTTATTTTTACCCTGGCTGGTCTGTAAAATCTTATTGAGTTTCGCAACGGTTTCAGCAGTCACGATCTTTTTGAAAAAAATGAAAATATTTTTGGCTTGTTTCTGCAAGTTAATATTAATTTTTTGCAATTTAGTTTTAAGATCGGCTAAAATGTCACGACTTAAAGTTTTAACCTCATTGCAAATTACCTTGAAATCGCCGTCTTTATTGGAAACAGTGCCGCTAATAATCACAATATTATTTTCCAGCCAGGTCTCCCTTGTTTCATTATAAACACTGGGGAAAACAATTGTTTCCAAAGAATTATAAGTATCTTCAATTTTCACAAAAAGCATGATTTCTCCCTTTTGGGTAATGACTTTTTTGATATTATTAATAACTCCCGCAATTCTGACATTGCCAGCCCCCAAGCCCTTTTTTATGTGCGTGGAAGTTAAAATATAACCATCCAGCTCTTTCTGATATTCAGTGAAAGGATGATCGGAAACATAAAGGCCTAACAGTTCTTTTTCCCAAGCCAATTCTTTTTCTTTGCTCACAGGCGGGTATTTATCCATTATTAAATTGTGTTTTATTTTTAATTCAGTTAAAGCGAACAAACTGTCCTGCAGTTTTGCTTCTTGGTTATTTACAACTTTAACAAAGTTTAATAATTTTTCCATATTCATCAGCATTTCATAGCGATCGCCAAACTGATCCAAGGTACCGCTTTTTATCAAGCTCTCCAGTGATTTCTTATTCAAGTCCTTATCTTTAATTCGGCTCAAAAAATCTTCCATTGATTGAAAAGGACCTGCCTCTTTCCTTTCTTTTATAATGGCTTTAGTCAGATTGGCGCCTACGTTCTTAATGGCTAACAAGCCAAATCTTATTCTCGGTTTTTTTTGTTTTAAACTCTCAGCCACAACTGTAAAACGCGTAAAACTCTCATTAATATCAGGCGCTAAAACTTCTATGCCCATGGTTCTGCATTCATTAACTTCCAGGGCTACGCGGTCAATATTACTTAAGTCAGAGGTTAAAAGCGAAGCCATAAATTCGGCAGGATAATGCGCCTTTAAATAAGCGGTTTGGTAGGCGATCAGAGCGTAACACGCCGCATGCGATCGGTTAAAACCATAGCCGGCAAATGGCTCTATAAAGGCAAAGATCTGCTCAGCTGTTTTTTTATTAATGCCGTTTTTTATACAGCCATTTACAAATTTATTTTCTTGTTCGATTAATAACGATTTGATTTTTTTACCAACTGCTTTTCTCAAAACATCAGCTTCAGACAAGGTAAAACCAGCTAAACTTCTGGCGATTTGTAGTAGCTGTTCCTGATAAATAGCCACGCCATTAGTTATTTTCAAAATCGGCTCTAATTTTTCATGCAAATAACTGGGTTTGGTTTTTCCATTTTTATTGCTGATATATTCAGGAATATGCTCCATGGGACCAGGGCGATACATGGCTACCATGGCAATAATATCTTCAAATTCAGTGGGCTTTAATTGTCTCAAATACCTTTTCATGCCACTGGATTCTAACTGAAAAACACCCGTGGTTTCACCTTTTTGCAACAATTCAAAAGTTTTTTTGTCAGCCAAAGGCAACTTTTCTATTTCAATTTTGGTCTCATGAATTTTTTCAATTGTTTCTAAAGTATTTTCAATGGTCGTTAAATTGCTCAGGCCTAAAAAGTCCATTTTTAAAAGACCCAAATCTTCTACTGGGTGCAATGAATATTGCGAAACAATAACATTGTCGCCGCTGGTTGAATATTGTAAGGGCAAATAATCATCTAAAGACCCTGGAGTAATAACCACACCGCAAGCATGTGTCGAAGCATGCCTGCAAACACCCTCAAGCTTAATGGCATTATCAAGCAATTCTTTACAATCTTTGTTCTTTTTGTATTCTTCTCTTAAATCCAGGACTTTTTCAAGAGCAACTTTTAATTTCAGATTCATTGGAATCATTTTCGCTATCTTATCGCAATAACTATAAGGCAAGCCAAGAGCCCGGCCAACATCGCGCACTGCCGCACGTGCGGCCATGGTGCCAAAAGTTATAATTTGGGCGACATGATCTTTGCCATATTTTTCCTCTACATAATGAATGACTTCATCGCGTCTGATATCAGCAAAATCAGTGTCAATATCAGGCATGGAAATTCTGTCAGGATTTAAAAATCTTTCAAACAGCAAATCATAAGCCAAGGGATCAATATCCGTAGTTCTGGTTAGATAAGCTACGATGCTACCCGCAGCTGAACCGCGGCCCGGTCCTACCACTATCCCATTATCTTTCGCCCAATTAATAAAATCAGCCACAATTAAAAAATAAGGGGCAAAACCAGTTTTTTCAATCACCGAGAGCTCGAATTCTAAACGTTCCAAAATTTCTTTTTTTCTAAATTCTTGACTTTGGGAACGGGTTAATATTTTTTTCTCGTCTATCTGCCAATTAAAATTTTCTTCTAATTTACCGCCATATCTAAAAATTAAACCTTCAAAACACAGTTTTTTTAAATATTCAATTGCCGGCATTCCGCCAGGTACCTCAAATTTGGGCAAGATATTTTTGCCAAATTCTATATCCACATTGCAAGCTTCGGCTATTTTTTCAGTATTGCTAATTGCCTCTGGGCAATCTTTAAAATCTTTAATCATCTGTTTTGTTGTCCTTAAAGAAAATTCATCGTTCATCATTGACAAACGATTTGTTTCTTGGATTTTCCGGTTTGTCTGGACACAAAGCAAAATGTCCTGAGCTTTGGCATCTTCTGTATTTAAATAATGAGTGTCATTGGTGGCAACCAATCCAATGCCGCTCTTTTTTGCAAGTTTTTTTAGTTCTTCATTAACAAAATTTTGTTCTTTAATCTGCGGATGATGCTGCAGCTCTAAGAAAAAATTGTCTGGACCAAAAATCTTTAAATACTTTTCCAAAACTGAAGCAGCTTTATCTAAATCTTTATAAGTTAAAATAGCATTGGGAATTTCTCCTTCCAAACATGCTGATAAGCCAATTAAACCATCCTTATATTTATCCAATATTTCCAAGTCAATTCTCGGCTTATAATAAAAACCCTCGAGGTTAGCAATAGTGACTAATTTCAAAAGATTTCTATATCCTAAATTATTCTTGGCTAATAAAATTAAATGATATCTTTCTTCATCAATTTTGGTTCGTTTATTAAAACGACCATAAGGCGCGACATAAGTTTCTATTCCCAAAATTGGCTTGAGTCCTGCTTTTTTGGCTTTTTGATAAAATTCAATAATACCATACATTGAACCATGGTCTGTTAAAGCCATTGCCTCCATGCCATCGGCTTTGGCTTTTCCCACTAAGTCATCAATTTTAGCCATGCCGTCTAGCAGGCTATAATGCGAATGAACATGAAGCGGTACAAACTTCATAGATATATAAAATAAGATATAAAAATTAAACGTTTAAAATCTGAGTCTCGCCCTGAACCTAACATGGTTCAGGGTGAACGTGAAGCGGAACAAATTTCATATCGATACAAATTTACCCCGAAGGGGTCCCTTTGGGACAAATCAAATACAAATATTACAAATCAATTCTTTTTAGATTCGCTTTAAAGTTTTATTTTTATTTTTTATTTGATAGTTAAATTATACCTCAATAATTAGCCTTTCACAACTCCCAAGGGATAGAGCTGGACCACTTTTTTGGCCAGGCCTGCTTTGGCCACCAAATCTACGACTTCACTCACATCTTTATAGGCCAAAGGCGCTTCTTCAGCGATATCTGCAAACGAAGCGCAGCGCACTAAAATGCCTCTTTTTTCTAGTTCTTCTTTAATTTGTCGGCCACTGACCTGCCTTTTAGCCGCTGACCTTGATAAACGACGCCCAGCGCCATGACAGACCGAGCCAAAGGTCTCTGCTTCTGCTTTTTGAGTCCCTGCCAAAACATAGGAAGAAGTGCCCATGGTTCCAGGTATGAAAATCGGCTGGCCAACTTTTTTATATCTAGCTGGAATTAATGGATTGCCTGGGCCAAAAGCGCGTGTTGCTCCCTTTCTGTGCATGCAAACTTCAACCTTTTTACTGTCTATTTCATAAACTTCTTTCTTGGCGATATTATGGGCTACATCGTAAATTAATTTTAAGTCAGCTTTTTCGCCAAATTCTTTATCGAGTTCACTTTTAAATACTTGCCTGGATAAATAAGTTAAATACTGCCTGTTAACCCAGGCAAAATTTGCTGCCGCACTCATAGCGCTAAAATAATCCTGGCCTTCTTT
Organism: Candidatus Parcubacteria bacterium; assembly: GCA_026395675.1. Classification (GTDB taxonomy): domain Bacteria; phylum Patescibacteriota; class Patescibacteriia; order CAIXNZ01; family CAIXNZ01; genus JAPLYF01. The sequence goes on from JAPLYF010000033.1 coordinate 20,550, forward strand.
TGAATCAAGTGGGGCATAAATTAATTCACGGTCAGGCAACTTTAATTTCCATTCATAAAGTTTGCGGTTTAAAATCCTTAAATAATCAGTGCAGGTCTGGTGACCGAGGCCGCGAGAACCAGTATGAACCATGACCATTATCTGGTTGGGAAATAAACCAAATATTTTGGCGATCTCCTCATCAAAAATTTTGGCCACATACTGGACTTCCAAAAAATGATTGCCTGAACCCAATGTGCCAATCTGATCCTGACCTCTTTTTTTAGCTGCTTCAGAAACTTTATCAGGATTTGCAGATACTATCCTGCCATTTTCTTCGCAATTTTCTTTATCTTCTTTAGTCGCAAAACCTTTTTTTATTGCCCAATCAATACCTTCGGCCATAACTGTATCCAGTTCTTGTTTAGTAACAACTAACTTCCCACCTTTGCCAACACCGCTTGGCACGGTTCTAAATAATGAATCAATTAAGTGTTCAAACTTGGGAACTAATTCAGGTTTAGTAATTTGGCTGCTCAAAAGTCTGACACCACAATTTATATCATATCCAACCCCGCCAGGTGAAATCACTCCTCCGTCCCATTTTATCGCTGCCACACCGCCTATGGGAAAGCCATAACCCTGATGAATATCTGGCATGGCTAAAGAATACTTTAAAATTCCTGGCAAAGTTGCCACATTAACTGCCTGCTCCAAAGACCTGTCCTCTAAAATCGCTTCTAATAACTTTTCATCAGTATAAATCCTGGCTGGCACGCGCATATCAGAACGGAATTCCTTGGGGATTTCAAACAGATAGTCATTGATTTTTTTGAGATTTTGTCTGGTAATCATATTTTAATAATTCTTGGAAGTATTAGTAGATTCGTATTCAATTCGTAAATTAGTATCAGATATCAAATACCACCTCTGCCACCAAATTCCCTTCCTGATTTTCTTCTAATTTTAATTCATTATATGTCGCTGCTTTTATTTCCAGTTTAAAACCTTTTACTTTAAAACCCTTTACCACGCCCTCAGCTATCCAATGTTTATCTATTTTAAATATTGCCAAATCAAAATTATTATAAACCACATTATTAACATCGCTTAAATAAACCAATTGATTTAAAAAATCAACTAAAAGCTCCGGCAATTCATTAGCTTTTACTTTAATTTCAATTTCAACTGGCTGGTCCTTTAATATTGCTTTTGGTTCACTAATATTCTCAAACATGCCCAAAGCCATATTAGCAAAAACCTCTTCTTTTGTTTTGCCAAAAGCCCGAATTTTTAAATCAGCAGTATGCTCTAAATTTTCATATTTTTTCATACTAAAATAAAAATGAAATTAAAAAGCCCAATAAAGTGCCCAAAACAATTGGTGGCAGACCTGGCATCGGGGCTCTTTCCTCTTGGGTTACAAATAGAATATATAAAAAAATAAAACCCAATATTGCTCCCAGAGCAGTTATTAAGCTGGTTAATAAATTAATTTTCAAACAAGTAATAACAAAAATCGCTGGTATGGCAATATCTCCGGTGCCCACAAACATAAACTGCGATTGCGGGATTACATCCTTAACTTTGTTAAATAACCCTTTATATCCGGGTGGAATAATCAGAGCAAAATGAACCTTTTTCTCTGCCATTTCACGAAACATTTTAACCATGTGCTTGGTTTTATAAACAGCCCAAAAGTCATAAATGGCGATTAAAATCAAAATAATAATTGCTGACCTTGGTTCCAGATCAAAACCTAAAATCACTGACAAGCCGCTAATGGCCAAAACCAGCATAATATCATGCATTAAAATATTGCGGAATATTAGCCAGTAAGCCAATATAACAATTATAACAATCAAATCATAAGGCCAAGTAAAATAGGCCTGGCTAAAAATCAAAAGACCCTCAATTACAGCCAAATAAAATAAAATCTGTAAAACCCAGGGTCTTTTAAAATATTTTAAGATTAATAAAAGAGCGATTGTAGCCACAATAAAGGTAATAATAAATTGCCAGACCGTAAAATTAGTATGTAAAAAAATTGCTTGGCTAATAGCTGTCATTGATAAAATATTTAAAGCTGTACCAATGGCCAAAAATAAGCAAAATGAATATAAAAATAGCTCAAAAATAAAGCCAAAATTTATAAAATGTCGCCAGTTTAATTTCATGGCTTAATTATAGCATTAAAAAAGTGTTATAATAAAGAAAATAAAAGCCCCTCTAGGAATAGAGGAGCTGGAATGTAAATTAGAACCTTGATTGCGCAGACGCAAATATGCAAAAATTGCATCTTTCTTTGGATGTTTTGGCCAAAGCTTGGGTATTTTTCTGGCATGCCAGACTCTTGGAATTAAATTCCGGCATTTAAACAGGCAGGAACACGCCCTTTTCGCACCAGGAAAATAGTTTCCTCGTTCCCGCTATCAACGAACTGGGAGGATCGAGATTGCGAGAATGTGCGCCCTTTTTCAACTGCCCGGCTCTCCTGGAATCAGATTAACACCCAAAACGCAAATCAAGGTTCTGAACCAATATTATAAAATCTGATTAAACATGTCAAATCACTTATGCAGATAACATTTTTAGGCACTGGCCCAATGGAACCTATACCTAGACCAGGACACCAAGATTCCATTTGCCAAGATGCCAGAAAATTTAAGAGCAAATCTAAAAGAACCCGAAGTTCAGTTGTTCTAAATTACAAGAATTTTAATCTCTTAATTGATGCCTCGCCAGATTTTTTAAAACAAGTTAAACAAAACAAGATAAAGAAGATTGACGCTGTTTTAGTTACCCATCCGCATTTTGATGCCTATGGCGGAATTACACAATTAAATGCTTGGCTTAAATCCCCTATCCCAATTTACTGCCAAAAACAAACCTGGCTAATCATAAAAAAAAGATTTAAAAATTTGCCCAATTTAAAATATAAAGAAATCGTGCCCTATAAAAAATTTATAGTTAACAATTTTCCGCCAAAGGCGGATCCGCCTAGGGCGGAAATAATATTACCACTTCCAGTTCAACATTCGATTATTAATGAGCGAAAATTCCCCACCCTGGCCTTTAAAATCAAAAATTTAATCTATTGTTCTGATGTTAAAACAATTCCAGCAAAATCATTGGGGTATTTTAAAAATATCCAAAATTTAATCTTGGACGCGGCCATGTATTTTAATAAACAAATTTTTAGTCATTTAAATACAGCAGATGCAATTTTACTGGCCAAAAAATTAAAAATTAAAAAACTCTATTTAACCCAAATTGGCCATTCTTATCCGCCTTATAAAACTGCGCAAAAAGAAATACAAAGATTTGTCAGACAAAATAAGATTAAAACAAATGTTTATTTGGCTTTTGATAAGATGAAAATTAAGTTATAATGAATTTATGATATTTAAAAATCGCCAAGAAGCAGGCCAGAAACTGGCTGAAAAATTAAATGAATTTAAAAGCAAAAAAGATACTATTATTTTAGCTTTACCTCGCGGCGGTGTGGTGACTGGTTTTGAAATTGCCAAGGAATTAAACTTACCCTTAGATTTAGTTGTCCCGCGCAAAATTGGGGCGCCTGAAAACGAAGAATATGCTATCGGCGCCATTACTGAAACTGGCGAGGGGATTTTTAACCAAGAAGCCATTGCTTCACTTGGGATTCCCCAGGAATATTTGGATAATAAAGTTGCAGCAGAGAAAAAAGAAGCCCAGCGTCGTCTTAAAACTTACCGCCAAGATAGGCCTTCTTTAAATTTAGCCAATAAAACAGTCATTATTGTTGATGATGGCATTGCCACTGGCTTAACCATGCGAGCCGCTATAAAATCGGTAAAAGAAAAAAAAGCTAAAAAAATTATTGTGGCAGTACCAGTTTCTGCCCAGGATTCGTTAAAGACCATTGAAAAAGAAGCTGACCAGATTATCTGTTTAGATGCGCCTTTATTTTTTGGCGCTGTCGGCGCTTTTTATGAAAATTTTGGCCAGACCACTGATGAAGAAGTCATTGATTTAATGAAAGAATCAAAGGATTTTGGCAAATAAACGCCTTGTCATGGTGAGCCCTTCGATAAACTCAGTGCAAGCTTTAAATAGTTTATGGTGAACGAAGTCGAACCAAACCATGACGACATTAAAATTATGTTTTTATTTACCCTAAAAAACACAAATCAACTTGCCAAGCAAATTATTCGCAAAACCAAATTAAAGCTCGGCCAATATGAAACAAAGCACTTAAGCGATGGCGAGTTTTATTTACAGTTGAAAAATAAGGTTAAAGGCCAAGATGTTTTTGTCATGGGTTCAACCAGCCAGCCCAATGATAATATTTTAGAATTTTTAATTTTAATCAATGCGCTTAAAACCAACGGTGCGAAAAAAATTACTGCAATTATCCCCTATTTTGGCTATGCCCGACAAGATAAAGTTGATAAACCAGGCGCGCCAATTACTGCAAAACTTTTAGCTGATTTCTTTAAAAAAGCCGGAGTTTATCAATTTATTACTATTGATATTCACAGCCAAAGAGATAAAAACTATTTAAAGCCACTCCTTAACCTTGATCCTCTGCCTATTTTTGCAAATTACATTAAAAAAAATATAAACCTAAAAAATACAATTATAGTTGCACCTGATAATGGCGCCAGATTACGAGCAATTGAACTAGCTAAACTTCTAGATCCCCTACCTGTTTTACTCATGGAAAAATACAGACCAAAACAGGATCTGGCTAAAATTTCTAAATTTAAAAAAAATATTGCCGGAAAAAATATTATTATCACTGATGATATGATTGACACAGCTGGTACGATAATTGCTGCCTGTAATGAATTAAAGAAACATAAAGTTAATAATATTTATGTCTTTGCCACTCATGGGGTTTTATCTGGTCCAGCTCTTTCCAGAATCAAAAATGCGCCTATTAAACAAGTAATAATTTCCGACTCATTCCCAATGCCAAAAGCAAAACTCTTTAAAAAAATAAAAATCTTATCAATCGCGCCATTATTGATTAACTACTTAAAGTAATTTTATAAAAAAATAACCGCCTCTAATTTATAGAGACGGTTTTTTGATTTTAATTGAATCATCCTTTTTCAATTGTGGTCGGAGGCTTGCCAGTAAGTCGATTAGTTACCTCCCCAACCTCACGAATTTCATTGGATAATCTTTGAGCTACGTGTTCTAGAAAATCATCTGATAATCTGGCACGTCTTGCGGTAAAACCATTTACGCTCCAGACTGCCCAGATGCAAATAACTACACCACTGGTCGCATCGTCACCCTTTGTACAGGTTGTTATGGATTGTTCAACAGTTGCACCAGCTTGCCAGACAGTGTCATAGAGTTTCCATCTGCGTAATTCCTCAATGTAAATCTGGTCTGCAGCCCTGGCAATAGCTAAATTTTTCGCATTCACTTCGCCTTCAATTCTTACGACCATGCCTAGCCCTGGGAATGGATGGCGGGTCAAAAGCACTTCTGGCACGCCTATTTCCCGTCCAATATTTCTGCCCGAATCTTTCACGCAATCAGAGAGAGGCAAAATTTCAGTCACGTTAAAGCCCAAGTTAACATTGTGATGCAGTTTAATCTGGGCTTTTTGGGCACCAGTGGCATAACCGCCGCCGCTTTCTGAAATATCAGTGTAAAGCGTGCCTTGGACAATGAAACTTGCGCCAAATAAAGCTGCCTCTTCCTCCAAAACAGCTTTATAGACTTCACGCATGGCAATGCGCTTTTCTCGCATTGTAATTTTGCCTTTTAAAACAGCAAGGAATTTTTCAGTGGCGTCAACCACTTTTAATTCCAGCCAGTCCTGATTGCCAAAATATTCCAGCACATGAGCTTCATCTTCAGGCCGGTCAATGCCTTTGATGTAAATTGCCAGAACTTGGCCTTTTCTGCCTTGCAAGGCATGCTTTAACAGATAAGCGCAGGTAGAAGAGTCAGAACCGCCAGAAAGCGCTAAAAGCACTTTTTTATCGCCTATCTGCTGCCTGAGCGCCTCAATTTTGAGCTGGGCAAATCTAGCTGCTGGATAGCGATCTTTGGCACCGCAAATTTCAAAACAGAAATTTTTAAAAATCTGCGGTCCAAATTCTGTTTCTGTCACTTCAGGATGGAATTGAACGCCATAGAGATGCTTGTATTCAGCAGCTGCCAGCGCATTTACGGTTTGCCCTAAAATTTTAATTTTTTCATTTGCTTCTACTCTGTCGCCATGACTTTCTAGAACACTCATCTGCGGTGGGCAACCGTGAAACAGCATTGAACGATTAAAAAGTGTAAAGAGATGTGTCCCGAATTCACGCTTTTGGGCAGGGACAACCTTGACGCCAATATGCTTAGCCCAAAGCTGAAAGCCCAGGCAAATTCCCAAAACTGGGATACCCAAATCGAAAATTCTTTCATCAAAAGGCGGCGGCGTATCATAGACCGAAACTGGCCCGCCTGACAAAATTATGCCTATCGGCTTTACCTTTTGAACGTCTTCAACTGTTACTCTCGCTGGATCAGCCACCAGACAAAAAACACCAAGCTTTTCAATTTCCTGCTTGATCAGGTGATCAAACTGGCTGCCCAAAGAAAACAAAAGAAAAATTTCCTTGGTTTGGCGAATTCTTTTTTCTTCCTCTATTTGGGCCAGCGCTTCAGGCGTTGCTTTTTTCAGGGTATAAAGCATTTTTCAACTCCTTTCAAAGTACAAATTTTTCTTTAACTTAACTCATTAGCCACAAATTGTCAACCAAAGCCAAGGGCTTCCCTTTGGGAAAATAAAAGAGAGATTTTTCACTCTCTTTTTAAGTAACCCATATAAAGTAAAACGACTTCAGCCGGATCATAATTTAATCTTAAATTAACTTTTTGTCAAATATTAAAATTGGGCTAATTTTATTACTTTCTTTTTTTACTTTTTCTTGGTTCAAATTATTTTTGCAGTCCAAACCAAATTTTAAGGCCTTTTTGATCAAAAAAATAGCCCTTCTATACTTATTGGTATTATTTTTATGCAATTCTAAATCTATTTCCTTTTTGAATTTAATAAATCTGAGGTCGTCATAATTCAGCCATTTTATCTCACCAAATTTTTTATCATGCTCCTGCAAAATCTGGCGCCAATTTAACTGATCCATATCTAAAAACTCTTCATTTTCAAATAAACCCAGAATGTCATTTTTAGATACTAAAAAATTGCCAGTTATATTGCTCAGTAAAATGGCATAAAAAATAGATTCAAACTTATCGCTATATTTGATTATCATAATTTTTAATCAGCTGGGCTGGCAAGCCCGCCCCGCGTTGCGGGACAGGCGAACCCAAAGAGCCCATAATCTCCCGGGGTTGCCAGCCCAGCCGAATTTCTCTTGTCAAATGGAAAAAAAATAGTATAATAAATAAAAGAGAGTATTCCCAAAAATTATTCTCTAACAAAGCTCGTCCTTGCCTCAAATCTTGGGCGAGTTTTGTTTATAAAAGATAAAAAATATTAAATTGTACTAAATTTACGGATTACTGCCCT
>JAPLYF010000007.1 GCA_026395675.1 Candidatus Parcubacteria bacterium
ATTTTATTTCAACAGGCCATTATGCCCAAGTACAAAAAGATAAAAAAGGTTATCACTTACTAGAAGGCAAGGATAAGACCAAGGACCAGTCCTATTTTTTATATCGCTTAACTCCAAAAATTTTAAAACATTGCTTATTCCCGGTTGGCCAGTATAAAAAAGAACAAATCAGAAAAATTGCCCAAAAATTAAAATTACCAGTGTTTGCCAAGCGCGACTCCCAGGAAATTTGTTTTATTCCTGAAAAAACTCCGGAAGAATTTTTAAAGCGCTATTTAAAATTAAAACCAGGCGATATCATTACTACTGAAGACAAAAAAATAGGGAAGCACCAAGGCATTGCTTTATATACCATTGGCCAGCGTAAGGGTCTGGAATTAAATGGAGGGCCCTGGTATGTTATTGATTTGAATTATAAAAAGAATCAAGTCATTGTGGCTAAAGAAAATACTCATCCTGCCTTATTTAATGATATAATGTATTTGTCTGAAGTTAATTGGCTGCAAAAAATAAAATTACCAGCCAAATTAGAAATCCGCATCCGCTACAGACATAAAAATGAAAAAGGTATTTTAACTCAAGCAAAAAGGGGGATTTATAAAGTTAAATTTAATGCCGGATTATTAAATTAGGAATAGTAATATATAAAGTTAATTCTCCTATCTAAATTCTAATTTCATGCCCATTTGTATTATTTGTAAAAAAATTTGTAGTTTTGTAGGATTATTACCAAATTATAATCATTCTACATGAAACTTCTAACCAAAGGATCAAATCATAAGTTCGGATTATTATATCTGGCCATTTTTATTTTTGCCATCAGCGATGCTTTGTTTGCCTATGTGCAATCAACTTATCTCAACCAATACTTTGGCTTACAGCTTGTTGGGCTTATTTTTTTTGCTGCTTATTTTCTAACATTCATTATTACCAATATCTACCCTAATTTAATCGCCAAATACAGCAATTTCAAGATGGCCATTGTCAGTATTTTTCTGCGCATAATTTGCTTTATAATTTTTATAATTGATGCTAGCCCGCTCTCAGTCGGTATTGCTTTCATTATTTTTATCGCCTCGCTAATTTTAACATTTATAAATCTGGATATTTTTCTAGAAGCATTTACCAAAAACGCCACTACTGGCATAACCAGGGGAACCTATTTTACTATTTACAATTTGGGCTGGCTTGTTTCACCCTTTTTAGCTGGAGAAATATTATATTATTTTAATTTTAATCCGCTTTTCTATTTATGTTTGATTCTTAATCTGATTCTTCTGGTCATAATTTATATCCGCTTCAAAAATTTTGGCAACCACTATGCCAAAAAACAATTTAAAATTTATGATACACTGGCTCATGTTTTAAAAAATAAAGATTTGCGTAAAATTTTCACGGTTTCATTTTTGCTCCAGCTTTTTTACGCTGTTGAAGTCGTTTACGGGCCGATTTATTTAAATCAGAATATTGGCTTTAACTGGGAACAGATAGGCATTATTTTTACTTTTATGCTTATTCCTTTTGTAATTTTTGAATATCCAGCTGGGTATCTGGCTGATAAATATTGGGGTGAAAAAGAAATATTATTTGTGGGTATGATTTTAATGGCCATTTCTTCAATCATCATGGGTTATTTTACTAGCGTTAATTTAGTTATGTGGGCGATAATTTTATTCTTAGGCAGAACCGGAGCCAGTTTAGTGGAAATAATGAGGGAAACCTATTTTTTTAAAAAAGTTGATGTTGAAAATATTGATGTAATTAATTCTTTCAGATCAACAATCCCTCTAGCTTATTTAATCGCGCCAATTCTCGCCATTGTCTTAACTTATTACTCTCAATTCAATTATTTATTTGTAATTTTAGGGATCATATTAATCATTGGACTTTGGCCGGTTTTGACTCTTAAAGATACAAAATAGTCTTGACATATTTATATTGGTATGTTATTATTTAATATACCAATTTTTAATTGGGGAAATCATGGGAATTCAAAGGAGGTAAAAATCCATGAAAAAAATAGTCCTTATTTGTTTGTTTTTTTTGACAATCTTAACCTTAAAAGTTAGCGCTGATGATGCGCCTTTCTGGACCCAGAAAACGGTCTGGAGAGAAAATGGCTATGTCTACAGCGTGGGTCAAGCCCCCTATAATGATGGCATGACAAACTTTGTCTTTGCCAAAAACTTTAATCAGGCACTTGATAACTCTGTTAAAAATATTAAAACAGAGCTTAAAGTCAAGCAGCTCAAAGGGTTCCAGATCATTAATACCTGGTATGATAAGGAAAAAATGTTTGTCCTGGGCTCTGTCTCAGAATCAGCCAACCAAATGACTGCGGCTGAACCCGAACCTGCTGTAAGTGAAACCATAACCTGCCCAAAAGCCAACTGGTGGAAGGAAACCCAGGTTTTTATCTGCCAAAATGCTGGCAGAAAATATCTTTATGCAGTTGGCACTTCTTCTAATCCGGATCAAACTATTGCGGAAAATCAAGCCACTGCCAAAGCCAATACTCTCTTAAAAGATTCTCTTAAAGTTTCGGAATTAAAGGGCTTTGGCAATGTTGGCCTGCGTGTGGAAATACAAGATGAGAATAAGCAGGTCTGGGTGCTTGTCTGTGTTCCTGAAGACCAAAACACTGCTGCTCTAAACACAAGAGAAGCACCGCCAGCGCCTCCCGCAACGCCCCAAGATGAAAATGCTGCTTTTGAAAACGCAATTAAAATTTCTGGAATCGACATATTTACTACTATGCCTGTTGATTGGTGGGGACTCTATAAAGAAGGTGTCAAAACCTTTATTTACCAAGACCACCTCTATTCAATTGGCTGGAACCGGGTAAATTCCAAATTTGCATCTAATCCTACCCAGTCCAAAGAACTTGCCCAACGCGGAGCAGAAGCAGACGCTCGCAGAAACCTTCTTGCTGCGATTAAGCCAATAATAAGAGAGTCCCGAGGCAAAGGCAATTGGCAAGAAAAAATCAACGGAGTAGTCCAAGGTGCTGAGGTAGCCAATAATGTACCTAATAATCCTTATTTTCTTGACAACAGTCAGATGTATGTACTTATGGCCATACCATTAGACAAACTCAAGCAAATACGCTAGAATCTAGAGTTAAAGTAAAAATAAAGCCCGTGATATTAAAAATCATTGGGCTTTTTTAGTTAAAAATTCCCAATATTGACAAATTAAGCACGATATGCTATAATAACAAATCTTAATTTAAAACCAAAAAACCATTAAATTTAAGGAGGTAAAGAATGAAAAATTTGGTTTTAGGCATTTTGACAATACTCATAACCCTGACCCTGGCAGCTTATGCTGATTCGGATTCGGGCCCAATTGTAGCTGGGGGAAAAAAACAGCTAGCCCTAGCTCCTATGACGGAAAACAATGAAAAATCCCCATTCTTCACAGTAACAATCAACAAATACGAAGGGGAGTGGACGCCGCTGGTTTGGCAATGCGAGGTTGATTTTCGGACGTATTTCTGCGCCTTGGGCAAAGCTCGGCTCAATCCTGACATCCAGATTCATAATGAAAATATTACCGCCGAAGATGTGCAAAAGGCAGGGGTCTTTGATAAAGCCCAGAATGATGCTTTGTCCAAGCTGAAAAAATATCTGGGCAAGGACTTCTTTATGGAGTTCACTGTTTATCAAAACAGCATCTATTACAGCCCAGACAAAAAAGTATGGTATGTCATCGGCCTGGTGCCAATTAAAAACCCAGTACCATTAACTGGCCTGCCTGACTTTCTTAAAAGATCTGACGGCCATGCCCTAGCCCTGATCATGGAAGGCAAGTCATACGGCCATAAATACATTTATGGCCTAGGCCTGGCCCAAGCCAATCCCAAACGGGATAACTGGAGTAAGGTTCTAGACCTGGCTTTCAAGGACTCAGAGCAAAAACTTGCCAGATTTTTGGGAGTAAAAAATCCCATGGCCATGAGAAAAAAATGGTCGAATCCGGCTGAAATGCAGGACATTGCCTGGGCAATCTGCCAAGTCCGAGTTGAGTAAAGTATCTAAAAGTATCTGTTTGTCAAAATAAACCCCGCTTTAGCCAACAAGCTTGAACGGGGTTTTTAAATTGCCAAAATTTAAAAAGTCGCACTGAGAATTCAATGCGACTTATTTTTTTACAGGCCTTGCAGACCAAATTCATAATCTGAGAAAAGATAAATGTCTCTTGGATCTTTACCCAAATTACCCATATTAACCATGCTGCTAAATGGAGTAATGACTCCATTAGAAACTTCGATTTCCACGATGCTGGATGGTTTTTGGGTAAATGTCAAACTGTCGATAATTTCCACGATCACTGAGAATGGCTTGAGCACGGGATTGATCATAACAATTTCAGTGTTTAAATCATTGCAGCCCTCAATCAGGATATCCTGTTTCACTAAGGCATCTACAGTGCGCATAAAAGGATCATATTTTATGCCTTTGGCGCGAACTTTATATAGCAACATACCCCTGCCTAAATTCTGCAAAAAGACAGATCGCCTATATTGCGGGGGAATTGTTGCTACTTCATCTTCTGTCAGACCAGCTGATTCGCACAAAACCAACAAGATTTCTGCGACTACTATATTTTTTAATAATCCCCTCATTCTGGTTTCCAAAGCTTGACGCAAAGAAATACTTGATTGCTCAGTTGTCTTATGAGCAAAAAATACTGTATTTATCTGCCAGTAATTTGGACCGTTTATTAAAAGACCCAAGCCAACTAAATCCCTTAAAACGTTCCCATAAATCTCAGGATTAAATTCAATCTGAAATTTATTAAGATAGTCCTTAACATGATCAACAAGAGGTTTGGCGAAAATTACAGGAGCATTATTTTCTTCAGTTAATGTTTCTGATATGCCCAATTCGCCAAAGGCGCTCAGAATCTTCCCAATTATTGGTTCGAAACCTACTGGTAAAATTAAATTTTCCTTTTTCCCATGCTTTTTAGATTTTAGCTCTTCGCGTTTAATGACCGCTTGAGTCAAAAATCCCATAATTACCTGGCCATATTTTTGGGCCAAAGATGCTGGATTTTGCATTACTACCTCCTTTTAAATTTTAATGACCGAAGATTATCTTAAATTACCGCAAAACTTAAATTATGTCAAGGGGCCATAAACTTGTCAGAGCCCAATAATTCTTATATAATATTTCTATGCTAACTGCTAAAGAATTAAGACAAAAATATCTTGATTTTTTTATTTCCAAAGGGCATAAAGTCATACCCAGCGCTTCTTTAATTCCAGAAAACGACCCGACTGTTTTATTCACTACTGCTGGCATGCATCCTTTAGTTCCATATTTACTGGGTGAAAAACATCCTGGAGGCAAAAGAGTCGCCAATGTCCAAAAATGCATCCGCACTTCTGATATTGATGAAGTTGGCGATAACCGGCATTTAACCTTTTTTGAAATGATGGGCAATTGGTCATTTGGCGATTATTTTAAAAAAGAAGCAATTGAATGGTCCTGGGAATTTTTAACTGATAAAAAATGGCTGAATTTGGATCCCAATAGAATTTATATAACTGTATTTAAAGGCGAAGATGGGATTCCGCGTGACGAAGAATCCATAAAAATCTGGCAGGAGGTTTTAAAAAAATCTGGCCTGGAAAATGGTTTAGCTGGTGATAATCAGAAAATCGACAAAAAAACACGCATTATACCTTTAGGCAAGGAAGATAATTTTTGGATCGCAGGCGCTACAGGGCCTTGTGGCGGAGACACTGAAATGTTTTATGATACCAGGCCTCAAGAAGGAAAATTAACAGGCAAATTCAGTGATCTCGTTGATAATTCTCGGCTCATAGAAATCTGGAATGATGTTTTTATGGAATTTAACAAAACAGCAGAAGGCCTATATGAACCCTTAAAACAAAAAAATGTTGATACTGGCATGGGAGTAGAGAGGACAATTACTGTTTTAAATGGTTTTGACAATGTTTTTCAAACAGAACTTTTTACCCCGATTTTAAATAAAATTGAAGAATTAAGCGGCAAAAGCTATAAAGATAATGAACGTGCTTTTAGAATTATAGCCGATCATATTAAAGCAGCGACAATGATTATGGGTGATAATAAAAATCTAATACCTTCAAATGTTGACCGCGGTTATGTTTTAAGGCGTTTGATTCGCCGCGCTGTCAGATATGGCAAACAATTAGGGATTAATACAACTTTTACTTTTAAAGTCGCTGAAGTAGTAATTGACATATATGAAGATGTTTATCCCGAAGTTAAAAAGAACAAAGAGTTTATAATTAATCAATTGATTTTAGAAGAAGACAAATTTGCCAAAACATTAATTGACGGCATTAAAAAGGCCAAAAAAATTCTAGACACCAAAACGTCAATTTCTAGTAAAAAATTTAATAAAATAATGCAAACGCAAAATAAAGGAGAAATACTTGGCCAGACACTGAAAGATATCAGAGAAAATAAAGATACTAAGGCCTATTTAAAATTTGGAGTGCCACTTACCCAAGAAGAAATCAAAAAAGCAACAATTACCGGCAAAGAGGCCTTTGATTTATACCAATCATTTGGCTTTCCCAGGGATATGATGATTGAATTGGCCCAAGAAAAAAATTTATTTGTTGATACAGTAGAATTCAGAGAAGAACTAAAAAAGCACCAGGAATTGTCTAGAAAAGGTGCAAGCAAAAAATTCAAAGGCGGCTTAGCTGAAGTAACAGAACAAACAGCCAAATTGCATACTGCCACCCATCTTTTATTGGCTGCTTTAAGGCAAATTTTAGGTTCAGAAGTCCAGCAAAAGGGGAGTAATATCACGGCTGAAAGATTAAGATTTGATTTTAATTATGATCAAAAATTAACACCAGAACAAATTAAGGAAGTGGAGGATCTTGTTAATGCTAAAATTAAAGAAAATTTGCCTGTTTCTTGGCAGGAAATGTCAGTTGATGATGCAAAAAAGCAAGGAGCTATTGGTGTTTTTGAGCATAAATATGGTGAAAAGGTTAAAGTTTATATAATTGGTGACTTTTCCAAGGAAATTTGCGGTGGTCCGCATGCAAAAAATACAAATGAATTAGGCAATTTTAAAATCCAAAAAGAAGAGAGTTCCAGTGCTGGAATTAGGCGAATTAAAGCTATTTTAAGCTAGTTCTTGACATTTATTGAAAATAAGATATAATTAAAACATTACTAATTAATCATTATATAATTAGTCATAAATTAAAACACAATTTTTTGCAATAAGATTCTTGCAAAGAATCTGTTTTTTAGTTATACTTTAAAAATATCAAACCAAAAACAATTTATGGTCGAAAACGAAAACCAAACTGCCAAATCAAGTAAGGATTTCATTGAAATGAGAGGAAAAGTTACTGAACTTTTACCAGCTGGCAGTTTTAAAATCAGATTAGATAATGGCCAGGAAATAAGGGGGTTTTTATCAGGCAAAATGCGCCTGAATAAAATCAGGATCTTGACAGGCGATGAAGTTAAAGTTGAATTAACACCCTATGATTTATCCAAAGGCCGTATTATCTATAGATTTTAAATAAAAATCATAAAATTAAATTTGATAGAAGCATTAATTTTTTTATTCCATGAAAGTCAGAACATCGGTAAAAAAAATCTGCAAGGATTGCAAGGTAATTAGACGCGAAAAAAGGGTCTGGGTGATTTGCAAAAATCCTAAGCATAAACAAAGACAAGGTTAAGCTTGTCAATTTTAAATTTATAAATTAATTCATAATTCACGATTTTTAATTCAAAACCATGGCTATCCGTATCGGGGGTGTCACAATCCCACCAGAAAAAAGAATAGAAATTGCCTTAACCTATATTTATGGTATTGGCCAGACAACTGCCAGTAAAATTTTGGATTCTTTAAAAATAAATAAAAATATCCGAACCAAAGATTTAACAGGTGAGGATGAAAACAAACTGAGGGAATATATTCAGAAAAATTTTAAAATTGAGGGTGATTTAAAAAGGGAAGTTCTGGGCAATATAAAACGGCTCAAAGAAATCAAGTGTTATCGCGGACTGCGTCATGAAAAAAGATTGCCTAGCCGCGGTCAAAGAACCAAAACAAATTCTCGTACAGTCAGGGGCAATGTCAGAATTACTTTATTAAGTGGCCGCAAAACATCAGCTCAAAAAACCTAATTTAAAATATTAATAACAAGCTAAAATATCTAAATATTCGTTTATGTCCGCTGAAACCAAAAAAACTGAAAAAAAAGAACCCGCAATTGAAGCTGACAAGTCAGAAACAATAAAACCAAAAGCGAAAAAAACCAAAACAATTCGCCAGATTAGCCATGGCCGGGCTTATTTGCAAGCGACATACAATAATACAATTATTACCTTGACCGATCTTAATGGCAATGTTATTGCCTGGTCAAGCGCTGGTCAGAATAATTTTAAAGGTCCAAAAAAATCAACACCCTATGCTGCCAGCGTGATTGTAAGAACAGCGATTGAAAAGGCACAGCCCTATGGTTTAAAAAATGTTAATGTCTTTGTTAAAGGGGTGGGGACTGGCAGAGAATCAGCCATCAGAGCGCTCAATACTTATGGTTTAAATGTTTTAACAATCAAAGATGTCACGCCAATTCCTCATAATGGCTGCCGCCAACGCAAACCCCGCAAAGTCTAACATATAATTTCAGATTTCAGCTCTTAGAATTCATAATTCAATATAATATGGGTCGAAACCTAAATCCAAAATGCAAACAGTGCCGCCGAACAGGCCAAAAACTCTTTTTAAAGGGTGAGCGTTGTAATTCGCCCAAATGTGCTATGGTCAAAAGAAATTTTCCGCCTGGCATTCATGGCTCAAAGGGTTATGGCCGTTTAACGGATTTTGGCGTTCAATTGCGCGAAAAACAAAAAGCCAAAAAGATTTATCGTCTGATGGAAGCACAACTGAAAAACTATTTTCAAAAAGCCAGCAAAGCCAGGGGCAATACTGAAAATGCTTTATGGCAATATTTAGAAATGCGCTTGGATAATATTGTTTTTCGCACTGGCTATGCCAAATCAAGAGATTTTGCCAGGCAGCTAATTAGTCATGGACATTTTTTAGTTAACAATAAAAAAGTTAATATTCCTTCTTTTCAAGCAAAAATCGGCGATCTAATTACGCTTAAAGAAAAAAGTAAAAATAATAAAATATTTGGCAATTTAAAAGAACAGTTTAAAAAAGCTGAACCAGTTTCTTGGCTAGCTATAGATTTAAATAAATTGGAAGTAAAGGTCACTTCTAAACCAGACCTGCCCGAAGCTAAGGGAGAATTTGAACCAAAATTAGTAATTGAATTCTATTCAAAATAACATATTTTTAATTTAAATTTTAAAAACGGGGGAAGCCCTCGCTAAAAAATTTATGGAAAATATTTTTTTACCATCAAAAATTGAATTAAAAGAAGGAGAAAATCCTAATGAGGGTATTTTAATTATTGAGCCATTATATCATGGTTATGGCACTACAATCGGCAATACCTTGCGCCGTGTTCTGCTTTCTTCTTTAGTTGGCGGAGCAGTGACCTCTGTAAAAATAAAAGGCGTTTCTCACGAATTTTCTGCAATCTCAGGCGTATATGAAGATATACTAGAAATTGTTTTAAATTTAAAACAATTACGTTTAAAAATTTTTTCAGATGAACCAGTTGTCTTAAAGCTAGTTAAAAAAGGCGCTGGCGATGTTTTAGCTAAAGATATTACCAAAAATTCAGCAGTCGAAATAATAAATCCTGACTCAAAAATTGCCACAATTACGGACAGGAATTTTACTCTAGATATGGAATTAACAGTCCAAAAAGGCAGGGGCTTTGAGCCAACAGAAAATAGAGACAAGCAAAATCTGCCAGTTGGAACAATGGCCATTGATGCTATCTATACGCCAATTAAAGACGTGGGTTATAAAGTAGAATATACTCGTGTCGGTCAGATCACTAATTATGACAAATTAACACTTAATCTGGAAACCGATGGCACCATTAGTCCGCAAGAAGCCCTGAATGTAGCTGCTAAAATCTTGATTGATCATTATGCTTTATTGATTAAAGAAGTCCCAGTCAAAGAAGCTAAAACTGAATCTGAAACAGAAGGAAAAAAAGAAAAAGCTAAAACCAAAACCAAAAAAACACCTAAAAAAACCACTAAAAAATCAAAATAATTAAACCCCATGAGACACAGGAAAAAGGGAAAAATTTTAGATAGAAAAAAAGCTCCAAGACAGGCCTTATTACGAGGTTTGGCTACTAGTTTGATATTGTACGAAAGAATTAAAACAACCGAAGCCAAGGCCAAGGCCATTAAACCAATCGTGGAGAAATTAATAACCAAAGGCAAAAAGCATGATCTCAATACTCGCCGCGAATTGTCAAAATATCTTTATTTAGAAAATGCTACAAAAAAAGTTTTGGAAGAATTAAGCCCGCGTTATAAAGAAAGAAAAGGCGGCTATACCAGGATTATTAAATTAGGACAAAGACAAGGTGATGCGGCTAAAATAGTGCAAATCGAATTTGTATAAGATACGAATATACTAATTTAAATGCTAATGATACTTATATTTCACCCGGTTCCAATTAGTATTATTAGTAACAAATTAGTAAATTAGTAACCTTTATGAAAACAACCAATCAAAACCCAAAAATCGAGAGAAAAACTCATCAAATTGATGCCACAAATAAAGCAGTCGGCAGAATAGCGAGCCAGATCGCCTTGCTATTGCAAGGTAAAAATAAGCCATCCTTTACTCGTCGTCTTGATATGGGTGATTTTGTAATTGTCAGTAATATAAATAAGCTGGGATTTTCCGGCAAGAAAATGGAACAAAAATTATATTACCGTCACTCCCATTATCCTGGCGGAATTAAAAAAATCCCTCTTAAAAAGGTCTTTGCCGAGAAACCAAAAAAAATGAATGAATATTTGCCTGATAGTCAATTGCAAGAAATTATTATAGCGCCGTTAAAATTGACCAATTTGCTAAATAAAACAGATCTAACGGTTTTAGTCCGAGGCGGCGGCAAAAGGGGACAGGCAGATGCAATCAGACACGGTATTGCCAGGGCTTTAAATAAATATGATCTAAGCTTGCATAAAACTCTTAAAGTAGCTGGCTTTTTAACCAGAGACGCCAGGATTAAGGAAAGAAAGAAACCAGGTTTGAAACGCGCTAGAAAAGCTCCCCAATGGGCCAAGAGATAACCATTCCTATATGAAAAGAGAGGTAAAAACCTCTTTTTTCTTTTATATTTTTATGCTAAAATAAGCATATTATGACTGAATCACATACTATTGCCAAAAATACAACCTGGCTTACTTTAGCTTATATTTTCCAAAAAATATTGGCTTTTATTTATTTTACATTAATTGCTCGAAAACTCGGGGCCGATAACATCGGCATGTATGTTTTTGCAATTTCCCTAACCACAATCATTTCTATTTTTATTGACTTTGGGATCTCACCGGTCTTAATCCGGGAATCATCAAAATATAAAGATAAAGCCAATCTTTATCTAAATGTCAGCAACAGCATAAAATTGATTTTTGCCATTTTATGCTATATTGCCGCTGTAATAATTGTAACTTTGTTGCATAAGCCGCCGCTAATTCAGACCATGGTTTATATCTCTGGAATAATCATGATTCTTGATTCCTTTTCTTTGAGCTTCTGGGCGATTTTTCGCGCATATCAAAATCTGAAATACGAATCATATAGCATCATTATCAATCAAATATTAATCGTAGCCGTAGGTCTGGCAGGCGTTTTATTAAAATTCCCACTTTATATCCTGGCGATTGCGCTCTTTAGCGGCAGCATTTTTAGCTTCCTTTATTCATTCTTTTTATTAAAAACAAAATTAAAATTCCAATTCAAGTTCCAATGGCAAATTAATATTATTAAAACTATTTTAAAAATTGCCATTCCTTTTGCCCTGGCTGGGATTTTTGTTAGGTTCTACACTTTTATTGATCAGATTCTGCTTTCAATTTTAATCAATGACAAGACCTTGGGCTGGTATTCAGTGGCTTATAAAATAACTTATGCCCTGCAATTTGTGCCAGCTGCCTTTGCCGCTGCTATTTTTCCGGCCATGAGCCATTACTATGTCAATGCCAAAGAAAAGTTGCAAACGGTTTTTGAAAAATCAATGTATTTTTTAATCATTGTTTCTATCCCAATTGCTTTAGGAATTTCAATCCTAGCTGATAAAATAATTTTATCACTCTATGGCCATGATTTTCAGCCCTCAATTTTAACCTTGCAAATTTTTGTCTTAGCGGTTATTCCAATTTTTTTAAATTATCCGTGCGGCTCTGTTTTAAATGCCTGCGACCGGCAAGTGACAAACACTTTTAATATGGGGGTAACAATGATCGTAAATATTATACTGCATATTATTCTGATCCCTCGCTTTCAACAGATTGGAGCCGCAACTGCGACTCTGATCAGTTTAACCTTATTATTTATTTTAAATTTATCAGTAGTGCCTAGAATTATAAAATTTGATTATAAATTTTTACTTGTTAAAACCTTAAAATCATTGCTAAGCGTAATCATAATGGCAATCTTACTTTTATATATCAAAGCATATTTTAATTTTATTGTCTTGATCATTGTGGGAGCTGCAATTTATATTGGCATAATGTATTTAATCAAGGGCTTTACCAAAGATGATTTAAAATATTTAATCCAAACTATTTTTAAAAAAGAGAAAAATATTTCCCAAATTCCCGAAGAAGAGTCCTTAACTTCAACCTAAATATATGAATCAAAATATGCCCGCCAAAGGCGGATCCGCCTCCGGCGGAAGAAAAACTTTACTTATTACCATTGACTTTCCTCCTCAAACCGGGGGTGTAGCTAATTATTTAGCTAATTTTTGCCAAAACTTGCCTGATAATAAACTGGTAGTTTTGGCCAATAAAGTTGAGAATGTTCATCATTTTGACGGTCATCAGAAATATAAAATAATCCGTGAAAATTTATTGTCTAGATATTTTTGGCCAAAATGGTTAAGAACCTATTTCATAGCCAGAAAAATTATTCGCGAAGAAAAAATTGAACAAATTATTATTAGCCATATTTTACCCATGGGTTATATTGCCTTAATGCTGAAATTGCCCTTTATAATTATTCTGCACGGCTATGATATTATGAATGCCCAGAAATCTAGCTGGAAAAAATACTGGGCAAAAAAAATATTAAGCAAGGCAAGGTATATTATTGTCAACAGCCACAATACCCAAAAACAAGTATTAAAATTAAGTATTCCAGAAAATAAAATAACCATTGTTTATCCTTGCCCTAACATCAAGACCGAACAATTGAATGAACATGAAAAACAAATCATTAAAAATGAATTAAATCTTCATCATAAAAAAATTATGATTTCAGTTGGCCGTTTAACTCCTAGAAAAGGATTTGATAAGGTTATTGAGGCATTGCCAGAAGTAATTAAACAAATTCCTAATTTAGTTTATATAATTGTAGGCAATGGTCCTGACAGGGAAAGATTGGAAAAGCTGGCCGAGGATTTAAAAGTCAGAGGCAACTTAATAATCGCTGAAGATATACCCAATTCGAATCTTTCAGCCTTTTATGATTTGGCCAATATCTTTATCATGCCAGCGCGCCAAATAGGCGAAGATATAGAAGGATTTGGCATTGTTTACCTGGAAGCAAATTTATTTTCAAAGCCAGTGATTGCTGGCAGAAGCGGGGGAGTAGAAGATGCTGTGCTTGATGGCCAGACCGGAATTTTAGTGAATCCAGAAAGTGTTCAAGAAATTGGTAGCGCAATTTTAAGGCTATTTAACGATCCAGAACTAGCGAACAAATTAGGTATTCAAGGCAAAGAAAGGGTTTTGCTAGAATTCCAGTGGCCCAAACAAATTGAGAAAATTAAAAATATTTTATAATTTTGGTTACAAATCTACTGATTATTACAGAACTACTAATGTAATATTAGTAGTATTAGTAAAGATTCGTAGATTAGTATCCTTATAAACCCATGAACAACACACCCAAACTAAATATCATAATGTTCAACATGTCCAAGTACAGAAACTGGCAAAAGGGAGTTGTTAACCGCAATTTTCATGTTTTGCATAATTTAGTTAAACGAGACGAAATCAATAAAATTATTGCCGTTGACTTTTTGCCCTTTAATTGGAAAAAGGCCATCAAATCATTTATTTTGGACCAAATCTTAAGAGACACCAGAGGCACTGTCATTTTTGGCGATTTAACATCACGCTGCTGGCAGATCTCCAGTAAAATTTTGGTTTACTCTACTGTTGATTCAGTAATAAATCCTCAAAGAATAATTACAGAATTAAATAAAATTATCTTAAAAGAAAAAATGGCTGATAATTTAATTATCTGGAATTATAATCCATTATATATTGATTATTTTAACAATCTAGACCAAAAGCTAAATATTTTTGATGCTGTTGATAATTGGGCTGAACACTCGGGCTATGAAAGTTATAAAAATAAATTAGCCAAGAATTATCAAATTATTCAAAATAAATCAGAACTTATTTTTACTGTTTCAGCCAATCTAAAGAACGAATTATTTAAAAATCAAGCCAATACACACTGGCTGCCCAATGCAGTTGATTTAGAATATTTTCAAAGCGTAACCGAAATTTCCCCCAAATTAAATAAAATTCCCAAGCCAATTATTGGTTTTCTGGGAATTTTGCAGGACAGAATTGATCTTGAAATTTTATTAACCTTAGCTAAAAATAATCCTGACAAATCAATTGTCTTAGCTGGCCCAGTTTGGCCAAATTTTCCCAAAAACAAATTACAAGAATTTAAAAATATTTATTTCTTAGGACCTATTTCTTATCAAGAAATTCCAGCGCTATATAATGGTTTTAATGTTGGCATTATCCCTTACCAAGTTAATGAATTTATTAAATCAACTGATCCCATGAAGTTTTATGAATATCTGGCAGCTGGTTTACCAATTGTTTCAACTTATGTGCCGGGCATTGAACGCTTTGGCAGTTTAATCAAAGTCGCCAAATCACCCGAAGAATTTAATAATCTTGTTAATAAAGCATTAAATGAGAAAAGGGGATTGACACAAGAAAAATTAGAAATGTTAAAAAATAACACTTGGAGGCACAGAATAGAGGAAATGCTGGAATTAATTTACGAAAAATTTTAATATCGCGTCCGTAGGCAAAACGACGTCGTTTTGCCTACGAGGATTAATTTATAAAAATCTTTAATCTCACGCCCGTAGGCGACACAAGCTTGTGTCGCCTACGGGCGAAACGAAAATTATGGACATCTCAATCATCATCATTTCCTGGAACGTCAAAGAATTATTAAAAAAGTGTTTGCAATCAATTTATGATAAAACACAAGGTTTAGAATTTGAAGTTTTTGTGGTTGACAATGCTTCTAAAGATGGATCAGCTTTAATGGTCGCATCTAAATTCACCCGAGTCAATTTAATTGCCTCCAATGAAAACATGGGCTTTGCCAAAGCAAATAACTTAGCGCTGGAACATGCCCAGGGTAAGTATGTTTTGTTTTTAAACCCAGATACTGAATTAACTGATAATAGTTTAAAAGTCATGTTTGATTTAATGGAACAAGATGAAAAAATCGCACTCTCAACCTGCCAACTAATTTATCCTGATAGCACTTTGCAAAAAAATATTAAAAATAATCCAGGTCTTTGCGACCAAATTTTAATTCTTCTAAAACTTCATCATCTTTTTCTAAGCAAATGTTTAAACAGATATTTGGCTAAAAATTTTATCTATGAAAAAGAACAAGAAGTCAAACAAATCATGGGTGCATTTATGTTTGCCAGAGCAGAAGTAATTAAAGAAATCGGTGGCTTTGATCCAGATTATTTTATCTGGTGGGAAGATCTGGATTTATGCAAAAGAATTCAGGATCTGGGTCAAAAAATTATTTATACGCCCAAAACAAAAGTCATCCATCATGAGGCCAAAAGTTTTGAACAGCAAATGTCTTTAGAAAAACAGAAGAGGTTCAATAGGGGAATGGCAATTTATTTTAGAAAACATACAGGATTATTTAGTTATTTAGTCATTAAGTTGTTAAGTTGCTTTAGTTTAGGGTTAGCATGGTTTAGTCAAATTTTTAAAATCAAATCTAAAACCCAATCAAAAATTTAAATAAAAAAAACTCTACACAACGTGTAAAGTTTTATTAGAAATATTTATAATGCAGCCGGGTGAAGCAGCTCTTGGCTTTTACGCCACTCAACGAACTACATAGTGTAGCCCTCTCAACTGCTTTAAATGCAGCCAAGTGAGAAAAGCGCCTTTATGTGCTTCAACGGACCGCGTAAACCGCAGCCCTCCCAACCGCTTTAATACACTATCATATATTTTTAAAAATGTCAACAGATATACTTCAAAAAATATTCCAT
Source organism: Candidatus Parcubacteria bacterium (assembly GCA_026395675.1). Lineage (GTDB taxonomy): Bacteria > Patescibacteriota > Patescibacteriia > CAIXNZ01 > CAIXNZ01 > JAPLYF01. The sequence continues at coordinate 16,445 of JAPLYF010000007.1, forward strand.
AAAAATATTTTAAAGCTAATTTTAGCCATT
>JAPLYF010000017.1 GCA_026395675.1 Candidatus Parcubacteria bacterium
TGGAAGAAATTGATAAACTGGATATTTTTCCAGCTTCGCCGTTTATGACTTCCAGAGATTCAATTGAACGCGCTTTAAAATCAATTGAAGCTGAACTAAAAGAAGTTTTGCCGACTCTGCCACAATTAGAAGCGCACCGTTTGGAAAAGAGAACTAAATATGACCTGGAAATGATTCGCGAATTGGGCTATTGCAAGGGCATTGAAAATTATTCGCGGCATTTTGACGGCCGGGCGCCAGGACAACCGCCGCAAACCTTGATAAATTTTTTCCCAGAGGATTTTTTAATGATTATTGATGAGTCGCATCAGTCTTTGCCTCAGGTTCATGGTATGTATAAAGGCGATAAGTCCAGGAAGCAAAATTTAATTGATAATGGCTTTCGCTTGCCGTCTGCTTATGACAACCGTCCCTTAAAATTTGAAGAATTTGAAAAGTACTTAAAGCACGTGGTTTATACTTCAGCCACGCCAGCTGATTATGAAATCAGAAATTCCGGGCAAGTGGTTGAGCAGATAATTCGGCCGACTGGTTTGGTTGATCCGGAAATCTTTGTCAGGCCGAGCGCTGGGCAAATGGATGATTTAATTGCAGAAATAAAAAAGACCATTGCTATGGGTAATCGCACTTTGGTTACGACTTTGACCAAGCAAATGGCTGAAGATTTGACTGATTATTTTTTGAAAAAAGATATTAAGGTTAATTATCTGCATTCAGAAGTGGACACCTTGGAACGCACAGAAATCATTCATGACTTGCGGCGGGGCAAGTATGATGTTTTGGTAGGCATTAATTTATTGCGCGAAGGTTTGGATATTCCCGAAGTCGGTTTGGTCGCTATTTTGGATGCGGATAAAGAAAGTTTTCTACGTGACGCGAGGAGTTTGATTCAAACAATTGGTCGAGCTAGTCGCAATGTTGATTCCAAAGTTTTAATGTATGCTGATATCACAACCGGCTCAATGAAAGAGGCAATCAGAGAGACAAATCGCCGTCGCAAAATTCAGACCGCGTATAATCAAGAACATAAGATTACACCGGCGTCTATTATTAAGGCCATTAAAGAAAAACCAGCTACTATTAAAAAAGAAGCTGATAAGTTTGGGTTAAAGAAAGTCGGTTCATTAGAGGAATTAATTATTGAAATGGAAACCCAGATGCAGATCGCGGCCGAGAACTTAGATTTCGAAAAGGCTATAGAAATTCGGGATGAGATAAGAAAGCTAAGGAGTTAATTATTGGGATTCACCCTCTGAAGCTCCGCGGCGCGGAGCGAAGGAGGGGATTTTGAAAAGGCAATTGAGATTAGAGACGAGATAAGAAAATTAAAACATTAATCTTCGGGCAAAAACGCCCGTTCTGCGGATTGACACACTTCAGTGTGTTACAGTAACAGACTAAAGTCTGTCATTCCATTCCTGGGGCGTTTTCGCCTCGCCCTTATAATAATTATTTAAAAATGCTATAATATCCCTACAAGGGGTCTTTTTTTATGCCAAAAAAAGAAAATAAATATAAAATTACAGTCGCCCTATTTTTTATCTGGGCTTACATCAGAAAATATCGTCTGGTGCTTTTTATTTTATTGTCGACTATCATTATTATTGCTTTGGCTGATGTATTTACTCCCTTTTTACTTGGTAAAATTGTTGATAGTTTTTTAAGTAAAACTTTAATTTTAGGTTTTACTTGGCCAACAATTATTATTATTTGGATAATAGTTACTTTGATAAAAATAGCTGCCGGCCGGGTCCGAAGCAGAATTTCTGTCTGGCTGGAAGTAAGTGCTGAAAAAGATTTAGTTCAGGATTTGGTAAGTAAGATTTTTATTGTGCCGATAAAATATCATCATAATCGTAAGCCGGGCGAGATTTTAAAAAAAATTGATCGAGCTGTTAATGCCATTGATTTAATGATCGATAGTTTAATTTATGCTTTTATTAGTAATTTGTTCAGCATTGCCATGGCTTTAGTTATTATTATCAGCATTAAATGGGAAATCAGCTTAATTAATTTTTTGATATTACTGCTGTTTTTCTTTTTTTCCATAAAATTTCGATTAAAAAACATTTTACAGCTCAGGAAAAAAATCAATGTTTTATATGATAAAATATCTGGCTATATCGGCGATTTTATTGCTAACATTTTTACTATTAAGGTCAATACCACAGAAAAACAGGAAATGAAAAGATTGGATGCAGATTATAGTAAAACATTGGATTTTATAGACAGGCAAATGAAATTATGGACTCAGGTGAATGCTGGCCAGGGTATTATCACTAATACAGGTATTATTTTAACTGTAATTTTGGGCAGTTATTATTTGCTGCAAGGGCAAATCAGTCCGGGCCAATTTACCATGCTGGTCGCTTTTATCCCCTTGATTTATCAGCCAATTTGGTGGATGGCTGATCAATATCGCGGCTTAAAAAGAATGTCAGTTGATATTTATGGAGCGCAGAAGATATTAAATTTGAAATCGGAACCGGTTTTAATGCTGGAAAAGCCGGCAACTGAAATAACCGGAAAAATTGAATTTAAAAATGTTGATTTTAAATATCCTGAAAGAAATCAGGGCGTATTGCAGCATGTCAGCTTTAAGGTACAAGCCGGACAGACCTTGGCTATCTTTGGCGAAACCGGCTCAGGCAAAACAACTATTTATAATTTACTTTTGCGTTTATATGATCAGGATGGCGGTAAGATTTTGTTTGACGATTTTGATTCCAGAGAATTAAAACGTGAATCTATCAGATCGCAAATTGCCGTCGTACCTCAAGACCCCAGTTTATTCAATGAAAGTATTTTAGATAATATCAGGTATGGCAGACAAAATGCATCTATGGCTGAGGTTATAGCTGCTGCTAAAATTGCCAATGCCCATAATTTTATAATGCAATTACCCAAAGATTATCAGACAAAAGTCGGCGAGCGTGGTGTTAAGCTATCGGGCGGTCAAGTTCAGAGAATTGCCATTGCCCGGGCTGCCTTGCGCAACCCCAAAATTTTAATTTTAGATGAAGCGACTTCTTCCTTGGATCCAAAAACTAAATTTGAGGTGCTGGGTGCCTTGCGAAATTTGATCGCCGGACGAACAACAATCATCATTACTCATGATTTTTCAGCGATTACTCAGTCAGCTGATAACATTATTGTTTTGGACAAAGGCAAAATCGTTCAACAAGGCACACATCATAAATTAGTTTCCGCTCCCGGTATTTACAAGGATTATTGGCAAGTGCAGCAAAGTCATTTGCTGGAAAAATAAAAGATAAATTTAAAAGCCCTCCGACGTACGTCGGAGGGCTTTATATATTAAACAAACACCGTTTTCTCTTCTATTCTTTTATCTAATTCCAAAAATAATCGCTGGATAACCGTAACCAACTATAACTGAAAAAGGAGGCGGTGGCCAGAGGCAGGGTACTGGAGCAGGTGCATAATTACCAACCGCTAAAAGTAAGGGAAATATTGGCAATAATATAGTGCCACTCCCTATGCCCCCAGGATTTACGACCATAACCAGAAATTGCCCCGAAGTGCAAGGAGAAATTAAAGTAGTTTGGCCGCCAAAAGGTAGCTGCGCAAAGACTGGTCTGCTTCCTAAAACCGAACTGGCAATTAAGCTTAGAGATAAGAGTATGGAAAAAAGCGCAATAAGTTTTATAAAGTTTTTCATGTTCTAAGTATAGCATGATTTTGCAAAATTAAAAAAGGAGCTTTTTAGGGCTCCTTTAAGTTATTGAAAATTTTGGATTTTAGGCGGCGACTGGCTGCCAACGAGTGGCTATTAAGGCCCCTGATCTGATAGGATTAGCCGTTCTTATTTCGTCTTTGTGAATTTTTGTCTTTTTTTGTTCTTCCTTTTCACTGACGAATTCCTTTTTAGATCTTATCCGCAGGGCATTTTTTCCAAAATGCCTCTTGGCGAATTTTTCCAGGGCCTCAATCCGATTTCTGGCTAGAATAGTGGTGAAATGTTCTTCGCCGTTTCCATTGGGGAAAAAGACAAAGAAATATTCAAAGTTCTTCTTGAATTCATCGTGGGTGATGATCGTGATTTCATGGCCATTGGGCTTATAGGGATGAGAGTGCATTGATTTTTTAAATTTTTCTTTTGCTCCTTCAGCATCTGTAGCCCATAAGCTTGAGGATCGGTCTCCTTTGAAAGGAGTGTTATCTTCATAAATGATTGTAAAGAAAGCCAGCTCTTGGTTTACCATGTTTTTCTCCTTTACAAAAAAACGAGGGTGTTTGATTGGATATATTAGTATATCATATATATAATAACTTGTCAAGTTCTGAACCGAAAGACGAGGTTTGACAGCTTAGCTTTTGGGGTGTATACTGGAGGCAATAACTAACCCCGAAGGGGTCCCTTTGGGAATTTTTCTTAAACCCGGTTTGCGTTGAAAAACGCGGACTTTTTCCAATTGGATACGAATCTACAAATTGCTACGAATACTACGGATAGTCCCAATACTTATTTGTAAAATCTGTAGACATTCGTAGATATGTAACATTACTATCATGAAAAGCACTAACCAAACAAATCAAGAGTTTATCCAAATTAGAGGTGCGCGCGAGCACAATCTTAAAAATATAGATCTTGATATACCCATCAATGATTTTGTGGTAATTACCGGTGTTTCTGGTTCAGGCAAATCATCTTTGGCTTTTGATACATTGTATGCCGAGGGTCAGCGACGCTATGTAGAGAGCTTGTCAGCTTATGCCAGGCAGTTTTTGGGTATTATGAATAAGCCAGATGTTGATTCCATTAAAGGGCTTTCGCCGGCGATTTCCATTGAACAAAAATCAACTTCCAGAAATCCGCGTTCCACTGTTGGCACGGTCACTGAAATATATGACTATATGCGTTTACTTTTTGCCAGAATAGGCCAGCCCCATTGCCCCAAGTGCGGCAAGGAAATTTCTTCCCAGGATGTGCAAACTATTTTTGAGCGCGTCTTAAGAGAAGCGGAAAATAAAAGTGTGGAAATTTTATCTTCTTTAGTGCGCGGCCGTAAAGGCGCTTATGAAAAAATGTTTGAAAATTTATTTAAGCAGGGTTATTCCAAGGTCAGGGTCAATGGCAAAGAATATATTTTGCCAGCCCCAATGGGGCCCCTGGGGGCCAGAATTGAGCTTAATAAATTTGAGAAGCATGAAATTGAAATTGTCGTGGATTCTTTTAAAGTAACCAAAGAAAACCAGAGTCGGCTTTTTGATTCTTTGGAGACCGCGGTTGATATTTCGCAGGAAGGAATTATCATGATTAAAATTCTGGGTAAATCCGCCTCGGTTGATGGTTCGACTAAGCTCACCATGACAACCTCGGCGGAAATTTTATTTAACACCAAACTGGCCTGCGCCAATTGTGGCATTAATTTTGAAGAAATTCAGCCGCGCATGTTTTCTTTTAACTCGCCTTATGGCGCTTGCGTGGAATGCCATGGTTTGGGCGGGATTTTGGAATTTGCCGAGGACTTGATTATTCCCAATCCAGAGCTTTCCATCATGGAAGGCGCGATCGCGCCCTGGAAAAAGCAGGTCTTTGGTTTTGTGGGACAAAAAGTTGAAGCTTTGGCTCGGCATTATAAATTTGATCCCAATACGCCTTGGAAAAAATTACCCAAAAAGATTCAGGACGTACTTTTATATGGTTCTGAAGAAAAAATTGATTTTGAATTAAAGTCCAGGACTTCTGATGCTGAATATGCCTGGCAAGGATATTTTGAAGGCATAATTCCGCAACTCGAACGTTTATATAAACAAACAGATTCAGAAGAACGTCGCCAGGACATGGCGCGCTATATGCGTTCCAATGACTGCCCGCTCTGCCATGGCCAAAGGTTAAAGCCAGAAAGTTTGGCCGTGACCATTGATAAGTTTAACATCTTTGAAGTTACGCAACTTTCTATAAAAGATTGCCTGGATTTTATTACCAATTTAAAACTTAATGAGAAGAAGGCGCAGATTGCCAAGCAAATTTTGAAAGAAATTAAGTCGCGCCTAACTTTTATGATCAATGTTGGCTTGGATTATTTAACTTTGGGGCGTTCAGCTAGTACTTTATCTGGCGGCGAAGCGCAAAGAATTCGTTTGGCAACGCAGATTGGCTCTGAACTGCGTGGGGTTTTGTATATATTAGACGAACCTTCAATTGGTTTGCATCAGCGCGATAATAAAAAATTGATTGCCACCTTAAAACAGTTGCGCGATTTGGGCAATACTGTAATTGTGGTTGAGCATGACAAGGAAACAATGGAAAGTTGCGATTACTTGGTTGATATGGGGCCAGGTGCTGGTATTCATGGCGGTAAAATTGTGGCTCAAGGGACTTTGGATCAGGTTAAAAAAGTTAAAGAATCTTTAACTGCCCAGTATTTGAATGGTTTTAAAAGAATTGAGGTGCCAAAAAAACGCCGAGCTTGGTCTGATTATTTGGAAGTTTTTGGCGCCAAGGCCAATAATTTAAAACAACTGCGCCTTAAATTCCCTTTGCGCGTTTTAACTTGCGTCACTGGCGTGTCTGGTTCTGGCAAATCAACTTTGATTAATGAAACCTTATATAAAGAACTGGCTAAACGTTTATATCATTCCAAAGAATTACCAGGCAAGCATGAAAAATTAACCAATGTGGGTTTTGTTGATAAAGCCATTATTATTGACCAGTCGCCCATTGGCCGCACCCCGCGTTCCAATCCAGCGACTTACACCAAAATTTTTACTGACATCCGTGACATCTTTGTGCAAACGCCCGAAGCCAAAGTGCGCGGTTATAAGCCGGGCCGGTTTAGTTTTAATGTGCGCGGCGGACGCTGTGAAAAAGGTGATGGCGTGATTAAAATTGAAATGCATTTTTTACCAGATGTTTATGTACAGTGCGAAAAATGTAAAGGCAAGCGCTACAACCGCGAAACTTTGGAAGTGCATTTTAAAAATAAAAATATTGCTGATGTTTTGGCTATGAGTGTGGAAGAAGCCCATCAGTTTTTTATTGATATACCTTTAATCTCGGATAAATTACAATTACTTAAAGATGTTGGTTTGGGTTATATAAAACTTGGCCAGCCAGCCACGACTTTATCTGGCGGCGAAGCGCAGAGAATTAAATTGGCTTCTGAATTAGGCAAACGCGCTACAGGCAAAACTTTATACATTTTAGACGAGCCAACAACTGGCTTGCATTTTGATGATATTAAAAAATTGCTGGAAGTTTTGAATCGTTTGGTTAATAAAGGTAATTCCGTAATTGTGATTGAACATAATTTAGATGTGATTAAAACTGCTGACTGGATTATTGATCTCGGCTCTGAAGGTGGGGACGCTGGCGGTGAAATTATTGCCGAGGGTACGCCAGAACAGGTGTCGAAAGTGGCCGGGAGTTATACGGGACAGTTTTTAAGGAAATTGGTAAAATAAAAATCAGCATAGCACTCATAGATTTATACCTGGCTTTAGCCAGCCCACTAAAGTGGGGTATAAATTTATTCATGATGATTTTTTTTAATAAAAAAACCGCTCCGAAAGGGGCGGTCTTTATGTTTGAAATATTTTTATTTTATCTTGCTTGCGTGCCAGACAATGCGCCAAATATATTTTAATGTAGTGGATAATTCTTTACTTTCAATAATCATCCCATAACTTTCAGCCAACGCTGAAACAATTGCGACCTTATTATCAAAAATAATTAAATTAGTGATATCTTCTTTAATATCAATTGGGAAAAATCTTAAGTCCCTAAAATATTCTTTACCCGCACCCCATTCCTTTATGGGAAATTCTTTGCTTTTTATTCTGATGGCATGACTGACAATGCCAGCTTTAATTCTTCTTTTAACCCAATTGGCTAAATAATCTTGGCCTAAAACATCAATCATTTCTTTAATTGAGCCAAAATAAAATTGTTCTTTAGTTTGCATTTTTAATATTTCCTCATAAATTTGACGCAAACCTTCTCTGCCTTCAAAATAACGAATTTTAGGTTTATGTGGAGTTATATTATAGAGGGAAGTTAATTCAGGTAGAAGCTGGTCAATTTTTTCTTCTTGTTTTTTTACTAAAGACTTTAATGCTTCTGGTGGTTCAGCTGCAAAATAGCGTTTTTTGCCACTAAATGACTGGCTGATCAAATTTTTAGCTAATAAATCTTCTAAAATATCATAACTAGTCGGGCGCTTAATTTGCGCCTTTTTTGCAATTTGGACTACAGTGGCTTTACCTAATTGCAAGATAGCTAAATAAACATCTGCTTTCTTGCCAACCAAACCAATTTCCTCTAATTTTTGTTTAATTTCCATACCTTTTTGTTTGATAATTGATTATTAGTTATTGATTATTTTATAAATTTGTCGGTCTAAACTGACTACATTTACATTATAGCAAATACCTTTTATTTTGTCAATATTAAAGCTTAGACCAATTAATTTTGTAGCATAATGTCGAAAATACTTGACATAATTATTGTTTAGTGATATGATGGGAAATCAAGATAAATGCTTGATAAAAAGTACTTTGAGAGGAGAAAAAGATGGCAAAGAAAGAAAAAGGTAAAAGAAAAAAGGCAACGTTTAATGATTTTATGAATGAATTAGCGAGATTAGTGGATTCAGGTCAGTATTCAGCCAAGAGAACAAACGGCGGAGGCATGAAATTTGTGCCTCAAAAAGACCAAAAGAGAAAAAAGTGAAAGCATTGGGGAGCCCCGCGCTCCCCGCCTAAATTCTGTTTTTTTGATGAGGAGGAAAAAATGAACTTGAATCGAAAAAACTTGAAAGAGCTCTGCGATAATACATTTAATTTAGCGGGATTTATTTTGTTACCCATTCTAACAGGGATTGGCATGACACTTTTTTTCACCATAGGCATTATCAAAGAATGTCATTCCCTACCCATCCTAGACGCTCTTTATGAATATCTCTTATTAGGCATTTCGATCCCATTTGTGTGGATTCTCCCAGCATTGTTTATCTTCATGTTCTACAAGGACCTTACGCAAAAAATCAAAAGCTCCATATTAAAAATATGGGGAGAGGAGAAGTAAAATGGAAAAAATGAACAAGATGAACGCAACTATTTATCATGGTCTTTTCTTAGCCCTATTACTCGCACCCTTTGTAATCATTGGGCTAATCGTCAGGAATTTTTGGATAGCCCCGGAAATTAATTGGGAACTGATTAGCCTAAGTATTTCCTATCTTTTTCCGGGCATTGGTACTTGGATGCTTGGTTTAGTGGCTTGGTCTTTTTTACCATCAAGATGAAAGTGTTTAAACGCCCCTGGCAATTAATTTTGCTAGGGGTTTTTTCATGAAAAAAAACCGCCCCATCCTTCGCTCCTTTGGAGCTTCGGAGGGCGGTTTTGTGCTTAGGTGTATAATTAAGGCGCAAAAAATCAGCATTGTGCGAAAAATTTAATGTATTTATGTAGGGGCGGGTTTAAAACCCGCCCCTACGTTTAAACAATGCTGATTTTTTTAAATTTTAGGGTATAATAAAGTTATGAAAATAAATTATAAAAATTATCCTCACAAACCCGGCTGTTACTTATATAAGGATAAAAACAACCAGGTGATTTATGTTGGCAAGGCCAAGGATTTACAGAAAAGAATCAGCCAATATTTTGTTAAAAAAGAACTGGATCCAAAGACACAGCTTTTAGTCAAAAATATTGCGGACGTGGAATTTATTACTACTAATAATGAAGTGGAGGCCTTGCTTTTGGAGCAAAGTTTGATTCACCAGTACCAGCCAAGATATAATATTGATTTGCGCGGGGATATTCGTTATGCCTACATTAAAGTAACTGACGAGAAATTTCCGCGCTTAATTACCTCACGCAAAATAACTAAAGGCGGCCGGTATTATGGCCCTTACACGGAAGGTTCAGCGCGCCGCCTGATTTTAAAAACCCTGGGCGACATTTTTAAAATCCGCACCTGCAATCAAATGCCAAAAAAAGTTTGTTTACAATATCATATCGGCCGCTGTACTGGGCCTTGCCAGGGATTTATTTCTGAACCTGATTATTTATTTAATATTAAAAATGCTGAGCGGCTTTTGAAAGGTGAAACAAAGCAGATTTTGGCTGATTTGGTTAAACGCATGAAAGAGGCTTCCGCAAAACAGCAATACGAACTGGCTAAAAATTATCGCGATCAAATTTCAGCCGTGAAATTAATTGAGGAAAAGCAAAAAATTGATGTGCCTAAGAATTTTGACCAGGATGTGCTGAATTGGTTGGTGGTCGGGAACAGAATTTATTTTCAATTGTTTAATATTGATAAGGGTGTGATTACTTCGCGCCATAAATTCAGTTTTGCCAATTATGCTGGCGTGGTGGAGGATTTTATTAAGCAGTATTATTCCATAAATTTTATTCCGCGGGAAATTATTGTGCCTGAA
>JAPLYF010000075.1 GCA_026395675.1 Candidatus Parcubacteria bacterium
GAGACATTTGCTTTAGTGCGTGAGGCAAGCAAACGTACGCTCGGACTACGTCATTATGACGTTCAACTGATCGGTGGCATGGTTCTGCACCAAGGTAGTATCGCCGAAATGCGCACAGGTGAAGGTAAAACTTTAGTTGCAACGCTTGCGGCTTATCTCAATTCTTTATCAGGTAAAGGCGTACACATAGTTACCGTAAATGATTATCTTGCAAAACGCGACAGCCAATGGATGGGACCTATTTTTGAGTTTTTAGGGCTTACAGTGGGATTTGTTTCGCACGATATGAGTAACGAAGAACGCCGTAAAATGTACTCCTGCGATATTACCTATGTAACCAATAATGAGATAGGTTTTGATTATTTGCGCGATAATATGGTCCAAAGCTTAGCGGAAAAAGCTCAGCGCGATTTGTATTATGCCATTGTGGATGAAGTTGATAGCATTTTGATTGATGAAGCCAGGACGCCTTTGATTATTTCCGCGCCTGATGCTGAATCAACAGATAAGTATTATCAGTTTGCCAAATTAGTCACAATTTTAAAAGCCAATGAGGATTATAATATTGATGAAAAAATGCACAGCGTCACTTTTTCAGAAGCTGGCCAGGAAAAAGCAGCCAAGCAATTGGGTTTTGATCCCTGGGTACAGATGGATTATGAGTCCACTTTCCACTTAGAAGCCGCTTTAAAAGCCCTGACTTTATTTGCTAAAGAAAAAGAATATGTGGTTAAAGACGGTGAAATTATTATTGTTGATGAATTTACCGGCCGCTTAATGTATGGCCGCCGCTATTCTGAAGGCATTCATCAGGCAATTGAAGCCAAAGAAGGCTTACAGATCCAGAAAGAAAGCAAGACTTTGGCAACGATTACTTTTCAGAATTTATTCCGTTTATATGAAAAATTAGCAGGCATGACTGGCACGGCTCTGACTGAGGCGGAAGAATTTTTCAAAATTTATAAATTAGATGTGGTAGAAGTTCCGACTAATAAATCAATGATCCGCCAGAACCTAAATGATTTAATTTATAAAAATGAGCAGGTTAAGTTTCAGGCTGTGATTGAAGATGTAAGAAAGCGCCAAGAAGCCGGCCAGCCAATTTTAATCGGCACAATTTCCATTGAAAAAAATGAATATTTAGCCAAACTACTGGAAAAAAACGGGATTAAGCACAATATTTTAAATGCCAAGAATCACGAGCGTGAGGCTGAATTTATTGCTCAGGCTGGCCGTTTGGGTTCTGTCACTTTAGCCACTAATATGGCTGGCCGCGGCGTGGATATTATTTTAGGCGGTAATCCGCCTGATTCAGTTGAAGCGCAGAAAGTGAAAGAACTGGGCGGTTTGCATGTCATTGGCACTGAAAGGCATGAAGCGCGGCGCATTGACAACCAGTTGCGCGGCCGGGCTGGCCGCCAAGGCGATGCTGGCTCTTCGCAGTTTTTTGTTTCTCTGGAAGATGATTTAATGCGCATTTTTGGTTCTGACCGGATTAAACATATTATGGAAACATTGCACATGCCTGAGGAAATTCCTATTGAGAATCGCTTTATCTCAAAATCATTAGAACAAGCCCAAAAAAAAGTGGAAGGCAATAATTTTGATATCCGCAAACATTTAGTTGATTATGATGATGTTTTGAATAAGCATCGTGACGTGATTTATGCTAAGCGCCACGAGATTTTGGAAATTGCGGAAAATTTTAAAACAGACGTGGCTCTTAAAACGAGGGCCAATGGAATTTACAGGAAATTTATGAAGTTGCCAGTACGATTTTTCCCATTGAGGAAAAAGACAGGATAAAGCTTGAAGAAATCAGGAAAACAGCCGGTGATCGGGCTGCCGATGCTCAGGCGCGTACGAAAATTATTGATTACCTGGTTACCTTGGCCAATAAGGCCTATGATAATCTGGAAAAGCAGATTAACGATGCCAAATTTATGAAAGCCATTGAAAAAGGCGTGTTATTGCGTTCCATTGATTATTTCTGGATTCATCATCTGGAAGAGATAAACCATCTGCGTACTGGCATTGGTCTGCGCGGCTATGGCCAATTAGATCCTTTGGTTGAATACAAAAAAGAGGCCTTTCATTTGTTTAATGAACTCTTAAATAATATTCAAAAGCAAACCGTGTACGGTATTTTTAAAGTGGCCGTAGTTCAGCAAATGGCGCCAAGCTTAGTTGAGCAGGCCAAAAAATATGTTGGCGCGCCAGAAACAATGGAAAAAGGCGCTAATCCTTTTATTGCGGACGCTAATGTTTATGGCGATCAGGGAAATCGGACTCAAGAATTGGTGAAAAAAAGAGGGGAAGTGGGCAGGAATGAGCCTTGTCCGTGCGGGTCTGGGAAAAAGTATAAAAAATGTTGCGGGCAATAATATGATTAAATTCGGGAAATACAGACATTATAAAGGGAAAGAATATCAAGTAATTGGCGTAGCTAAACATAGCGAAACGCTTGAAGAATTTGTGGTTTACAAACAATTATATGGGAATGGCAGTTTATGGGTTCGGCCAGTAAAAATGTTTTTAGAAAAAGTTGAAATAAATGGGGAAAAAGTTCCTAGATTTAAATTTATAAAAAAGTAAACATGAAATTATTTTTAACATCAGCTGGATTAAAAAATGAAAAAGTTAAAGCTGAATTTATTAAATTATTTGCTAAGCCCTTTGCTCAAATTAGGGCAATAATGTTTTCTTTAGTCGGCAATAAGGAACAAGAATTTTATGTCGATGAATCCATTCAGGAATTATTAGATTTAGGAATTAAAAAAGAAAACTTGCAGCTTTTTAATCTGGTCGAAGATAAAAAATGTGAAGATTTAAATAATTTTGATTTGGTTTATATTTGCGGCGGTAATACTTTTCATTATCTAGATAGATTAAGAAAATTAGGCTGTTTTGATAAGATTAAGGATTTTGTTAATAAAGGTGGGCTTTATTTTGGCGTAAGCGCTGGCAGTGTTATAGCAGGACCAAATATAAATATTTCCAGTCCTTGGGATGAAAATGATATTGGCATAACCGATTTTGCAGGACTCAATTTTATTGATTTTGCGATTTGTCCGCACTATGAAAGTAAAGATGATGAGATTATCAAACAAAGACAGAAAGATTTAAATATTCCGGTTAGATTATTAAAAGATGATCAAGTGTTTATTGTTTTAGATAATGAAATAAAATTAGTAGGCGAGGGAGAGGAAAGAAAATTATGAAATACAACAAACTCGTCCGTGATAAAATTCCAGAGATAATTAAGCAAAAAGGGGAGACACCGATTACTCACATTGCCGGAGATGAGGAATATTGGCAGAAGCTAAAAGAAAAATTACTGGAAGAAGCAAATGAATTTAATGCCAAATCCAATGAAGAAGAATTGGCAGATATTTATGAAGTCATTGATGCCATTATTGAATACAAAAAATTTAATAAAGATGAAGTATTAATGATACAAAAAGACAATGCTGAAAAACGAGGCAAATTTAAAGAAAGAATAATTTTAGATAAATCTTAATTTAATTTTTTTTATGAATAGTATTGAACAGCCAAAAAGATGGGAATATCATCGGGTATTACCTGAAGATAATAAGGTAGTAGCCGATTTTATAGAATCGCTGCATAATGAATACCCAGCAGGTGATTTTACGATCGAAAAATTTTCCAAAGATAAATCGCCAAGAAGAGAGCCCATAGAATTGGGAGTAGCCAAATTTACTCAATTAATAAGGCAATTAAAAAATCCGCCGATCAGGCCGTCGATTATAAATGAAATTATTCCTGGATATAGTAGTAAAAGTCATGAGGAGGAAAAAGTTTTAGAGTTTATGGCTAGAGATTTTATGATTAATGGCGAAGAGCATCTTATTTATATTAGAATTCCTGATAATGCGGAAAACCGTAAAAAAATAGATGAATTAATTAAAAAAGTAGAAAAAAAGAAGTAAATTTAAAGAAAGAATTATACAGGAAGAATCTTAAAAAACCGAAAGTTAAAACTCTCGGTTTTTTTAAAATAAAAAAAGAGGGGATTAAAGGTTCCCCTCGGACCTGTTTTCGTTTATGCCACGGTGTAGATCGAGAAGCTAAATGTGGCTTTCTCAATCTCTTCTGAATTGTACTCATGACGGTCAGTGAGTCGCGGAAGTCCGCGAACTCCCATTATGATCACGGAATCACTGGAGCTGAGAGCCACGCAAGGCGGTGCCTCAGGAATCGAGACATCAATCCCGAAACGCGATTTCATCGCGTCGATGGTGGCTTTGTGGCTTGGGTTGCAACAGGACTCGATACCCTGTGCTAATATTTCCTTCACTTCCTCGACGGAAAGTCCTCGGCGACTGATATTGCAGTCGCCAATGAACATTGAATCCGCCAGTGCGAAACCGAAATATATCATTTATTTTCTCCCTTTCCTTAGCTAGGCTGCTTTTTTCTCGTTAAGATATTCACAATTTCCCCAGCCGGGAAACTGTGACCAAAGTGCCCAATGGCGATTTGCTGGATGAGTTGAAGCGTTACTGCTGGAAATCTCGACCTTGCATATGGCCCAGTAGGGCAGATAAAGATTGAGTTTTTCGCAGAACAGAGTTCCGGGTTGAGAAAGATCGATCTGGCCCAACTCTTTGGCGGTAAGGCGCAGGTAAATCCATTTTTCATGGTATTCCCATGCGTACTGCACAAGCGTCTGGCCGTGTTTAAAGTGGGTGCCCAATCTTGCGAAACCCACAAAGTTAAACAGATGTTCCAGGATGGCAGGGCCAGCCATCTGAATCCTGACGAAAAGCTTATTGCTTTTGTCCATTTCATTTCTCCTTTTCAAAGAATTTAACCAGCAAACTGCTAGTATAGATATTTATAGTATAGCATACTTTAAAGATTTTGTCAAGGGTTTGTTATGGTTCAATACCTTTGCACCACCCTGTGGTAAGCTGGGGTATATGCCATACACTATGAATCCAAAATTACCACATCTGCGCATGCAGACTGCGAAGCTAGTATTAAAACAAGGTTGGAGTACGCGACAAGCTGTGCAGACTGCGAAGCTAGTATTAAAACAAGGTTGGAGTACGCGACAAGCTGCCAGATATACAGGATTTGACCACAGCACTATTGTCCGTTGGGTTAAGAAAGCAAGGTTAAGTAACAGACGGATTATTCCCACTGAAAGTTCACGCCCTAATCATCATCCCTTAGCCATTTCACACAAAACTGTCAGCGCAATTTTAGGGCATCGGAACAAGTATCATCGGTGCGCGGAAATTATCCATTATCAATTAAACAAGGACGGTATTTTTGTGAGTTTGTCTTCTGTTAAAAGAACGCTAAAACGTTATGGCCTAATTTACCCAAGCAAATGGAAAAAGTGGCATGTCTATCCGCCCCGCCCAATAGCTGAAAAACCAGGGGTTTTAGTGGAAATTGACTCAATGCAGGAAGGTTTACCGGAAGAACAATTACACCTTTATGCCTTAATTGATACCTGTTCTCGCTGGGGATTTGCCAAGCCAGTAAAGATAGTTAATTCCTGGCAAAGTGCTAAGTTCTTTTTAGAGGCAAAGGATAAATCATTATTTAACTTCCGCATGATCCAATCAGACAATGGAAGTGAATTCGCCAAGTGGTTTAACAAACAACTGGTGGCTTCGGGAGTTAAACATCGCCATTCTCGGGTAAGAAGACCGACGGACAACGGACACGTTGAGAGATTTATTCGGACTATCCAGCAAGAATGCTTAGCGCGAAATCATAGAAGTTTTAAAGCTTGGCAAAAAGCTATTCCTGAATTTATTCATTACTATAATACCGAGCGACCACACATGGGCATTAACATGAAAACACCTATTGAAGTGGTGCAAAGCTATTGACTAGAAAACACAGTTTGACTAAGAATTTTTGCTTATTTTAGGGATTTTTGGATAATTAAACGGCGGCTAAGTGCGAGATTTGAACCCAATTAAATTAGGTTAATTGAGCGCACTTAGCCGCCCGCATCTAAATAACCTATTCGTAGATTAGTAATACATTCGCAGATTCGCATCAAATAAAAAACGCCCCTATTTTGAGGCGTTTTGGCTATGTTTTGCTGAACAAAATTCCTTATTAATTACTGTATTAAACTCGTTCCAGGTTATGCCATCCAGGCCAAATACTTCCCATCTCAGGCATTGCCAGACCAAGAAAAAGAACCTTTTGATTCTAGTCATTTGTATCTCCTTGTTTGTTTGGTCTGATTAGCTTATAATAAGTCAGATAAAATGTCAAGTTTCTGGCATAAAACATTTTTTAAAAAAAATCAGGCAACCTTGTTTGGTTGCCTGGAATGTCTTGATTTGGTTAGTTTGGTTCGTTAGTAAGGAGCGTTGCCAAGCTGCTCGAGTGCCTTGGCCGCGACGGGCGGTCGAAGCTGTCTTGCGGTTTTCGTTTCAGCCTCTTCCTTGGCCTGGCACTCGGTGCATTTGTTTGTTCCGCCGATGGACTTCAGCGCTTTTACGCGGGCTTCCGGAATTTCGTTTCCACATTCACAAACTGCTTGTTCTTTTGCCACAAATTCCTCCTTAAGGTTGTTTGGTAATTTATAAGAGCCAGTGTAGCTCCCAGCCATCCCTATTATAGGGACTGGGCCTTAGCTCTTTTTTAATCATTAAGTTAATATTACAATATAGCATATTATAAGAGTTTTGTCAAGGGCTGGGAGCCAAAAATAAAAGGGGAATTAATTTCCCCTTATTTTATCGAGCGAATTGATTCTCAAGGACGCTGATTTTTTAGGAATTTGGTATATTCTTCAGGCGTCATACGAGAATTATCGAATGACGGCTGTATTACCCAATAAGAATGAACGCCCATTGAATCCGTGATTGTGTAATTTATCACATTTGTTGATTGGTTGGTTACACATTCTGGGCAGGGGAGCCAGTATTTCTGACTTGTTAATGCCCTTACATAGCGTTTCTTTCCAGCCCCATCATCAATCTCAAAGGTCACAAGTACGAGATCTGGGGCGATTATGACCGGGTCGCCGTTGCCAATGATTGTGCCTTCCGCTTTTGTGATTTGGACACGATCCACCCATTTGGTACAGCCAGTAATTGTGATTACTGCTGTTAGTAAAAGTGTTACGGCCAAGAAAATATTTTTCATTACGAACCTCCTGAATAAGATTTATGTGTATCACTCAAAAGAGGTTTAGCCCACTATTTTAACAGTATAACACAATTTATTAATTTTGTCAAGGATTTGGAGGATGCGAAACTACAAATAATCCTACAAAAGCTACCTGCCTACGCTAAAGCTTCGGCAGGCAGGCTAAAATTCCCTAATAAAAAGGCGGCTAAGTGCGAGATTTGAACCCAATTAAATTAGGTTAATCTGGCGCACTTAGCCGCCAGAATTAAAGTAACTTATTAGTAGATTAGTATTATATTTGTAAATTAGTATCAATTTGACTTGCGAGAAATTTTAACTTGTATTACAATATATTTATTAACCGAAAAGTGGTTATTTTTTAATTATATAAGAGAATAAAAGCGAAAAGAGCTATAGGTGAAGAAGTGAAGATGTAAAGAAGTGATTTTTACCTATTATCCTCTAGCTCCCATATCTCTTATTAATCCTCTAAATACTCTTAATCCTATTAAATTCTATGGCTTATCAAGGCAAAGGGCTAAACCGCAGAACAAAAATAAGAATCTATATTTTTTTGGTTTTTGTGCTGGCAATTTTCGCTGGTTTTTTAGCTTACCCCAAGGTTTATGATAATAGTATTGATTGGTTAAATTCAAAATTAGGCACCAAGGTGCCGCATTTTTGGAATGTGCCATTTCGGCTAGGCCTTGATTTGCTGGGCGGCACTCAGCTGATTTACGAGGCAGATATGAGCCAAGTGCCAAGCAAAGACAGAAATGACGCGCTGGATGGCGTGCGTGATGTGATTGAAAGAAGAGTCAATGCTTTTGGCATTGCTGAGCCATTGGTTCAGACAACTAAAACAGGCGACAAATTTCGCATTTTGGTTGAATTGGCTGGCATCAAAGATGTTCAGCAAGCTATAAAAATGATTGGCGAAACACCGCTTTTGGAATTCAAGGAACAATCAGAGCAGAAAACCTTGACAGACGAACAAAAAGCAGAAATGGAAAAATACAATAAAGAGGCCAAAGCCAAAGCCGAGGAAGTTCTGAAACAAGTTCAAGCTAGCCCTGATAAATTTGCAGGGATTACCCAAGAAAAGTCCGAAGACACAGTAACTAAAGATAGCGGCGGTGATTTGGGTTTTATTGAGGATGGGGGATCGCATAGTGAATTTTTTAAGCCGATTACAGAAATTAGCAAGGGAGAAATTTATAGCCAAGTCGTGGAAAATGGGGAAGGTTATAATATTTTAAAAAGAGGCGATAATAAAGATGAATTAAAAGTTAGAGCCAGTCATTTATTAATTTGCTATAAAGGAGCTGAGCGTTGCGATAAAGAAACATCCAAAGACGATGCCAAAAAGAAAATTGAAGAACTGAAAGCCAAGGCCACGCCAGAAAATTTCGCGCAGCTGGTTAAAGAAAATTCGACTGAACCAGGCGCTGATAAGTCAGGCGGTGACTTGGGTTTTTTTAGTAAAGGCCAGATGGTTAAGCCATTTGAAGATGCTGTCTTTGCCATGAAAGTTGGACAAATATCTGAAGTGGTTGAAACCCAATTTGGCTTTCATTTGATTTATAAAACCGATGAAAAAGAAGCGCCAACTTATCAGGTTTATAGAATTTTAATCAAAAAGAAAACAGAAACCGATTACTTGGGTGCTGGCGGCTATGTTTACACTGGTTTAAGCGGTAAAGATTTATCTCGCGCCCAGGTAAATTTTAATCCCAACACCAATGAACCAGAGGTTTCTCTGGAATTTAATGATACTGGTAAAAAGCTTTTTGCGGATATTACTGGCAGAAATGTAGGTAAAGTCGTGGGAATTTTTCTTGATGGCCAGCCCATCAGTTTACCCAGAGTCAATGAAAAAATAAGCGAAGGTAAAGCAGTAATTACTGGCAAATTTTCTCTAGATGAAGCCAAAACCTTGGTTAGAAGATTAAATGCCGGTGCTTTGCCAGTGCCAATTAATTTAATCAGCCAGCAGACAATTGGCGCTAGTTTGGGCCAGAAGTTTATTGATTTGAGCTTGAAAGCGGCTATTTTAGCTTTCCTTTTGATTTCTCTTTTTATGATTCTTTACTATCGTTTGCCAGGACTACTTTCCATTATCGCTTTAATAATATATGTAGCTATTAACGTAACAATTTTCAAACTAATGCACGTAACTTTGACTTTGTCTGGTATTGCTGGTTTTGTCTTGTCAGTTGGTATGGCAGTTGATGCTAATGTTTTGATTTTCGAACGTTTAAAGGAAGAATTGGGCCTAGACAAGCCCTTGGGATCAGCTGCTGAAGAAGGTTTTAAGCGCGCTTGGCCTTCAATTCGCGATGGTAATTTAACCACCTTGATCTCTTGTATTTTTTTGTACTGGTTTGGTTCTAGCATTATCAGAGGGTTTGCTTTAACACTCTTTATTGGTGTTTGTCTTTCTATGTTTTCCGCCATCATTATTACCAGAACATTATTAAATTGGGTGATTGGCTGGTCGTGGGTCAATCAAAACAAATGGTTATTTTTACGCAAAAAACCTAAAATTTAATGATTTGAATATGAAAATAATCTCTTATAGAAAAGTATATTTAATTTTTTCAAGCACACTTACCATAGTTGCGATTTTGCTTTGGATTATGTGGGGTCTGAATTTGGGCATTGATTTTACTGGCGGAAGTTTGCTGGAAATAGAGTATTCAAAAACCAGGCCAGATGTCAGCCAGGTCAATTCTCTTTTGGCTGACTTAAATTTAAAGGGTTTAAAAATCCAAGCTGCTGGTGATCAGGGCTACATTTTAAGATTTCAGGATACTGGCGAGGAAATACATCAAAAAATTCTGGCAAAATTAAATAATTCGGGCAGTGAAAATACCAAGCCAGTCGCAGTTGAGGTGGAAAATGCAAACTCTGGCCAAAAGATTGATGTTTCAGGCGTAAATGTTCAAACCAGTAATAGCCAGGAGACGAAAAATGAAAACCAGGTTATTGAAAAGAGATTTGATTCGATTGGTCCGTCTATTGGTGTGGAATTAAAAACCAAGGCCTTTTATGCCATTATCTTAGTTGTAATTTCCATAATTATTTACATTGCCATTTCTTTTCGTAAAGTTTCATACCCAGTCAGTTCCTGGAAATACGGTGTGGCAGCTGTCTTGGCCCTTGTTCATGATGTTTTTGTAACAATTGGTATTTTTGTTATTCTAGGCAAATATTATGGGTTTGAAGTAAATGCTCCTTTTGTGGCTGCCTTGCTTACTATTTTGGGTTATTCAGTTAATGACACGATTGTGGTTTTTGACCGAGTGAGGGAGAATTTGCACAAATATGAAGGTGAATTTGAGGAAATTGTAGAGAAAAGCATTTGGGAGACAATGGCCCGTTCAATTAATACTATTTTAACTGTTGAATTGTCTTTATTAGCTTTGTTAATTTTTAGCGGTGGTTCAATCAAGGATTTTGTTCTACCTCTGCTTATCGGTATTTTCTTTGGCGGCTATTCTTCAATTTTTATTGCTTCGCAGATTCTGGTTACCTGGCAAAAGCTGGATTGGGCAATGAAAAAGAGGGAATAATTTTGTTAATTTTATTGTGATTCAAAGAAGAGAATTTTTAGTTCTCTTTTTAAGTTTATTCAATTCTCTCTTGACAAATAACAATAGTTAAGATAATGTAATGTAATAAGACAAAATACTTGCTTTTTTGTAAAAAAATAGATATAATAATGAAATGGGCTTAACTCTTGACAAAGATTTTTATATGTGTTATACTATGAGTATTAATAAATAGGGGCTAAAAGCAAGTACATTTGCTGAATTTTTATTTGTCTAATGTTTTAATAATAATTTTATTTCAATAAATATGAACTCAAGAATAAAAGCAATCAGTTACGCTGATTTAATTGACTCTTTAATGGCTAATTTGCCTGAAAGAGAAAAAGAAGTACTGCAAAGGAGAAATGCTTTGGCAGATTTTTCTGATTCTCATACCTTGGAACAAATCGGTCATGATTATAATATAACCAGAGAAAGAGTCAGACAAATAGAAAAAGAAGGTTTAAAAAAAGTTAAAACCATGGATTTGGCCAAATCAAAATTAAGCGATTTAAAGAATCTGATTTTCGGTCATTTAAGGGAGCATGGCGGCATAATGGCAGAAACACATTTAAAGGAAAAATTAATGAGTGTAGAGGACGAAAAAGAGGAAAAAGCCCTTAATTTCATCTTAACTTATATCTTTACTGATGAATTTAAACGCGCTGATGATTTAGAAGATTATCATATTGTCTGGCAACTGGAAAATACTGATTTAGATCAAGCGCTGAAAATTGCTTCTGCTTTAAAGGAATTAATTGAAGATAATGGCAATCCTTTGCCCTTAGAAGATTTATTAACCAGGTTCCAAACTCATAAACTTTATACTCAGATAGATAAAACCGAAGGCGATAACCAGGCGATTTTAGAGGCCTTATTAAGATTAAGAAAAGATATTGATCGCAATATTTTAGAACAATGGGGTTTGAACCACTGGACTACGATCAGGCCAAAAAGAATGACTGACAAGGCCTATTTAATTATGTTAAAGCAAGGCAAACCCTTGCACTTTGCTGAAGTAGCAGATCTGATTAATCAGGCAAATTTTGACAGAAAAAAGGCCTGTCCAGCCACTGTTCATAATGAATTAATCCTGGATGATAAATATGTTTTAGTTGGACGCGGCATTTATGCCCTGAAAGAATGGGGATATAAAGAAGGCACGGTCAGCGATATAATTGCCCAGATTTTGGTAGATAATGGCCCATTAGCTAAAAACGAACTTATTGATAATGTGTTGAAACAGAGATTAGTGCAAAAAACCACGATTATTCTGGCCTTGATGGATAAGGATAAATTTGCCCGATTAGAAGACGGCCGTTATAATACAGTAAAATAAAACATTTAAATATAGATAAAAAGAAACCTCCACTTTTGCGAGGTTTCTTTTTATTTTTTGTCTTAAATAAGGTATAATAATAGTAAAGCTATGATTGAGATAAATTTATACTCAACAAGTTTATTTTTAACCAAAATTTATTATCAGCTGATATTAGATTTTGTCAATAAGGCGCCAAATGAAGTGGTCTGGATTTTTTTATTCAAATACTGGGGCTGGCTCTTGATTATTTATTTTTTCCTGCGCTATTTGGCTTATCCAGAATACATGTATTACATTCAAGACAGGTGGTTTGTCCAAAATGTTAAAATGACTATTTTAGCCATTGATGTGCCAAGAAGAAATGAACAAAGCGTCCAGGCCATGGAGAATTTTTTCGATCATCTGCAGGGAGCGCATGCTACCATAACTTTATGGGAAAAATATATAGAGGGGGTTTTTCAGCTTAGCTTTTCTTGCGAATTAGTGAGTATTGAGGGTAATGTGCAGTTTCTAATCAGAACGCCAAGCCACTTACGCAATTTAGTTGAAGCTGCTGTCTATGCCCAGTATCCTGACGCAGAAATAACTGAAGTCAATGATTATGTTCATACCGTGCCCAAACTGTATCCTAATGAAACACATGATTTGTGGGGTTGTGAATTTACCTTGAGTAATAAAAATGTTTATCTGCCCATAAAAACTTATATTAAATTTGAGCATCGCTTTTCAGAGGTTTTTGTTGATCCCATGGCCGCTTTATTGGAAACCATGAGCCAGATCGGCCCAGGCGAGCAAATATGGATTCAATTTTTATTAAAACCATTGGCAGTTGATTGGGGACTGGAAAAAGGCAAGGCCGAGATTAATAAGGTTTTAGGCAAACCCCCTGAGGCAAAAAAGGGAATTTTTAGCGCATTTTCCAAAGTCGGGGCAGGCCTGGTCAGTGAATTTACAACGCAGTTGGCTGATGTTTCTTTGGTTGGTGAAGAAGGAGAAAAAAAAGAAGAAGCCCCTTCTTTTAAAATGATGAATTTAACGCCAGGCCAAAAAGAACAGCTTGAGAGCATGGAACGCAAAATTGCCAAATTGGCTTTTAACACAAAAGTCCGTTTTGTCTATGTAACAGAAAAGGGAAAAATGAATAAGGCCATTGGCGTAAATGGTTTAATTGGCGCTTTTAAGCAGTGGACAGACATGAATTTGAATGGCTTTAAGCCAGACCTAAAGCCAACTGGCACTAATGCGCCGCAATATGTGCTGATTGAATATAGGCGCAATTCCAGAAGGAATTGGCTTTTGGATGGCTATATTAAGCGCGACGGCGTCAGGGGCGATCCAGCCAAACCATTGTGCAGTGAAGAATTAGCATCCATTTGGCATTTCCCCAGCATGTATGTAAAAGCGCCACTGCTTAGGAAAACAGAATTTACTAAAGTGGCTGCGCCAGTCGGTCTGCCTTTGGGCGAAGCGCCAGCCATGGCAGGACCAAAAGAACTTGGCGAAGTAATTGCGGAAAAAACCCAAGTCATACCGACTTTTGATTATGATAATGATGCCTTTGAAATGCAGTTTGCCAAAGACAAAAATGCTTTTGAAGAAAGCAGGCCAGCCAGAGAAGAAAGATTAAAAGAAATTACCAAAGAAGATGCAGTCAGATTAAAACAAATAGAAAAGCAGGAACCCTCCTTCGCTTCCACCTCCGCTAAAGCTTCGGTGGATAAAAAAGCTACGGAGGGTGTAGAAAAGGAAGCTGCTAAAGCAGCAAAAAAGAGCGAAAATAAAAGACCCTCCTCTCCTAAAGCTTCTGCCTCTGTTGAAACTTCGGCAGGCAGGAAAGCTACCGCAGACAGATCGGACGATAAAGAAAAAAAAGCTGAAAAAGTTTCAAATAAAGAAGTTGATCAAAAAGAACCAGGATTACCTGGAAATTTACCTTTTATAGATTAAAATATATGGCAGAAGAAAGATTACAATTTCAGAAAGCAATTCAAGCCGGTGTCACTCCCTTTGCTGTGACAACTTTTAGAAATCGCGAAAGAGTTTTTGGCATTAAACTTGATGACAGGCGTCGCCATGTTTATGTGATCGGGAAAACTGGCATGGGCAAAACGACTTTAATTGAGAACATGGTTTATTCCGACATAGTAGCAGGCCATGGGGTTTGTTATGTTGATCCGCATGGTGATACGGCTGAAAAAATGCTGGGCTGGATTCCGTCCAATCGCATTAATGATGTGATTTATTTTAATCCATCTGACATTAATTTCCCAATTTCTTTCAATGTGCTGGAAAAAGTCGCGCCAGAATATAGGCATTTGATTTCCTCGGGCTTAATTGGAGTTTTTAAAAAATTATGGGCTGACTCTTGGGGGCCCAGATTGGAATATTTATTAAGAAATGCTATTTTAGCCCTCTTGGAATATCCTGATAGCACCTTGCTGGGCATTAATAGATTGCTGATTGACAAAGAATATCGCAAAAAAGTGGTGGCTAAGGTTCAAGATCCAGTAATTAAATCTTTTTGGACTGATGAATATACTAAATATGGTCCGCAATTTCAGGTTGAGGCGATTTCGCCAATTCAAAATAAGATCGGCCAATTTCTTTCTACGGCCTTAATTCGCAATATTGTCGGCCAGGTCAAATCTTCAATTGATTTAAGAAAGGCCATGGATGAGGGGAAAATTTTGATTTTGAATCTTTCCAAGGGCAGAATAGGCGAAGATGCTTCGGCCTTGCTTGGCTCAATGATGGTGACTAAAATTCAATTGGCTGCTATGAGCCGAGTAGATATTCCTGAAGATAACAGAAGAGATTTTTATCTTTATGTAGATGAATTCCAAAATTTTGCCACTGATTCTTTTGCCAATATTTTGTCTGAAGCGCGTAAATACCGTTTGAATTTAATTA
>JAPLYF010000001.1 GCA_026395675.1 Candidatus Parcubacteria bacterium
CTGATAATCAAAGCAATAAAGATAAGGGAGATGCTTTGGCCAAGTCCAAGACTTTGCAAATTAACGAACCAAGTGAAGAAGAAATGGCCAATTTCAGGCAGAAAAAGCTATAAAATGTTTTACAGATCATAACAAAAATGATATAATTTTAATATGCAGGAAAGAAGAAAAAATAGAATATTTTTTTCTGATTTGATTTTATCAAAATTTTTTTTGATTGGTTGTTTAGTTATTTTTTTTGTAATCTTATTTGGTTTGGCCAAGGGAACTATTAAGAATCATCAGGTCAGTGGTGAGATCAAGGATTTAGAAGATCAAATTCAGAGTTTATCAAGGCAAAATCAAGAATTCAGCCAGCTCATAGAATTTTTAAAATCAGATGCCTATGTTGAGCAAGAGGCAAAATTAAAATTAGGCCTGAAAAAAACTGGTGAAAATCTTGTCGTTATACCGCAGCCGGCTACCAATCTGCTAGCCAGTAAAAATGAGGTAGATAAGGGTCTTTTTAATCCTGTGAAATGGTGGGCATATTTTTTTAAATAAATTAACAAGTTACTAATTATATTTAGTTAAAACAAACTATGGATTTTAAAATTTTTAAAAGAGGGAAAAATTTGAAACGGGGGATAAGAATAAGAAATTTTGTTTTAGCGGCTTTGCTGGTTATTTTTGTGGTTTTTATTTTATGTATAGGCATTTTAAGCTGGGGAATTTATAAATTAGAGTGGCGAGGGCACTTAATTGAAAATATTATGATGGTGATTCCCATGCCTGTGGCTAAAGTCGGGAATAATTATGTTTTTTCATCAGATTATTATGCTGATTTAAAATCCGCGCGAAAATTTTATGCCAAACAAAAAGAAAATAATTTTCCTAATATCCCCAGCGACGCTGATTTAAAAAAGATTATCCTAGAAGATCGTTTAATTGAAAATATCTTGGTTGGACAAATAGCGCGAAAATATAAAATTACAGTCACTGATCAGGAAATCAATGATAAAATGGATGCAATCATTAAAAATAAAGGCAGCCAACAAGAAGTTGAAAAATTTTTGGCTGATAATTATGGCTTAGATATTTCCGGTTATAAAAAATATTTTATTAAACCAAATTTGTTTTATGATAAAACCAATCAGGCAGTAATTGATGATGAAAGTATTAATGGCGCGGCCAAAAAAAAGATTCAGGACGCCTTAAATCATTTACGCAACAATGAAGATTTTGACAAAGTGGCCATGGAGTACACTGAAGAGTCCGATCCTTTGGGTAATAAAATTATCAAAGAAAATTTTCTGAGGGGTGAATTGCCCAATGATATTGAGGACCAGCTATATGGCATGAAAGAGGGTACTTATACCGATGTCTTAACTTTGCCTACGGCTTTGGCAATTTTTAAACTTGATAAAAAAGATGAAAACAAGGGCGTTTTAGGTCTTAGCACAATAATTGTGAATATTAAAACCTTGAAGGATATTTTGCCAGAAGAAAAACAAAAAACGCAAATAAAGATTTACGTTTATTGATTAGGAATTTGGAATTAGGCATTGGGAATTAGTACAAGGAAAATTTTAATTTGAGCCGAGAAGGGGTCTCGAACCCCTGACCTGTGGTTTACGATACCACCGCTCTACCAACCCCGAAGGGGAGCCTTTGGCTCTGAGTTATCATGAGAAGAAATAAGCCGACGGTGGGATTTGAACCCACAACCTACGGTTTACCTGCCTTCGTTGTCAAATATTAAATAATTATACGATTTAATTAGCCGGAGATGGGATTTGAACCCATGACCTACGCGTTACGAGTGCGTTGCTCTACCACTGAGCTACCCCGGCAAAACATAACTTCGGCAGGCAGGCGATACCGTTGCACTACCGTTGTGCTACGTCGGCACGACTTAGCGGGATACGGGAATCGAACCCGCGTCTCAACCTTGGGAAGGTCGTATACTACCATTGTAATAATCCCGCAAGGATAACGAATTTACAAATAAACTATAAATATACAAATATTAATTTAAATTTATGCCAGCATTATTTCTAGAAATTTTAATACCAACATTATTAATCGCGGGTATCATTGGATTTTTTGTTACTGCTTATGTTTTGTTTTTGGTAACTAAAAAAATATTTAAGATCGACAAGTCAAGTTATAAAATTTCCATGCTCATTACTTTATGGACGGTTATTCTGGGAATTATTATTTTTATTATTTGTTTAGCCCTTTCAAGTGCAATTAATATAAGTTTTTTATCGAACATACTATCTATTATTATTAATTTTATTATTTTGCACTTTTTATTGAAAAAATATTATCAGACAAGTTTAAAAAGAAACCTTTTTATTTATATAGTTTTTATCATTATAAATGGAATCGCCACAGTTATTGTTTCATTAGCAATAATCATGCCAGTCCGTTCTTTAGTTATAGAGCCATTTTATACCAAAGGTGCTAATATGGAGCCAACATTTCATGAGAATGATTATTTAATAATAAATAAATTTGATAAAAAT
Organism: Candidatus Parcubacteria bacterium; assembly: GCA_026395675.1. GTDB lineage: Bacteria > Patescibacteriota > Patescibacteriia > CAIXNZ01 > CAIXNZ01 > JAPLYF01. The sequence continues at coordinate 2,511 of JAPLYF010000001.1, forward strand.
TTTCAAAGGGCAGATATAATAGTTTTTCGTTATCCAAAAGACCCAAGTCAATATTTTATTAAAAGAATCATTGGTTTGCCGGGTGAAGAAGTCAGCTTTGCTAATGGCAAGATATTAATCAATGGCCAAGCTTTAGATGAAAGTGTGTATCTAGCCAAAGGAATGCAAACTGAAGCAATTGGAACTCAAGAATTTAAATTAGGCGCAGATGAATATTTTGTTGTAGGCGATAATAGGGCAGCAAGCTTAGATTCACGCAGATTTGGGCCAATTAACAAAAATTTAATTGTTGGGAAATATTGGTTTGCACCGCCAAGTATAATGCCAAGTATAATTAAAAATTTTTATGAAACAAGTCTATAAATTACTTATTATTCTAGCAGTTTTTAGCTTGCCGGTCAATTTTGTTTTGGCAGCAGATAACCCTTTTACTGGCGAGGTTGATAATGCTCCGAATTTAAACCAGATTGTATTTAACAATGCAGCAAGCCAGACCGTTAGTCCTGCAGAACCCGCCCCAAATACTAGCAACCAAGTTGTCCCAAATACTGCTGTTCCAAATATTCAAGTTAATGATAATCTTATCCTTTTAAACACATTAAATTTAAGTTTGGGTAAAGAAGAAGTTTGGGAGGGAAAGAAAACAAAAGTTTTTGACAACAAATTTGTTTTTCAAATTGATGAAAAAGATTTTAAAGCCGACTCTAATTTAGAGCTAAAGGAAATGATGTTGGCGCCTGCTAGCAAAATGGCGCCGCCAAATGGTTTACAAATGGCCAGCCGAATTTATCAGTTTGATTTGAAGCCGATAGAAGATGTTAAATTTGCCAAAGATTTTTGGATTTCAATCAAGTATGACCAAAAAGATTATTTTAGGAAAAACCTTTATTATTATGATGAAGCAACAAACCAATGGAAAGGCATAAAATCAATTATCAGCGATGGCGCCAGTAAGATTATTGCGAAATTTTCTCTGCCTTATGCCAAGGTTGCGATTTTGGAAGATTTAAGCATTATGACTCAAGGCACTGCTTCCTGGTATAAATACAAAGGTTGCAATTGCGCGGCTTCTCCAGATTATCCCAAAGGGACAAAACTTAAAGTTACCAATCTGGATAATGGCAAAAGCATTGTTGTAAAAGTTAATGATTGGGGACCCGATCGCAGCATTTTTCCTAATCGAGTGATTGATCTTGACTCAGTTGCCTTTAAAAAAATAGCGCGTAAAGGCGCTGGCTTGTGCCGTGTGAGCGTAGAGCCATATAATGACAGTGTTGTTTCAACTTTAAAGTAAATTTATCTATGATTAATTTTAAAAAAGTAAGTAAGATATTTTATCCCAAATCCGTGGCTCTCAAAGACATTAATCTGCACATCAGACCCAAGGAATTTGTTTCCATTGTCGGTCAGAGCGGTGCAGGCAAAAGTACCATGATAAAGCTTTTAACGGCTGAAGAAAAACCAGAGCACGGCCAGATTATAATTGGCGGCTGGGATATCACTAATATTAATCAAAGAGAAATCCCCTTATTGCGGCGGCAGATCGGCACTGTTTATCAGGATTTTAAATTACTGCCTAAAAAAACAGTTTATGAAAATGTGGCTTTTGCCTTGGAAGTTTGCGGTATTAGCTCTCGCAAGATTAAAAATATCATTCCCCAGGTTTTGAAAATAGTGGGCCTGAAAGACAAGCATGACCGTTATCCGCACCAGCTTTCTGGCGGTGAAATCCAGAGAGCGGCCATTGCTCGGGCGCTGGTGCATCGCCCCAAAATTTTGCTGGCTGATGAACCGACTGGCAATTTGGACAGCTTAAACACTAAAGACATTATTGACTTGCTTTTGAAAATAAATGAATTTGGCACCACGGTTATGCTGGTGACTCATAATAAAGATGTAGTTAATAGGATAAAAAAACGCGTGGTTTTAATTGATCAGGGGCAGATAATTAGCGACCAAGAAGAAGGGAGGTATGTTTTGTAAATTTTTAATTTCTAATTTCTAATTTTTAATCAATGATTAAATTTTAAATGAATAAATTTATTTTGTTATTTAGACATTTAAAGATTCATTTAGCATTTATAATTTAAAATTTGAAATTGTTTTATTATGTTAACCTCTTTTTTTCGAGTTATAAAATTTTCTTTCCAGGATTTTTTCAGAAATTTCTGGTTATCTTTTGTGACCCTGACTATTTTTATTCTGGCGCTTTTTTCCATAAACTTGCTGATTATTTTTAATGTGATAGCCAAAACAGCGATTGCCTCAATCGAAGGAAAAGTTGATATTGCTTTATATTTTAAGCCAGAGATTAAAGAAGATCAGGTTCAAAATGTCCAGCGCTATTTGCAGAGTTTAATGCAAGTCAAAGCTGTGGATTATATTTCTAAAGATCAGGCCTTAGAGAGCTTTAAAAATAAACATAAAGATAACCAGCAGATTATTGAATCTTTAAATGAGCTTGATAAAAATCCTTTAGGCGCCAGTTTGGTGATTAAAGCTAAAAGCACTAATGATTACCCTGTAATTTTGGAAGATTTGTCTGATCCCCAGTATAATAATTTAATTGAGAGCAAGGATTTTGATGATCACAAACAGATTATTGAGCGCATAACAGGTATAACCAAAAGAGTAAGTAATGGTGTTTTTGTGATTGCCCTGATTTTCACATTTATTTCCATTCTTATTATTTTTAATGCTATCAGAATGGCGATTTATACTCATCGCGAAGAAATAATTGCCATGAAGCTGGTGGGCGCGACCAACTGGTTTGTGCAAGCGCCATATTTACTGCAGGGAATTATTTTTGCTTTTTTTTCACTGGTAATTTCAGTGATTATAATTTATCCTTTGCTGGGATTTTTACAACCCTATTTGGCTTTGATTTTGGAAAGCGATTTTAATATTATTAGTTATTTTAATCAGAATTTTGCCATGATTTTTGGTCTGGAATTTTTAGGCGCTATAATTATAAATTTATTGAGCAGTTATCTGGCGGTAAATCGCTATGTGAAGGTTTAAGGAGAAATTCAAAAGTCAAAGCCCAAATGTCAAAATAAATTCAAAATCAAAATTTTAAAATAATAAAAATGCCTATGCGAACGGTGTTTTTTATTTGAAAAGGTTTAATTGACAAGTGAAAATGGCTTGGAATTCCAGAAATATTATCGATGGCTTTAGCCATCGTACGGCCGCTTCCGCCTACGCTTTCGCTTCGGCGGACAAGAAAGCGGCCGATAATAATACAGTCATATACTTTTCCCTAGAAGATATTGACAAATTTATTTAAATACTTTATTTTAAAACCAGGTATTGCGTTAATTTTAGCAAAGGAGGAAAGAATGGAAGAAATGGAAGAAAAGAAATGCATTATTTGCAAAAGAAAAGGGGAGGATTTAAAACAGCTTGTTGCGGACAGAAATTCCTACATTTGTCCAGGCTGCCTTGAGAAATTCCCGGGGGAAGTAAAAAAGGTCATAGAAAAAAATAAATAGAAAAGAAAAAGGCGTTCCGTGTTGCGGGACGCCTTTATTTTTTTGATTTTTTATTTATTCTTCTTTAAGATAATTGCGCTTAGGATAAAGGCTAAAGTGAAGAAAATTGCGCCGTAAAAGCAGGGAGTTAAAAAAGGATTGACCAAGCCAACAACACAACCAGTAGTGCAAGCCCTTTTGTTTAGCCAGTTAATTAGTTCAATCGTGAAGTTGGTCCAGGCAAAAATCGTGCCTGCGAGCAGGATGATAAATTGGGCTATGATGATTTTTTTTCCGCCAGTGGCGCCGTGCCCGCCGGCAGGCAGGGACCCGCCTTTGGCGGGCATATTAATTTCTTGCATAGTTTTTGATTATTTTAAAATAGTAAAGAAAAGCGGGATTATTACCCAATAGATTACATAGAGCCAAGTTAAGCTAAGCCAGATTATAATTAGCCAGGAAAATTTATGTAACTTTTTAAAGTAGGACAGAATTATATTGATAATTCCCAGTAAGCCGATTGGTAGGGTAATAAAACTATAAGCCATGGCTTGACCAACACAGTCATTATAAAGGCGGCAGCTTTGACCTGGAAAAAAGTGGGTTTGTAGATAAAAAATAAGGGCTATAATTAACTGAATGAAGCCCGAGCTTATTAATAACTTTTTGTATGTTTTAAAATCCATATTTTGAGCAAAGTTCTAATCCCGACTGGCTGAACAGCGAGGTCTGACAATTGTATATATAGGGAATCTTAGGGCTTTTTTGAGCGTCTGTAAAGGGCGATTTTTGAGGCACTCAGGTCTGGCTATTAAACACAAAATGAGACAAATGAGACACTATAAAAAGGGGCTAGGTTGTGTCTCATCGTTCTCGAGGCCAT
>JAPLYF010000055.1 GCA_026395675.1 Candidatus Parcubacteria bacterium
GGGAGGTTCGGCACCTCGATGTCGGCTCATCGCATCCTGGGGCTGTACAAGGTCCCAAGGGTTTGGCTGTTCGCCAATTAAAGCGGTACGTGAGCTGGGTTCAGAACGTCGTGAGACAGTTCGGTCTCCTATCCGCCATGGGCGTTGAAACTTGAGAGGGCCATTCTCTAGTACGAGAGGACCGAGAATGACGTACCTCTGGTGTACCAGTTGTCCTGCCAAGGGCATTGCTGGGTAGCCACGTACTGTTTAGATAAACGCTGAAAGCATCTAAGCGTGAAGCTGTCCTCAAGATTAGGTTTCGTAGGATCCTAGGAGATGACTAGGTTGATAGGCGTTAGGTGAAAGGCCAGTAATGGCTTGAGCCAAGACGTACTAATATTCCATTTGTTTAACCACAAGAATTTTGGGCGCATAAAAAAATTTATTAGACACAAAGATATAACATATCCGCCTTCGCGTGAAGCTATGGCGGATCAAGAAAGTCATTAGACTTCGGTTACAAAATTGTTTCAATTTTGTAACTTTGTCTGGTGATTCCCGCCTTCGCTCCGCACCGCGGAGCTACGGCGGACAGGCTAGCTTATTAAATAAGAGTCAATAGATACATATTGTTTCATTAAATTATAATGGAATAATAATATCTGGTGGCTCTAGCCCGCCTTCGCATAAAGCTACGGCGGACTTAGGCGAATGTTGGCGTAGGCCGAACACGGCAGTTTCCGCCAAAGGCGGATCCGCCTCCGGCGGAAAGCTCATAGACTCAATAGACAGGCGCTATATCAAAGATTGGTATATCGAAGTCTGGTGATTCTAGCGAAGGGGGCACACCTGTTCCCATTCCGAACACAGAAGTTAAGCCCTTCAGCACCGATGATATTCCTTCGGGGAGAAAGTAGGACATTGCCAGTTTAACAATAAAGCTTCGTTTTAAGCGAAGCTTTTTTGTTTTAGACAATTCGGGTTGGAAGTGATAAAGTTTTGATATGCAGATAAAATTACGAAAAGTTAAAAAAGCCGATCTTAAGCAAATTAGGGAATTAGCCAAGGAATATGAAAGCTTAATGATTAAAATTGCTGACCAAACAATTAAGGGTTTTGGAGATTTTGAAATTCCCCTTTATCAGAAATTTTTCTCCAAGGCATTTAATAGAAAAAATAAATTATTTTTAGCAGCTTTGGATGGAAATAAAATAATTGGTTTTATTTTAGCAAGAATTATTAAACATAAAAAAGGGAATAAAATTTATTTGACAGGTAATGTCTCAGAAATTTTTATAACTCAAAGTTATCGAGGCAAGGGAATTGCAGAATTAATGTGGCGTGAAGCTTTAAAATGGTTTAAATTAAACAAAGTGAAATTTTTACAACTTCATGTTTTTTATGGCAACAAGAAGCCCATTGCCATTTATAAAAAATGGGGCTTTAAGCCAATGGGTCTAATAATGAAAAGAAAGATTTAATATGACAATAATTGAACAAGTAGAAAAAATTGTGCGCGAGACATGTGCTAAAGATTCAAATGAATTTATATATGCGCTGGAAACGCATTTTGTTCCCGTAGTGGAAAACGCTAAAATTTTAGCAAAAAAGTTAGGTGCCGATTTAGAAATTGTAACTTTGGCTGCCTGGCTGCATGATTATGCCAGTGTTTATGATGCAAAATTGATGCCTGAACATCATTTGCATAGTCCAAAGCTCGCCCAGGAAATATTAAGCAAACTAAATTATCCGCAAGATAAGATTGATCAGGTTAAACATTGCATTGAAGCGCATCGTGGCAGTCAGGGGATTGAAAGGAAAACCATTGAAGCTGAATGCGTGGCAAGCGCAGATGCTATGGCACATATTACATCATTCCCGGCTTTATTAATTCTGGCCTGGAAAGTTCATAACATTGATTATCAGGAAGGTATTGATTTTGCTTTGGCCAAAATGGAAAGAAGTTGGAATAAATTAATCCCAGAAGCCAAAGAATTGGTTAAAGATCAGTACGAAGCGATTAAAACAGTTTTTAAATAAATTCATATTTTATCCCCCACCTTAGTGGGCCTGCTAAAGTTCGTCGTTCGCGAACGACAGAGCTAAAGCAGGGTATAATTTTTTAAATATGCGCCAAATCGCCGATTTACAAAAGAAAGATTGATGTCTTTTAAAAATAGAAAAAAGGGCAGAGTATAAAGCTCTGCCTTTTTTCATTTAAAATTATTTTTAAAATTAATCATTCCTGCTTTCTTTATTAATAATGTCATGTGGTCCGCTTTCCCTTATGCTGGCAGACGAGATTTCAACAATTTTTGCTTTGTCTTGCAGCTCTTTGATATTTTTTGCACCGCAGCTTGACATAGCAGATTTGATTTTTGTCAATGATATATCCAGATTGTCTTTTAGTTTGCCGGCATAGGGCACATAGACATCAACACCTTCTTCAAAAAACATTTTATTCTTTCCGACTTCCTGATATCTTTGGAAATTACGCGCCCTGGCAGAGCCTTCTCCCCAATATTCTTTAACATAATTGCCATTAATTTTAAGTAAGGCGGTTGGGCTTTCATCAAAGCGTGCGAAATATCTTCCCAGCATAACAAAGTCTGCTCCCATAGCCAATGCCAGAGTAATGTGATAATCAAATACAATGCCTCCGTCTGAGCAGATAGGAATATAGGTGCCGGTTTTTTCAAAATATTTGTTTCTGGCTTGGGCTACATCCATAATTGCGCTGGCCTGTCCGCGGCCGATGCCTTTTTGCTCCCTGGTAATGCAGATTGAGCCGCCGCCGATGCCGACTTTTATAAAATCAGCCCCTGCTTCGGCTAAATATTCGAAGCCTTCTGCATTAACCACGTTGCCGCCGCCGACCTTCATTTGGGGAAAATTATTTTTAATAAAACTTATCACCTCTTTTTGCCATTCGCTGTATCCATCTGAAGAGTCAATGCATAAAACATCTGTGCCAGCTTCAATTAAAGCCGGCACACGTTCACGGTAATCATGGGTATTAATTCCCGCTCCGACTATAAACCTTTTTTCGCGGTCAATTAATTCCAAATAATTTGTCTGATGGGATTCATAATCTTTCCTGAAAACCAAATAAACCAGCTGCCCCTCCTTATTAATAATGGGTAAAACATTCAGCTTATATTCCCAAATCATATCATAAGCCTGTTCCAAATTTATTTCTTCCAGCCCGCAGATCAATTTTTCTTTAGGCGTCATCAAATTTTTAACAGGAATATCAGCGGGGGTTTTATCTGGCCGATAGTCACGGCTAGTCAAAATGCCAAGCAATTTACCGCTGGAAGTGCCATCAGCAGTTACGGCCATGGTAGTATGCCCGGTTTTTTCCTTTAAAGCAATAACGTTTTGCATTGTTTGATCAGGCAGGAGATTGGACTCACTGGTTACAAAGCCGGCTTTATATTTTTTCACTTTTTTAACCATTTCACATTGGCTGGCAATCGGCTGCGAGCAAAAGATAAAAGAAATTCCTCCGCATTTAGCCAAAGCAATAGCTAAGCGGTTATCTGATATTGACTGCATTATGGCTGAGGAAAAAGGGATATTAAGCATAATTGAAGGTTCTTTTTGGCGGTTGAATTTAGTTAAAGGAGTTTTTAAGTCGATATTCTCAGGCAGACAATTTTTGGTAGTCAATCCTGGTAAAAGTAAAAATTCAGAAAAAGTTTTAGAAATTTCATTATTATAACTAGGCATAATTTTTTTTGTAATTTAAAAGTATAGTTTAATTGATAATAAGATTATATTATAGAATCTCTTAATAAGGCAAGTATTCGTTCATTTTAGACAATTTGGTTTTAAAATGTTAAAATTGAAATACTTTAGAAATACGAAATAGGAAATAAGAAATAAGGATTGGAGGATATTTTATAAAATTTTCTTTTTCATATTACCTATTACATATTTCCTATATCCATCGTTCTATGCGTCAAATAGCTGACTTACACATTCACTCTAAATACTCGCGGGCTTGCTCGCGGGATTTGGTGTTGGAAAAAATTGATGAGTGGTGCAAATATAAAGGTATTGATATTGTGGCCACCGGTGACTTTACGCATCCGGCATGGTTTGGAGATATAAAAAAAGAATTGGAACCATTGGGCAATGGTTTATTCAAATTAAAAAAAGAAATTTCCTCAAGCCGAAGAAGCGATTTGCAAATCGCTTCTTCGGCAGAACAGGAAGTACGGTTTATTTTATGTACGGAAATTTCTTGTATTTATAAACAAGGTGAAAAAACAAGGCGCATACATTTAAATATTTTTTTCCCAGAAATAAAAAATGTTGAGAATTTTAATTCTACTCTGGAAAAAATGGGCTGTAATTTAAAATCTGATGGTCGGCCCATTATTGGTTTGAGTTCAATTGAATTGGCCAAAGTGGTTTTTAGTATAAATGAAAAAGCAATGTTAATACCGGCCCATGCCTGGACGCCCTGGTTTTCTATTTTTGGTTCCAAATCCGGTTTTGATTCCATTGAAGAATGTTTTGGCAAATTTAGTAAAAATATTTTTGCTATTGAAACCGGCCTTTCATCTGACCCGCCAATGAATTGGCGCTTGTCTGACTTGGATAAAATTACTTTAGTTTCTAATTCAGACGCGCATTCCTTGCCAAATTTGGGACGCGAGGCAAATGTTTTTGATTTTGAAGATGTTTCGTATAATGAAATTTATCAGACCTTGAAAAATCAGGACAAAAAGAAATTTTTATACACGATTGAATTTTATCCCGAGGAAGGCAAATACCATTATGATGGCCATGCCAATCATAATTTTTCTTTAACACCCAAAGAAACAAAAAAGAACAAAGGTATTTGTCCTGTTTGTAAAAAACCTTTGACAATCGGTGTGCTACATCGGGTTGATGATCTGGCTGACAGAGAGGAAGGCGAATTAGACAAACATATTCCTTTCAAAAGTCTAGTGCCTTTGCAGGAAATAATTGCGGAAAGTTTTAATGTCGGAAAAAGTTCCAAGCGCGTGCAGGCAGAATATTTTAATATTATAAAAAAAGCTGGCACAGAATTTGCCGCTTTGTTGGATTTGAATCTTGATGAATTAAAGAAAACAACTTTGCCTGAAGTTGTAGAGGCAATCAAAAGAGTACGAGAAGGCAAATTAATTATTGAGCCAGGTTATGATGGAATTTATGGCAAAGTGAAAATTTTTAATGACAAAGAAAGAAAAGGATTTGAACAAGCGAAATTAATTTAAAAACGCCCCGTGTCAGAGGACATTGTCATTCTGAGTAAAACGAAGAATCTGTTAATATCAGATCCTTCACTTCGTTCAGGCCTTTGCCTGCCGTAGCAGGCTTCGGCCTGCGTAGGCAGGATGACACGGTGCGTTATTTAAATATAAAACCCTCTTACTTTAGTGTGAGAGGGCTTTATGTTTTATCTTCTTCTCTTTTTTGCTTTTTTTGCAACCTTTTTCTTTGCTTTTTTCTTTGCCATTGATGTAGAGTTAATTCTTAAAAGTTAAAAATTTTATTTCAAAAATTTTCTTGATTTAATTATAGCATTTTCTGTCAAGCATTATAAGGATTTTTATAAAAAATCTGTGGATAACTTTTATTTTAGTAAAAAGCTGGAAAGAGAAAAGTATCCGCCAGAGGCGGATCCCTGCCTGCCGGCGGGCACGGCGCCTCTGGCGGAAAAAGTTTTGAAAATATTTTGTATTTTTATGTTTGACATTGAAATAAATTTTTGCTACAATAGAATAAATCCTTTTGAGGATATTTTTTATTTGGATCAATATGCTCCCTGACAGAAATGTTGAGGGGGCCGGCCCAGTTAGAAGTCTATATTTTTCTAACCAAAACAAATATATTTCCCTCAATTAAAAAATGAGGGCCTGCCCAGTTAAAAGTTTATGAGCATTCTAGTTCTGATAATTTAAATTATTTGCTCTCTCTATAAATGAGAGGGCCGGCCCAGTTAGAAGTTTAGTGATTACATTGTTATGACCATTGATTATGTACATTCGTAATCAACGGTTAGCGCATTGTTTACCTATACTTCTAACTGGGCCGGTAGCTCACCTGGTAGAGCGCCTCGTTTGCACCGAGGAGGTAGCGGGTTCGAGTCCTGTCCGGTCCACAGCACGAACGAGCCACAATAGTGGTTCGTTTTGTTTTTAGCGAAAAATAAAACAATGCATCATTCCGCCCGCCGAAGCTCGTAGAGCGAAGGCGGGTCCGGTCCACAAAATAAAAAACGTTTTCCATATTGGTCAACGTTTTTTTAGTTAAGATTTTATTAAGATATATTTGACTTAGCTCCTTTTTAGGCGTATTATGGAAATAAATTAAGTCTAAAAATATGGAAAATTTACTTAAACAACATTTTGATCAGATTGATCTCGATATCAGGAAAAAGCCCCAAGGCTATTCCCGTTTTATGGATCAAAAGGTTACTCCTGATGTTTTATCTTTCGTTGCTGAATGTATCCTTAACCTTGTAGATAAGCGGAATAAAAAATTTTCAGTAAAAGATATTTGGCAATCTGACTATCTTGAGAAAAATACCATGGCGGTATTCGGTAAACCAGCGCCATCAAATAAGACTGCCTCCGCTGAATATAATAAATTCATAGGTCAGCCACTAAAGACTCTTTCTTACAGTAAAATTCTAATTGAGTATCCAGGGAATCCAAATTTGTACCAGATAAACAATAGACAAATTTTGGAATACATTGCTCTCAATCAACGAAATGCTTTTCTATTTCT
>JAPLYF010000025.1 GCA_026395675.1 Candidatus Parcubacteria bacterium
ACAGTGGATTTTCCTTAAAATTTGGACACATAGATTTTAAAATTAATTGTTAAATTGTTAGATTGTTAAATTGCTTGCCCGCCGTAGCTTTAGCAGAGGCGGGTTAATTATTTAATTAAAGGCTTTATACCAGGCAAAACCTTGCCTTCCAAAAATTCCAGCATGGCTCCTCCAGCTGTAGACACAAAATCCGGCCAGGTTTTTATTTCTAATTTATCCAATAAAGTAATTGTCTCGCCCCCGCCGGTTACGCCAAAAGATGTTCCTTTAGATATTAATGCAAACTGCTGGGCAATGTAATCACTGCCATGACTAAATTCCGGGATTTCAAACATACCCATTGGCCCATTCCATACTAAGGTCTTAGCTTGTTTAAAATGGCGCGCAAAATACAATTCTGTCCTTAAGCCAATATCCACTATATAAAATTTCTTTGACTTAATTTTATTTAACTCGGAAATTTTCTTGATCAAAATCTTTCCCCTGCCCTTCAGGTTATTGCAAATCCTCATATCCAGGGGCAAAATTAATTTTCCCCTGGATTTTTTCAATAATTTTTTTGCCAGACCCACAAATTCTTTTTCATAAACTGACTGGCCAATATTGATTTTTTGCGCGGCCAAAAAATTATTAGCCAAGGCCCCGCCAATCAAAACATAATTATATTTTTTCAAAAAATTTTCAATCACTTTGATTTTGGTGGAAATTTTTACTCCGCCAATAATGGCCACGGCTGGTTTTTTAAAGCCGTGCAAAAGTTTGTCCAAATTTTCAACTTCATCAATCAAATTAAAGCCGGCATAAGCTGACAAGAATTTTGTAATCGCTGAAACAGACGCGTGAGCCCGGTGGCAAACTGAAAAGGCCTCATTAACAAAAAAGTCCCCCAGTTCTGCTAATTGACGGGCAAATTTTGCGTCATTTTTTTCTTCGCCTGGATAAAACCTTAAATTTTCCAAAAGCAAAATTTGCCCAGCCTTTAATTTGGCAATCTTTTGCTTAACTCTCTCCCCAATACAATCATCAACAAAATGAACTGGCTTTTTGGCAACGCTATCCAGGTAAACAGCCACTGGCTTTAAACTTAATTTCTGATCAAACTTTCCCCCAGGACTGCCAAGATGGGAAATCAAAATCACCCTGGCTTTCTTTTTGAGTAAGTAATTAATAGTAGGAAAACTGCGTTCTATTCTTTCCGGCTCCAAAACTTTGCCATGCTTTAAAGCGACATTATAATCAACGCGGACCAAGACAGTCTTGCTTTTCAAATTTTTTATTTGAGTGAGAGATTTTAACTGCATGGCTTAATTATAGCAAAAAAATTGAAATTAGGCGAAAATGCCAGTAACGGATGGACAAACTTCAGTTTGTTACAGTAACACACTAAAAGTGTGTCATTCCAAACAAGAGCATTTTCGTTCGCTACAAATTATGCAAAAATTTAGAATTCGTAATTCGGCTTTCGGAATTCAAGATTATTCACCTTCAATCTCCTTCAAAACCCAATCATTACTTTTTATTTTATTTATCTTAACATCAATCCCATTTGCCAGCGTTTCTTTCGCGAGCATTTTCAAATTAAACTCCAAATTCTCCGGCGCAATTTCCGAGCCATGCTCAGTTATCTGTCCCAATTCAATAACCGCACCCTTAACTTTTTTGAGTTTATTCTTCTGGGCGTAATCCAAAATAACTTTTAATATTTGGTTTGCTAAATGGAGATCGTGCATAATGGAAAAATTTTACAGCGGACTTTAGTCCGCGTAATTTACGGACACTAAAGTGCCCTGTAATAATACTAGTCTACAAATAGTTGAGATATGGTCCCACAGGCCACAATTCCCGCAGTTTCTGCTCGTAAAATTCTTTTCCCCAAACTAACTTGAATCAAGGAATTCTGTCGCGCCAAATCAATTTCAAATGGTGAAAAGCCGCCTTCGGGCCCCACAAAAATATTAATTACTTTATTGCCATGCGACCTTAATATCTCAAGTAAATTATTGTTTTTTTCCTGTTCATGAAAGATTAAATTCAAATCCCTGGGATTTAATTTTCTGACCGCTTCCTCAAATTTAATTACTGTTTCAAAAATTGGCGGGATTTTACCACCGCTTTGGATCATGGCTTCTTCAATTATTTTTTTATAGCGGCTAATTTTATTTTGATTTAATTCATTAACTACACAAAATTCAGTTATTATCGGCACAATTTTTTTAATTCCAATTTCTGTTACTTTCTGGCAAACCCATTCAAATTTATCTTTTTTTAAAAGTGACTGGTACAAAACAATTTCAATTGGCAGTTCTCTGTCAATTTCCATTCTCCTGATTAAACGACAAAAAAATTTTTTATCCTTGAATTCACTGATCGCCACTTCATATTCTTCTCCAGTGTTATCAAACAAAAACAAAGAATCACCAACATTCAAACGCAAAACTTTGGTGATTTTTTTGATAATTGCTTTATCAAAGATAACTATGTTCTGAGGGTCTTCAATTGTGGTGGATAAAAAAAAGCGAAACATTGTAATTTAGTTTAAAAAAGCGCACGCCATTTGTCGTACTGTCATTCAGAGCGCAGCGTGGAATCCATTACATCCTAGATTCTTCACGGAGTTTATCCTGAGCAAAGCGAAAGATTCTGAATGACAAATGGCGGGAACCAACAATTTTAATGCGTCGCACAGGAAATACACGGGTCATAGGCGCGTATCAACGCCCTAATCTTGATTCTGCGCTCATGAACCGGCAATTTATAAACATTCGGCAAATAAGCTTTTAAATCCGCCTCCAGATTGGCTAAAAACTGCGCAGTTGGCGTAATTACATTGGCTTCCAAAACTTTGCCATTTTTATCAAATTTATAATAATCAAGCAAAATCCCGCGTGGCGCTTCAACCGCGCCATAACCCTCGCCTGCCTTGGGCTTAACTTTAACTTTAATGTTTTTCTGGTCAATTTTTCCCAGCTGCTTAAAAATTTTATTAATCTCTTCCAAGCAATGAACAATCTCAACTGCTTGGCTATAAACATTATAAAAAGTATTATAACAGGGCATTTTTTGTTTTGCTTCCAGCCAGAGTTTTTTGGCCTGGGGATTTAATTTTTCATAATGCAAATTAATGCGCGCTAAAGCTCCTGTGAAATACGGCTGCTTATCCAAACTTACCCTTTTAACATTTTCAAATGGCTGGTGGAATTCTTTAATCTTATGCTGGAATTCTTTAACAGAATATTTTTTGCCTTTGCTGGTTATAATATCACCCCAGAGAATTTCGTATTCTTTTTTATTATCAAGCGCAACAAATTCTGTTTCCCGGCTGAATTTGGGATATTTTATTTTACGCGCAAATTCAGCCATAAAAATTGCATCTCCTAAAAGCGAATTATAATTTTTTAATAATTTATTAACTTCCTGACTAGAAGGCAATTTCTTAAACCCGCCGACTTCAATTGTTAAAGGATGAACAATTCTGCCGCCAATAAGTTCAACCATATCAATGGCAAACTGGCGCACGCGCAAAGTCGCCTGGGTTTCTTTGGGATATTTTTTTATAAAATTCAGATCATTGGCAATGCCAAAAAAATCTGGCAAGGATAAGAAAAACATATGCAAGGAATGGGAATGGATTATTTGTAGCAATTCCATGACTTTGCGCAAAGCAATGGTCTGGCTGGAAACTTTGATGCCAAAGGCATCTTCAATCGCATGCGTGGCTGAAAGAAAATGCACAATCGGGCAAATGCCGCAAATTCTGGCAGTGATCATGGGCACTTCAAAATAATCCCGTCCCAAAAGTATGCCCTCAATCAAACGCGCGCCTTCCAAGGTTTCCAACTTGGCCTTTTTCACATCCCCTTCCAAAATTGACGCCACAAAACCAGTGTGCCCTTCCATCTTGGCAATGTGGTTGATTTTAATGGTTTTTAATGCCATAAATAAAAAAATTAAGCTACTTCCATTATAGCTTAAATTCTCTTTTTCTTGAAGTTATTATTGCACTAACAAAGTCAAGGGCTGGCGAAAACGTCTGTGGATTTGGAGTTATTATCGACCGCTTTAGCGGTCGAACGGCGGCTAAAGCTGCCGATAATTGTTATATAACTACAAAATAATTTTCGCCAAAACCGGATCGACACACTTTAGTGTGTTACCGACTTAAGTAACAGACTAAAGTCTGTCATTCCGTTTCCGAGCATTTTGCCTAAAACCAATTTCATAATTTCCGCCAAAGGCGGATCAGCCTCTAGCTGACAGAATTCTATTTATAAATCTTATACACCACCCCCGCCTTATCATCAGACAAATATAAAGCCCCATCTTGCCCAAACACCAAATCAACTGGCCTGCCAATCGCGCCTTTATCAGTTAAAAATCCAGTGATAAAATCTTCAGAACTAATTACTTTATTCCCGTCAATTTTTAATTTCACAACTTTATAACCAACCGGTACTGAACTATTCCAGGAACCATGCAAGGAAACCAGCAAATCCCCTTGCCAATCGCTAGGAAACATTTTGGAATCAATAAAAGCTAAACCAAGCGGCGCATTATGCGCATTATATTCAAAAATTGGCGCCACAGTATCCTGACATGGGTCTCTGACATAAACATTTTTATCAAAATTCGTGTCATGAACCTTGTCGCCATAGCAAATGGGCCAGCCATAATTTTTACCCGCGCTTAAAATATTTAAGTCATCTGGCGGCAAATTATCGCCTAAATAGTCGCGGCCCATGTCATTGCCCCAAAATTGCTTTGTCCTGGAATTTAAAATAAAGAAAACAGTATTTCTCAAACCATGCGCAAAAATTTCATAAGACCAATTAGCCGGATCATATTTTAAGATCGCGGCTCGCCTTTCATCGCTTTCATGACAAACATTGCAGGATGAACCGACAGAAACATATAGAAATCCATTGGGACCAAATTGTAAAGTACGGGTAGTATGTTCCCCATCATTCGGCAAATTAAATAAAAATTCTTTTGTCCCTAATTTTAAATTTGCTGAATCATACGTATAGCGGCTAACTCTGTTTGTTTCTGCAACATATAAATAGCCATTATTAAGCGCCAAGCCATGCGGGTTATTTAAATTAGAAGCTAAAACTATTTTTGAGCCATCAGATTTAATTGCATAAACCTTGCCTTCGCCCATGGCTGAAACCAGCAAGTTACTTTGATCATCAAAAAGTAAGACGCGCGGCGTCTTTAAATCCTTGGCAAAAACATCAATCTGAAAATTCCCCAAAATTGTAAATGGCCCTTGAACAGTTGGCGTGATAACTTCTGGAACCACATTCGCTATATTCGCCTGCCCTCCGGAGCTCGAAGAGCGAAGGGGGGCATTATTATTCGCATTGACATTCGCATTAACCAAAAGTTTCGTCACGTCAGCCACTGGCAAACCAATCGCCGGCCTAACTTGCGGATAAAAATAAATAACAAGGCCAGCCATTCCCCCAGCAATAATGATAATAACAGTAATTAAAATTTTTATTGGCCTAGCCATAAATTAAAGTTTCAGTTACCTAATATTCAGATTCTTTTCATACTCAAGCCACATGGCTTTCAATTGTTCAATCATCCCCTGACTATCTTCATCTAAGTCCAATTCACCCACCTGCTGCCTTTCAGTAATATAATCATCAACCATGCTATCCCATGCTTCTTTGTCAGTTACTGGCGCTGCTTCAGCGCGCTCTTTGATTTCATTGTAAGCTTGGTTTAAATCAAATGATAAAAATTCAGTCATAAATTTTTAGATTTAAGATTTAAGAATTAAGATTTAAGCACAAAAACTTACATCTTATATCTTACCTCTTACATCTTAGTAATATTATACCAAACCAATCATAAAAGATAAATCACAATTGACAAAATTGAAAAAATAGAGTAAAATTAAATTAATTTAAAACTTAAAGGAGGAAAAATGAAAGCAGCGCAAGTTGAAGAAGAAGGAAACCGTTGCACCATATGTGGAGGAAACTTCGGTGAAGAAGAACACTGTCCTCAAGGACATGCTAGGAAGCCAATGCCTTGTATTCTCACAAAAAATGTGCAGCAGAAAACGAAAGAAAAAGTAACTGGAATTGATAATGAATTCTGTGCCATTTGCAAACGATGCGATACTCCGGGAAATTGGCTAAAATGTCCAATTTCAAAGACGAATCACTAAATTCTGTTTCAAAAAAGGGCGAGAGCAATCTCGCCTTTTTTCTTTTACAAAAAATTTAAAGGGAGAGTGGTATTACACTCTCCCGAAGTTGCGTGCGCTGGGCCCATTTGGCAGTATTGTGTGTGGCACATATAGAGCCTTTTTTGACAGGCCCAGCGCCTAAAAAGGAGGCAATAAGCGATGGGTAATCGCCTACTGTAATTCTATTATAAATTATATTTGAATTATGTCAATCAATTAACGACAAAAAACCCCTTTTGTCATCCAGAACGAAGTGAAAGATCCATTACATCGGTGTAATAGATTCCTCATATATATTCGGAATGACAAAAGGGTTTTTTTGTTTTATTTTTTCTTTTCCTGTCTTGGCTGATTTAAGGCAGCTTCAATCCTATCTCGCGCTCCAAAAAATTCCATTTTCTCTAAAATGTCAACAATACTATAATCATGATTTTGTAAAATTTTAATCAAATTCCTAATTTTCTCATCTGCCTGATCCAAAATCCCGCGGCAGGCCCAACATTCTTGTCGTGAATTCAAGCAAACAGCATTACAGCCGGCTAAAGCAATTGGACCCAAGCAAATTTTGCCTTCTTGCAAAAGGCAGGGGTTTTTATTAATCTGGCATTCCCAGCAAACTGGATTCATTTTCAAGGCCCAGGGCTTTTTATTAATTAAATTATAAACCAAATCCAAAAAATTCTGCGCATTAATTGGGCAGCCAGGAATTACATAATCTACTTTTATTGCCTTGGGCACTTCTACCACTTCCCTGTTTTCAATGGTTTTGCAGGATTTATAAACATAACAACCGATTTTTTTATAATCATGGTAATTCTTTATTTCCCAAACCCCGCCCAAATCAGCGCAATTGCCTAAAACAACTACAATATCAGAAATTTTTCTGATGCGTTTTAAAATATGTAAATTTTCCTTGGTTACAGGATTACCTTCAATAAAAGCAATATCATAATGAGAACGCTCTTTTTCATCCTCAATCAAACGAAATTCATCCAATTCAATGTATTTGGTTAATTCTAAAAATTTCTCGTGCAAATCTAAAATGGAAAACTGGCAGCCTTCGCAGCTTGTTAAGCCAAAAATAGCAACTGATGGTTTTTTCCGCCCAAGGCGGATCCGCCTCTGGCGGATATTCTTTTTAGGCATAAATTCATTCTTTAACAACTTTTAAAAATTTTGTATTAACTTTAAAAGGGATTAATACTTCTGGCAATCTACCCTCCCACTCGTCCCACTCTTCTTTTCTAAATTCTGTTAATGGGACTGCACTCCCCCAATATTCCTTAGCATTAGCTACTATGGATTTTTCACTATTTGGATATGGAAATGCTTGATTCCAAAATGCAGCATTAACGACTAGGACATTCTTAGGGTCTAATTTTATTTCAATTGTAATTGAATTTTTTTCATCTTTTCTCCATCCAAACCAACCGTATTGATCAGGAAAGGCATATACTACATTCCCTCTTGAAAATCCTTTGGGCGCAAATTTATTAAAAATTTTATTGCATTCCTTATATTTTAACAACCAACCTAATTTCTGATTAACCATCTCTATGTCCGTCAAGATTTCTTGGTTTGGTTTAAGGCCGTGCCTACCGACCTCATCTATATATTTTTCTGGGACAGTACGATACACGCTAACATAATCTTTAGGAACATCTTTTGAAAATTCTGTTTTAAATAAAGGATTATCAGGATGCTTTTTTTTAAGCTCTGCATATCTATCTTCGATAGCTTTTATTTTTTTTAGTTCTGGGCTAGTAATTGTTTCAAATTTTGGCATAAAAAAATTCCTTCCCTTGCTGATTAAAAATATTCAAACTTTCCAAAGTATATTTTTGCAAATTACTTAATTGTAAATTGTTAATTTTTTCACACACCCAGCCCCAGTGAATAGTGACAATATCTCCTATTTTTAAATCTTTAACAAAACTTTTATCATTAAATTGGGTCAATACTTCCCTATCAATCGCTTCGCCTAAAGTTATCTTATCATTTTTTATTATTATTGGAAGAAAATCTACGATAATACTAGATTTTTTTATTTTTTTAATTTTACCCCAGGAAATCCTGCATTCATCAATTGATTTTAAAGTATGTATAATATTTACTTTGCCAGCACGCAACCATATATTCATGACATGAAAATTATGATGCGGCTTGGCCAAAATTGGCTGTAAGCCTAAAACTTTTTCCACTATTCCTCTTTTGAGCTTACTTTTCAAATTTTTATCTTCTGTAAAATGGCGATACAAATTTTTTATATTAACACTTTCAGTTAAATTATTGCCCAGCCAATAGGCCTCTACTACTTCAGGATTAAATTCATCTTTAATTTTATTTTCTCTGGCGATTAATTTCAAATAAGGATACATGACCTCGAACTCTGACAAAATTTTATTCAAATCAGAATCATATTCCTTAGCTGCGCAATATTCAAACAAACTTTTATTTTTATCTGGCCCGCAATAAGCATAATAATTGGGCATGAACGCATATCTGGCGCAGCGCAAAGCGCCATCAATTGAATTTTGGGGAAGTAACTTGGACATCATTTATTTTTCTTACTGAATAAATTATCAGCACACAAGCCAAAGTAATCAAAAGCGATCCCCCAATTTGATAAATATTAAATTTATGGGTATTTATAATCTCTAAACAAGTAGTAATCGGCGAAGCCAAAACTAAAATTGAAGTCACAGTTACAGCTGGCAAATATTTTAAAGCTTTATACCAGGTTAAAACATAGCCTAAAAGCAAAACCGAACTAATGGCGACCCAAACCCATTGATTTGAATTTAAAGTTATTAAATTTTGAATCTGGCTTGTAGCTGCCAAATATGCTAAAAGAATTATTGAACCAAAAAACATTCTGGCCCAAGCCACTATTTCCGAATCAATATTTCTTAAAACCTTTTTAGCTATCACAAATTCTATTGCCCACATTAAAGTAGCGACTAGAACCAAAAATTCGCCATATCCATAATTAAAAAATTTAAAACCTAGCATAACAAAATTTCCAAAAAATAATAAAGCTAGTGCCAGATACTGCAACTTGCCAATTTTTTCTCTTAAAAAATAGATCGCCAATAAACTTACCCAGATAAATAATGTTTTATGAATAAAAGCCGCGCTACTAGCACTAGTTAAACTCAACCCCTTAAAAAATAAGAGAAAGGGCGCGCTGCCGCCAATAATCCCGATTAAGCCTAATTTTAACCAGTCAGCCCTAGCAACATTTCTTATTTTATTAAACAAAAAAGGAGTTAAAACCAAGGCAGTTAAAATTATCCCCACTAATAAATTTTTACTAGTGGTAAAAACATCAGAATTACTGATTGCCTGGACTGCGAATTTATTAAGAAAAACTGAAACACCAGATATCAAAGCAGTCCCTAAAACCAGATATAGGCCTTTATTTGTTTTTTTCATAATTATATAAATTAATAATTTGCTTAGCTTCTTTATTAGTAATTTTTTGGATAGCCATATTATTTAAAACCAAAATCCAATCGCCTTTTTTTAAATTCTTTAACAAACTTAAATCAATTTCTATCTCTCTTTTATTGGCTGAATTAACCACGGCTTTTTGCCCTTTAATATTATTGATTTTATAGGGAATACTTAAACACATAAAATTTAAAAATTGACAGGAGCTCTTAAAATTGTATAAAATTTAAATGTCACAAAGGGACTGTGACAAAAAATAAACCAAGGAGGGAATAATGCCAACAATCAAAGCCGTAGAGAATGAAAATCCAGAAAAAGAAGTGATCTGCCCTTTTTGCGGACAGAAATTCTTGACCACAAACCCGGAAAACTTTCCCCTGCCCAAGCATAAAAATCCATTTAACGGTAAAGACCCTGATAAAGTCGGGTTTTGCGTTGGCGAGGGGAAAAAAGGAATTTTAAATAGAATTAAGCCAAAACTTGCTGTTATGCAGAACCAAACCTAATATTTAGTCCCCGCCAGCTGGATCATCTGATCCAGCTTTATTTTTTATTTTAATTTACGATAAGCTTTGGCATCGCCATATTCTAAAAAATCCTGATGGTGTTCTGGCGGGATAAAATTCGGGTCTTTGGCATGCTTAATGCCGCACCAATATTTTTCAGTTTCAGCGGCAATGACTGTAAAATAATGCGCCAAACCATTAGCATAACCGCAATACGCGCAATATATTTTTTCATACCAGATTAAATATTGCAACTTATGACGGTCAATCTTTATATACTGGGAACGCATAATAATAGGAATTTTATAAAGCCGAAAGCAAATCTGGTGATACATTTCTAAACAAAGATCGAAAATCACCAATGGAAAAATCATAAAATAAACTACTGGCATTGATAGCAAATGGCGAAAAACTCTTTCTGGATATTTTTTGTATTCCATAAATTATTAGTAGATTAGTAAAATATTCGTCCCAAAGGGATCCCCTCGGGATAGATTAGTATCCTAAATCGGGCTAAGCCAACTCTTAAAATTCATTAATTCAGCATAAGAAAAAACCGGACCGTCTTTGCAAACATATTTTGTGCCAATGGCGCAGTGCTGACACACACCCTGGCCGCAATCCATATGGCGCTCCAAAGAAATAAAAATATTTTCCGGCTTAAAGCCCTTGTCCAGCATTTTGGCTAAAACAAATTTATACATTATGGGCGGACCGCACATAAAAGCAATGGCATCAGCTGGAATATCTTTGACATCAAATAAAGTCGTAACTAAACCCTTGGCATATTTAGAAGTCAATGGTTTTTCCAAGGTTAAACTAAGTTCGCAAACATTTTTCCAGGCCGGATATTCTTTGGCATAAAGCAAAGTGCTTTCATCGCGACAGCCATAAAAAATATAAACTTTATTATATTTCTTGGGATTTTCAAGAGCATCCAGAATAAGCGGCCGCAAAGGCGGGATGCCAATCCCGCCTACCACTATTAAAACATTTTTTCCCTTAGCTAAATCAATTGGAAAAGAACGGCCATATGGCCCCCGAATACCTATTAAATCCCCTTTTTTCTTGTTATGGAGCTCCGAAGTTAAAGTCCCTACCTTTCTAACAGTTATTTGTATACTTTTCTTATCATTCATTTCCGAAGCAATACCAAAAATAGCTTCGCCAAAACCAGGGATTGAAGCCATGACATATTGGCCTGGCTCAAACGAAAACCCCTTATAAGGCAAACTTAAAGTAAAGGTCTTGGAATCAGACGCTTCTGGTGTGACTTTTAATATTTTACAATTGTAAGTCTTGTATTCGTTTAACATAGTTAATCAATAATAGTCAGGTCTAATTTCTAATTTTTAATGATTAATTTTTATAAATCAAATTCTAAAATCATTGAATGCTCTTTAAATCCATTCCTTTTATAGAATTTTATACCTAATTCATTTTGGGCACTCACTTCCACGACAATCTTTCCTGCCTTTTTTCCTTTACTCCAATTTATAAATTCATTAAAAAGTTTCGTGCCAATGCCAAATGATCGATATGCTTCATCTATAAAAGTATTTTCTAACTCAACGGTAATCGGCATTATTCGGTAGGGTTCTCTTTCGCTTAACCCTCCGGCCAGATAACCCACGATTTTATCATTGACAAAAGCAATAAATACACAACCGTCATTATTAGAAATTCTATCAGTAAAATATTTTGTACCCTCTTTGCCCAAAGTCCAATTTAAATTTAGCAACTTATCATATTCACGATATTCTTTTTCAAAAAGTTTTAAATTTAAACTCTGTATATCCTTTAAATTCTTCAGAGTTGCTCGTTGAATTATTACCTCCATATTATCTTTTACTCTTTAAAAATTAAATCGTTGATTAATCATATTTGAACTTTACAGGGGACTTTAGTCCCCGTAAAAACACAATTAATCCGCGGACTAAAGTCCGCTATAACATTACTTTTTTCTCTGTCTTGCCTTCAAAATGTCTCTTTGCGTCTGGAAAATATCAATATCTGCAGGACAAGTTCGCGTACAGCGCCCACAGCCAACGCAACCTGGCAAAGAAAAAGAAGCCGGTGTCCTGACAAAATGATGTTCGTACCAAAAATAAATCTTTTGGCTAGTTGTATTCATTAATCTGTGTTTGGGCGCAGCTGGAGCAGGCCCAGCCACTTGAGTAAATTCATTATAAAAACAAGTATCCCAACAACGGCTCCTATAACCTGAATCCTTTTCTAAATTTGACTGGTCATACATCCTAAAGCAAAAGCAAACCGGGCAAGCAATTGTGCATTTTCCGCATTGCATGCAACGTTTGCCCAAATCATCCCAGATTTTCTGTTCATGAAAATTTTGCATGCCATCCATGACTGAAACCATTTGCTGATCCAAACCTTCTTCCCGAATTGGCCCGGCATATTCAATATGCTGATAATTTTTATATTTAAACTTATCAAGTAAACGCTGGCCATCTTCAGAGCCAGAATAAATTTTATAACCATTTTTTTGCACTGCCAAAAAAATATCAAACTGCAAATGTTCCAATTTGTCTTCTTCAAACTTGGCAAAATATTTATAAAAATTTTCTTTAGGCACATGGCTGGTGCCAATAACAATAGTTTTCTTTTTAATTTCCTGATAATAAGGGTCTTGCTCAAAAACCTGATTAAGTAAAGTTAAGGCCTGTAAATCCAGGATAGAAACGCCTAGAAAAATCTGTTTACCGACTTTGGGCAAAATTTCTTTAAATTGATCATTCTTATAATCAAACATTTTCTGAAATGGTGGAATCAGATACCATTTCCAAGAATCCAAGGGCAATTCAGTTCCCAGGTACAAATCTTTAGGATTTTTTAATTCTGCTAAATGCAAATAACCCTCAACATTGTATTGGGGGACAATTACCAAATTATTTTTTAGTAAAAATTCAACAAATTGCCTAAATTTTGTTTTATTCATAACCATTGTAATTATAGCAAAAATTAAGCCAAATATAAAAGAAAGCAATAAATCTTTGCTCCCTTTTTTAAAAAAATTTAAATTTTAACCATTTCCACCATTTCTACCAAGCGGCAGGAATAGCCATATTCATTATCATACCAGGCCAAAACCTTGACCAAATCACCGTCAACCACTTTGGTTGTGCCCAGATCAACAATCGCTGATAAAGTAGTGCCGATTACATCAGTGGAAACAATAGGATCTTTGGTTACGCCAATCACGCCTTTATATAATGGATTTTTGGACGCGCTGATAAAAGCATTATTAACCTGTTTGACCGTTACCTTTTTCTTTAAAAGCGCTGTCACATCAATTAAGGAACCGGTTATAACTGGTACTCTGATTGAAAGACCGTCAAATTTATTTTTAAGTTCGGGTAAGGTTTGAATGACAGCATTGGCTGCGCCAGTCGTGGAAGGCACAATGTTTACCGAAGCCGCCCTGCCTCTTCTCGGATCTTTGGCATCTGGCCCATCAACTAATTTCTGCGTGGCAGTATAGGCATGGACAGTGGTTAACATAGCTTTTTTTATGCCAAAACGATTGCTCAAAACCGACATCACAGGCGAAGTGCAATTAGTCGTGCAAGAAGCATTAGAAATGATTTGTTCGCCCTTTTTTAATTTTTTCTCATTAGCGCCAATGACAAAAGTATTAACATCTTCAGATTTGGTCGGCGCTGAAATTACTACTGCTTTAGCGCCCGCCTTTAAATGTAAACTGGCGCCTTCTTTCTCAGTAAAAAAACCAGTTGATTCAATAACCACATCTATTTTTAATTTTTTCCAGGGCAACTTGCTCGGATCTTTTTCCGCAAAGACCCTGATTTTTTGCCCATCTACAATTAATGAATCTTTGGTCGCCTTAACCTCATGTCCTTTCCACTGGCCATATACTGAGTCATATTTTAAAAGGTAAGCTAAAGTTGGCGGATCTGTTAAGTCATTAACAGCCACGACTTTGAATTTGGATTTAAGGTCAATAGACGCTTTATATGCCTGACGGCCAATCCGGCCAAAGCCATTTATCGCCACGATTTTATTCATAGTTTTAAATTTAATTCTTAAAATTATTTTTTGAGATTTTTAAACAAAGTATCAAGTTTTTCCTTAGAAACCTTAGAAAGATCGCTACTAGCGCTATTGGGCAAAGTTGTTTGGAAATTAAATTCATTGCCAAGGCTGCCTGTCTGATTTAGATTTTGCAAAGAACTCGTCTGTTTGGGCTGTGGATTTTTTAAAATGGAAAAACTGCGAATCAAATCAAAAATTATAAAGGTTAAAGGAATTAATAAAATTGCAGCTAAAATGATTAGCTTTAATATAATTACTGATTTTTGGCTCTGTGGCCTAACGCCTACTTTTTGACTATTCATATTGTTTTTGGGCACATTGTTTGTCATAAATTTAATGTTAATCCTTATATCCTTATTTTACTAAAAAACAAACAAAAATAAAAGGCCTCCTGAAATTTTCAAGAGAACCTAGTTATTTTATATAAATAATAGCTTTTAACTGACCTTATCAATCGGCACCTCAATAATTGTTTCATCGTCGCTTAATTTTACCCTGACCATCTGTTTTAAAATATGCCAATCAACAACTTCCCCTTTGCCGCGCGGTGTTTTAACAATGCGGCCGATAGCTGGAAAATTTTTAGCCAAATCATTATAAAGATCATTTTCATAGCGTAAACAGCATTTTAAACGCCCGCAAATACCCGATAAACGTTCAGCTCCGCGATGTGAAACCTGCTGCAATTGAGCTTGTTCAGCGCTCACATTGCCCAGGGTATGCAAAAAGGTTTTGCAGCACTGCACAATGCCGCAAGCTCCAATATCACCATCGATCTTGGCTTCGTCCCTTACGCCCAGCTGCTGTAATCTTATATTTTTCTGAAATTGCCTGGTTAAATCCTTTACCAATTGACGAAAATCAATTCTGCCATCGGCAATGAAAGCAAAAATTATTTTTTTATTATCAAAAGAAAAAGCCGCGTCAATTAATTTTAGGGGCAACTGATTTTTATTTATCATCTTTTTACAAATTGCCATCACCTCATCCTTATTTTTCTCTTGATTTTCCACAACCTCCAAATCTTTTAGGGAGGCCTTTCTGATTACAGTTTTTAATGGCTTTTCCTTACTAATTTCATCTATTTTTTTTTGTTCAATTTCCGCCAATTCAATAACTTTGCCGATTTCCAAATTGGTTTCAGTTTCAGCTATGACATAATCATTAATTTTTATTTCCGGATCTTCAACCAAATATTGATAATATATATCCCAGGGATTAAATTGTATTTTTGCTAATTTCATAATCAAACTAAATTTGCTTCCTGCAAAAACCGCCCACTTTTATTTTCTCACCTAAACTTGCGATTTTTTCATTTATCAAATCTTCAATAGTTATATCTTCATTTTTAATAAAAGCTTGTTTGCTCAGGCAAATTTCCTCATACCATTTATCTAGCTTGCCTTCAATTATCTTAGCCAGCATTTTTTCCGGCTTACCTTCGGCCAATAATTGTTCCTTGATTATTTCTTTTTCCTTATTTAATACTTCTTCAGGTACATCAGCTGGTGAAATATATAACGGATTTTGAGCAGCAATTTGCAGGGCTAAATCATGAGCTAAATTTTTAAATTCTTCATTCTTGGCTACAAAATCAGTTTCGCAATTTAATTCCACTAAAGCGCCAATTTTTTTATTAGCATGAATATAGGCATATACAATTCCTTCCTTTGCCTCCTTATCTGCTCTTTTAATAGCGATCTTGGCTCCTTTTTTTCTTAAAATTTCCACGGCTTTTTCCAAATCACCATTGGATTCTTCCAGCGCTTCGCGACAATCTTTCATGCCAGCGCCGGTTTGGGCGCGTAATTTAGTAATAAGTTTTATATCTATTGCCATATTAGTTAAAAATAATAATTAAAAGGGATAATTTTTATTTTTTTGCTTCTAAAATACAATCAGCAATAAATGAAATTATCAGCTCAATTGCCTTTGTCGCATCATCATTGCAAGGAATAATATAATCTATACCCTCTGGATTTGTATT
>JAPLYF010000072.1 GCA_026395675.1 Candidatus Parcubacteria bacterium
TAAAGTGACATAATCCACGCAGTGCTGATAAGACAACATTTCCATCCGCTCTTCATGGGGAATAATGGGCCTGAAAGGATTTTTATAAAGTTTAATGGCGCGGTCTGAATCAACGCCCACCACCAAAATATCGCCTTGCTCTTTAGCGCGGATTAGGTAGCGCAAATGCCCAATATGCAGCATGTCCCAGGAACCAATAGTACAGACAACTTTTTGCTCCAGGGTTTTATGAGCTTCAATGAATTTTTTTAAGGATTGATAATCAAGAATAATTTTGGCAGGCATGGAAAAATTTTAAAATTTTAAAATAAAAATTAATCACGAAGTGATCCCTTTGGGAAAATTTTGGTATAAATTATATTTCTCTGCGCTCTTCCATTTTAGCAAAATGCTCTGGAAAAATAAAGAGGGGAGAAAAGTAAAAAACACCCCGCGGCGTGGGGGCGTTTTTAGGTTAAATCTGAACTTTAATGCCAGGGCCCATAGTTGAAGAGAGAGTAATATTTTTGATAAAAATGCCCTTTATGCCGGTTGGTTTATGTTTATTTAAAGCTTCAATAAAGGCCTGATAATTTTCAATCAATTTTTTATCATCAAATGAGGCCTTGCCAATGTTTAGGTGAATATTGCCAGTGTCATCATTTTTAAAGCTCATTTTGCCCCTGGCTAATTCCTCAATGGTTTTTTTGATATTTTGAGTGAGGGTTTCGGTCTTAGGATTTGGCATTAATCCCTTGGGTCCTAAAATCTTAGCAACTTTGGCTAAATCCTTCATCATTTCCGGCATTGTGACCAGAATATCAAAATTGATTTTTTGGGTTTTGGCAATCTCCTCAATTAATTCTGGGCCGCCGACAATATCAGCGCCAGCTGCCTTGGCTTCTTTTTGCTTATCGGGCGGAGCAATAACTGCTATTTTAATTTTTTTTCCAGTACCATGAGGCAATAAAACAGTAGAACGGATTTGCTGTTCGCTTTTGCCTGGATCAATACCAGTCCTAACGGCAACATCAATTGAAGAATCAAATTTAGTAGTTGCTGTTTCCTTGGCTAATTTTATGGCTTCTTCTATAGGATAAGCCGTATTTTTGTCGACTTTGGCATTTATCCCTGAAAATCTTTTTGAATGGGGTGTGTGTTTTGTTCGTCCTCTTCTCATAAATTTTTTTAGTTTAATAAGTTAAATGATATTAAATATGGTTAAATGATGTTATTTTATACAGATTATGCCGCCCTTGGCGGCACCCCGCCCTGGCGGTGGCAGATAGATACAGATGTACAAATGATTTCTTTTGTATATTTGTCCCAAAGGGATCCCATTGGGATAAAAGATTCGTCCCGAAGGGATCCCTTTGGGATAATTCGTAGATATAAAAAACTGATGTACGCAATACACCAGTTAAATAGGGTAGTAGTATTGCGTGGTTATGGCGCTAAAAAAGCTCCCACACTTTTTTAATAACCAACCTTCGTTGGCCGAAGCCAACTTCGGTTGGCGAAGGCCAATAACCAAATTCCAATCAGCAAAATATTTGTATTTAGAATTTGGATATTGTTTGATTATTGATTATTGTTGATTGAATATTAATATATTAGCCCTCAACTGTCAAGCCCATTTGGCGAGCAGTGCCTTCAATGATTTTCATGGCTGCTTCCAGATTGTCAGTATTTAAATCAGGCAGTTTTTTTTCAGCAATTTCGCGGATTTGCGCTTTGGTCACCTTACCCACTTTTTCCTGCAATGGTTTGCCAGAACCTTTAGCAATGCCAGCTGCTTTTTTTAATAGTTCAGCCGCAGGTGGTGTTTTTAAGACAAAATCATAAGTACGATCTTCATAAACCTTGATTTCAACTGGAATAATATCGCCCATTTTGTCTTTGGTCGCTTCATTAAACTTACCGCAAAAATCCTGAATATTTAAACCATGCTGGCCCAAGGCCGGACCAATAGGCGGAGCAGGATTGGCCTGGCCGGCTGGGATTTGTAATTTAATAATTGTTTTTACTGGTTTTGGCATAGATTTGAATTCTGAATTATGAGTTCTGAATTATGAAATATTTTGGTATTTGAATTTTGTCATTTGTAATTTCAATATTATATCTTCTTAATCTGTAAAAAGTCAAGTTCAATTGGTGTTTCGCGGCCAAACATAGAAACTAGTATTTTAACTTTGCCGCGCGCTTCGTCAATAGAAACCACTTTGCCTTCAAAGCCCTTAAATGGTCCATCCGTAATTCTCACAGGTGCGCCCTCAGAAATATCAATTTTAAATTTGGGTTCTTCCTGGCCCATTCTTTTTAAGAGTGACTGGACTTCTTGTTCGGAAACAGGAGTCGGTGTTGTGCCAGAGCCGACAAAACCAGTGACATTGGGCGTATTTCTGACCACATACCAGGAATCGTCAGTTACATCCATATTGACCAAAAGATAGCCAGGAAAAATTTTTTCAATCACTGTTTTTCTTTTGCCGTTTTTAATTTTAATTTTCTTTTCAGTGGGAATAATGACATCAAAAATTTTATCTTCCATATCCATGGTTTGAACTCTTTGTTTTAAATTGTCCGCGACACTCTCTTCGTAGCCGGAATAGGTATGGATCACATACCATCTTTTGCCGCGTGAAATTTGTTTGGCCATAGGTTTTGAATTATGAATTCTGACTTTCGTCAGCCGTAGCTCCGCAACGCGGAGCGAAGGCTGAATGACGAATTATGAAATTTTAATTCGTAATTGTCTCTTTTATTTTTACTTAATAACTTGTTGGATGCCTAAAGATAAGAGATAATCAGCAATTCCGATTAAAGCAGCTAAAACTAAGCTTATGCCAATAATTAAAAGAGTATAATTAATGGTTTGTTTTTTGGTCGGCCAGGCGACCTTTTTTAATTCAGCAATTGAATCCTTGATGTAATTAGTGATTTTTTGAATAATATTCATATTTTTAATTAGGTGGCTAAGGTGGCTAAGTGAAATAAGTAAATTAAGCTTAGACACCTTAATTTACTTACCCAGCTTACAGAGCTGATTTTTTGTTTTTTAAAAAGACCCGGGCAGGTCTTGGTTATATTTATAGTATAAACTATTTAAAGATATTGTCAAGTTTTTATTAATTGGCAGCTTTTTCTTTGACAAATTAAGGAATTTATGTAAACTAAAGACATGAACCTTTGGTTCTTTCAAATTCAAAAGGAGGAAATGAATGAAAACCAAAACAGGTATATTTATAGCAAGTTTGGTAACTTTAATGTTTTTGGCTGCTGCCGATAAACCAGTTTACAGTTGGGGAAAGTCAAAACAAGCAAAGCAGCCATCCCTAGAAATAATTGCCGCAACAAAGGAGGCATTGAGTAAGAGGATCTTTGAAGGCGATAACGAGCCTGCCGAAGAAGAAACTCGTTTCAAGATAATTTACATTTTCAATTCAAATGCTGAAAATTGCGAAGTTTGTACTGAAGATATTCGGAAAATGTTTGAAACTGTTTTTTTTGAAACAGAATATGCCTATTCTGGACCAGTAAGTTTGTTGATGGCCACCGAAGCTGATTCAGATACTACGCTTGAATATTTGGCTAAAATTCTAGCCCCAGTTTTTAGTAAAAATTATGCTGATCCCCAAAAAATCGAGCTTTATTTGGGGGCACTACACTTTTTGATCAATTGCAGAGCGGATTTTACTGATCTGGGTCTAAAAACCGCACGTTTGCCAGTGA
>JAPLYF010000085.1 GCA_026395675.1 Candidatus Parcubacteria bacterium
AATCATAGAAGTTTTAAAGCTTGGCAAAAAGCTATTCCTGAATTTATTCATTACTATAATACCGAGCGACCACACATGGGCATTAACATGAAAACACCTATTGAAGTGGTGCAAAGCTATTGACTAGAAAACACAGTTTGACTTTCTTTAACTTTAAAGTTACACTGAAGCATTAAGATTCAACATTTTATAATAACTATAAATAACCTGATGGAGCGAAATCCGCCGTAGCAAAAAACATCTCTATTTATGATTGTATTAAAGATAAAAATAATCGTTTTTGCGTAGGCGGATAAAATATCCTATAATAAAATTACATTAACATATATATAATCCTATTTTCCTCTTCATCCTCTAGCTCTTATAGCTCATATTTTCCTTATTAAAATATATGTCGGAATTAGAAAAAAATTTTAAAAATTTAACTAAAACCATTAGGGAATATCAGCCCAAAGCTGATTTAGAACTGGTAGAATTAGCTTTTGAATTTGCTCGCGAAGCCCATGCGGGCCAGAAAAGAATGACTGGTGAAGATTATATTTTTCATCCTTTAGCTACAGCCCAAATTTTAGCTAATATGAAATTAAATATTCCGATCATTATTGCTGGACTGCTTCATGATGTGCCAGAAGATACCAAGGTCTCACTCACGGAAATAGAAAAAAATTTTGGCGCAGATGTTGCCAACATGGTTGAAGGTATTACCAAATTAGGTACAATCAAATATCGCGGCATTGAAAGATACATTGAAAATTTAAGAAAAATGTTTTTAGCTATAGCTAAGGATTTGCGCGTGATTTTAATTAAGTTTGCTGACCGTTTACATAATTTAAAAACGCTCTATGCCTTGCCTCGCAATAAACAAATCAGAATTGCTTCAGAAGTAATGGAAATTTATGCTCCCATCGCTAATCGTCTAGGCATGTATGAAATGAAAGGCAAACTAGAAGAAGAGGCCTTTAAATATTTATATCCCAAAGAATACAACTGGCTAAAAAAATTAATTGAAGAGCAAACAAAAGTTAAAGAAAAATATCTTAACAAAATTATTTTATTTGTTAATCAGGAATTAAAGGATGAGGGCATAGATGTAATTGAGGTTAAAGGCCGGGTCAAGCAATTATATAGTTTGTATCAAAAACTGCTCAAACATAATAAGGATATCAACCGTGTCTATGATTTTGTGGCAATTCGCATCATCGTTGAAGATATGCCAACCTGTTATGCTGCGCTAGGCATTATTCATAAAAAAATGAAACCCTTAAAAGGACGCATCAAAGATTATATTGCTCAGCCCAAGCCAAATGGCTATTCTTCCTTGCATACTACTGTTTTCACGCTTGATGGTGAAATTATTGAAATCCAAATCAGAACTAAAGAGATGGATGAAAATGCAGAATTTGGCATCGCTGCCCACTGGCATTATGACGAAAAGGGCTCCTTAAAACCGAATAAGTTGACCCGATGGATTGAAGAATTAACCAAATGGCAAAAGGAATTAATTGCCAATGAAAAATTTTTGGAAAATTTAAAAATAGACGTTTTTCATGATCGTATTTTCGTCTTCACCCCCAAAGGAGACGTAATAGATCTGCCCGCTGCGGCCACTCCGGTTGATTTTGCTTATTATGTTCACACTGATATCGGAAATCAATGCGCTGGCGCTTTAATTAATAATCACATTGCCAGCTTAGATACCCCGCTTAAAAGCGGTGATGTCATAGAAATTCTCACTGATAAAAATAGAAAATATCCCAATGCTGACTGGATAAAATCTGTCAAAACTTCTTTAGCTCGCAGCAAAATAAAAAGCATTCTTGCTAAGAGAACGCTGATCGACCGTTTTTTAAATAAATAAAATTATTTAATTTGACTTAATAAGTCATTGGCCGTTGTATTATTTGGCTCAATTTCTAAAATTTTATTTAATTCTTGCTTTGCTAAATCTAATTTATTATTATTTTTATAAACTTTTGCTAATTCTAATCTAACCTCATTATCTTTTGGATTTACTGCCAGGTATTTATTTAAAACTTCAATCGCTTTATCAACTTTATCCTCATTGAGATAAAGTTTTTTTAATGTTAAAACTACTAATTTCTGGCCGTGATCTAAATTAAAAGCTTTTTCTATGTTCTCAAGGCCTTTGGTCTTGTCTCCTATTTCTTGATAGTAAAGGCCCAAATTATAAAAACCCAAAATATAATCACTCTTATATTCCAAACTTTTCTCTAAATCTGCTTTAACTGCTTGCAGCAAATCAGACATGTGTTTGTCTTTATCTTGAACATTAGCAGTTCCGTTTTTGATTAATAAATATTGATCAAAATTAAATAAGGCCCGATCAATATAATGTTCTGGATTTTTACTGTCCAAATCAATAAGTTTATCATTAATTTTTCCCTGTGCCTCGATATCAGTTAAACCAATATTTTTTAATGAGTTGTAAATTTGTTGCCAAGCCAAATAATAATCAAGCCGCTGGCTATCATTTTGACTCAGCAAACCCAAATTATTGCTAAGCTTCTTTAATAAATTTTGAAACTCGTCTTGGCTTCCGGCTTGCTGTAAAACTGTTAATTCACTGGCTTGCAAACTAGCCAGAGAAAAGAGATAATCTTTTCTTAAAGGATTAATCCTTATTGCTTCTTGCAATTTATTTTCTCCCCATTGATAATCAGTTGCTGTTTTATAATCTTTGGCCAGGGCCTGGGCGTAAAGGACATCAGCCCAAATTATTTTAACGCCATAAAAGCCGAGACAAACCAGCACAATTAAAATAGCGTAAATAAATAAATTCAGAATGTTTTTATTGACAAAAATCTTTTCTAGCACAGCGGATTTAAGCAGTCCAACCCCGACTGATAAAAACAAAAAGAAAAAATACAAGAGCAGAAAATCAAAATTCACTAAAAAGCCAAAGATAATAAGAGATATAAATATAATACTTTCTATTAAAACTAAAATAAATTTTTCCCAGACAGTTTTTTCATAAACTTCCAATCTCTTTATAAAACTAAATAGCCCTGAAAAATATTTAATCATTAAGGCAATAATTAATAGCATGCCCAAAATTCCGAGGTTGTTTAAAATTTCCAGCCAAAAAAATGAATTTTTTTCAAAGCTAAGCTGCCAAAGGTTTGTTTGATTGAATAAGGCGGGTTTGTATTTATAAAAGCTGTAAGCAAAATTTTGCGGGCCCACGCCCAGTAAAAGATTATCTGCCAGATTTGCCTTAGTTATCTGCCAGCCAAATTGATCGGGCAGCTTTAATTCCAAAGGAGCAATAATTCTTGTCCAGTTTCGTATTGGCAGAATTAAAAACAACACCGTCAAAAAAAGCAGAATAGTCGAGGTAATTACCAATTTATTAGAAAAATATTGCGGCCGTAGCGAGCCAAAAAGAATAAAAA
Source organism: Candidatus Parcubacteria bacterium (assembly GCA_026395675.1). Taxonomy (GTDB): domain Bacteria; phylum Patescibacteriota; class Patescibacteriia; order CAIXNZ01; family CAIXNZ01; genus JAPLYF01. Next base: position 3,414 of record JAPLYF010000085.1, read on the forward strand.
GAAAAAAAGCTAAAATCAGTATAATTAAAAGCTGCTGATTATTTATAATAAAAATAATCAAAAGAAAAAACAGAGCTAAAATAATAAAAATAATTTTTGCTATTTTTTTGGAACTCGTTAAAAAGTAAAAACCAGATATGGCTGAAGCCAGCAACAAAGAAAAATACAAACTGCTTATCGAATTTCCTAAAAGGGCGGGCAAAAATTTAATTGAAAAAAATGGTAGAATATTATTAATCAAGAAAAGGGATAGGGAGAAAAGCAGGCAGCCAAAAAGAGTTTTGACTTGCTTGGTCGTATTAATGAATCTGCTGGTTAAAAAGTAAAAAATTACAAAAAAAACAATTGTCACAAAAGAAGCTGAAAGATTAAAGTTGAGGCCCAAAAAGCTTTGATATCGATCAACGCTAAAAAAACTGGCCAAAAAACAAACTAACAGAAATAAAATTAGAGGTATATCCAAAAATCTCGCCTGCAGATTAATCTTCTTGGTCAAAAATACTTTTAAAAGCCAACCAAGCAGTCCCAAAATTACCAAGGCATAAAATAAAAGAACCTTGCTATATTCTAAAAAATTTCCAGAAATCGGTATAAAAAAAAGAGGCAGCAAAAAAGCCCCTACATATATAGTTAAACGGATTAGTTTCTCTATAAATATTTCTCTAAAATCTTTTAAATAAATAAAAAAATTTCTAATTGAGATATATATTATTTGCATATTTATTCTAAACCTAATAAGCGCTTATAAATATCATTAAAATCTTCTTGTGAATTATACTGGATAATCATTTCTCCGCCTTTGGCTTTGTTTTTTATGACTACTTTATGACCCAAGAGTTCTCTTAATTTTTCTTCCTTTTCTAAAATAATCGGATCAGTTTTTGAAATCCTAGTGTGGCTTTTCACTCTGACTTTTTTAACCTGATTCTCTGTCTCGCGCACACTGAGCTGGTTGCGTAAAATTCTTTTTAAAAAATCAACTTGTTCTTTTTCATTTTGCAAAGCAACAATGGCCCGAGCATGGCCCTCTGTAATTTTTTCATCTAAGATCGCTTTTTGTATTTCTTCTGGTAAAGTTAAAAGTCTGAGAGTATTAGTAATAGTAGATCTTTTTTTTCCGATTTTATGTCCTACCTCCTCCTGGCTCAAATTAAATTCATCGATCAAACGCTTATAAGACATCGCCTCCTCAAGCGAATTTAGATTTTTTCTTTGCACATTTTCAATCAGGGCCAATTCTAATTTCTCCTGCTCCTTGGCCTCTCTGACTAAAATGGGCACTGTTTTTAAATTCAAAATTTGTGCCGCTCTCAGGCGTCTCTCGCCAGCAATCAATTGATATTTATCATCATCTGTTTTGGTGGCGATTAAGGGCTGAATAATACCGTAAGATTTGATTGAATCAATTAATTCTTCGAGCTCGCTATGATCAAATCTTTTTCTGGGCTGATGAGGATTGAGCTGAATTTTCTCAATGCCAACTTGTAAAATCCGATTTTTTTCATCTATTTTATTAATTTCTTCATTGGAAAATTTAGCAGTAATTGGTTTTTGAGGCAATAATGAACTCAACCCTCTTCCTAAAGGCATAATTTTATCTTTATTTAATAATTTAAATTAGTCAAATCGAGTATCTCCCGCGCCAATCTTTCATATGATTTAGCGCCTTTTGATTTTGGGTCATACTCCAATATTGTTTTGCCATAGCTGGGCGCTTCAGTTAAACGCACATTACGCGGAATTACGGAACGGAAAATACGATTGGGAAAATATTGATAAAGCTGATGTAAAATTTCCTCTGAAAGTTTATTTCTCTTATCATACATGGTCAAAACCGCACCTAAAATTTCCAGATTTGGCTTAATATTATTTTTAACTAGATTGATTGTATTCATTAACTGACCCAATCCTTCCAAGGCATAATATTCTGCCTGGACTGGAATTAATAGCTTTTCCGCCGCGACTAAACAATTAATAGTCAGCAGGCCTAATGACGGCGGGCAATCAATCAAGATATAATCATAATCATTGCGAACAGGCAGCAGAGATTGTTCAAGCTTAAATTCCCTATTTTCCAGATTGACCAATTCAACATTAGCTCCGGCCAAATTCAGGGTCGCTGGCGCAATTTTATAGCCGGAAATAGTAGTATTTAAAATTACGTCTCGTAAATTATGTTCGCCAATTAAGGCCTCATAAACTCCTTTTGATAAATTATTGTAATCAATGCCTAAGCCGCTAGTGGCATTGGCCTGCGGATCCATGTCTACAAGTAAAATAAATTTCCCCAAACTAGCCAAATAAGCAGCCAAATTAATGGCTGTTGTTGTTTTTCCAACTCCTCCTTTTTGGTTAACAATTGAGATAATCTGACCCATATTTTCATCTTAACTTCTTTATATTTTACTCCTTTTATTTAACTTTGTAAAATTGACAAATCAGACAAATTAAGATAAAATAGGATATAATTGGTCTTTATTCTAAATGAAAAATAAAAATAAAATTATGTATTTTGCATATATCCTTTTACTTAAAAATACAAATTTATACGCTGGTTATACTGATAATCTTAAAAGGAGATTGTCTGAACATTTGGCTGGAAAAGTTAAGTCAACGAGAAATAGAAGGCCATTGAAGTTAATTTACTATGAGGCTTTTGTCTCTAAAGAAGACGCAAGGAGAAGGGAAAAATATTTCAAAACAACTAAAGGTAAATCTACTTTAAGATTGATGTTAAGGGAGACATTAATAATCTAAATGTGGGCAAGTGGCGGAACTGGTAGACGCACAGGACTCAAAATCCTGCGGGAGCAATCTCATGAGGGTCCGATTCCCTCCTTGCCCATTAAAGCGATTCAGCCTAAACCATGTAAGGTTTAGGCTGACCTGCACCCTACGTGGTGCAGGTCAAAATCGTGTGGAAGTAATTCCATGTCGGTTCGACCCCGACTGGCGGCATAAAAAGGGTTCGTCATAAACCACGTAGGGTTTATGACGACCTGCACTCTACGCAGTGCAGGTCGATTCCCTCCTTGCCCATTAAAGCGACTCAGCCTAAACCATGTAAGGTTTAGGCTGACCTGCACCCTACGTGGTGCAGGTCAAAATCGTGTGGAAGTGGATGCCAGGATGGTTCGTCATAAACCATGTAAGGTTTATGACGGCCTGGCACCCTACGTGGTGCAGGCCGACTCCGACCAGCGGCACAGTAAATTTTGCCAGGGTAGCTCCCTGCACTATAATTCGCATTCGCTCATAAAGTGCAGGGCAGGCAGTTGTTTAGAAAAGAACTTTTACCCTGCACCATTTTTTATGGCAGGATAGCTCAGTTGGTAGAGCACAGGACTCATAAGCCTGGTGTCGTGGGTTCAATTCCCACTCCTGCTACTAGTTCTGATTTTAAAAAATTGGTGCCGGGCATAAGTCAGAGATTGAGGGTTTCACAAAGTGATCCCGCACCTTACATGGTGCGGGACAATTCCCTCCCCTGGTACTAAATCAATAATCTATGTTTTTAACTGTTCATGGGGCAATAGGTATAATCATCGGACAAAGAGTTTCCAATCCTGTCCTGGCTTTTATTTTTGGCTTTATTTCTCATTATCTTTTTGATATAATACCCCACGGAGATACAAATGCGCCAAAAAAATGGAACAATCTAATTCATCTGGCTTTAATTGCACTAATTGATATCTCGGTCATGATACTACTTATACTTGGGATGGGTTTAAAGGTTAATCTCCATCAATGGAGCGTTATCTTTGGCTTTTTGGGTGCGGTTTTGCCTGATTTTTTACAGGGATTCTATTTCCTGTCTGGTAAAAAATGGTTCAAGCGTCATCAAAAAGTTCATAATTTCTTTCATTTTCTTATTGCTGAAAAATATGAGTGGAATTTTTATACTGGTCTTGTTTTACAATTAATTTTCTTTATTTTACTAATCACTTACATTATTTAGTATGCTGCTTTCAGTGCACGCAACCGTAGGGGCAATAATTGGCGAAAATGTAAATACGCCTTTGTTAGCTTTTGTTTTGGCTTTTATTTCACATTTTGTTCTCGATATCATTCCTCATGGCGATGATGTTCTAATCAAGGCCTATCGTAATGACTTTAAAAATAAAGGAGTGCTTTATCTAATAATCTTTGATATATTTTCCACTGCCTTGCTTTTGCTTCTGCTTTTTTACTTTCACAAAATTTCTCTGACCCAAACAGTTTACTGGGGAATTTTCGGCGGCATACTGCCTGATTTAATGGTTGCTAGTTATGAAATCACCAATAAATTTTTTAAGCGCACGCATAAAATACATTCCTGGACTCATGATCGCATCCACTGGACTATTCCTCTAAAGCTAGGGATCTTGGTCCAATTAATCATCATCTATTTAATGCTTCGATAATCTTGCTATTTAACCTAAAATAACAAAGCCCCGCGACGCGGGGCTTATTTTAGTTGGCTATAAAGCATTAATGTCTTTTTAGCGCATTCACTCCAGGTAAAATTCTGAGCAATGCCCTGGCCTTTGTTAATTAAATCTTCGCGTAATTTTTCGTTTAAACTCATTTCTTTTAATCCGGACTTAATGGAATTAACATCATAAGGATCTATCAGCAAAGCATTATCAATCACAATTTCTGGTATTGAGGAAATATTTGAGGTAATAATCGGCACTCCTAAATTCATGGCTTCTAAGATAGGTAAACCAAACCCTTCATATAAACTTGGAAAAACAAAAGCCAAGGCATTTTTTAAAAGATAAATCTTTTCAGACAGGTTAACATAACCAAGATAAATCACGCTGTTTTGTAAATTATTTTTATTAATCGTTTCAAAAATTTGTTCATCTTTCCAGCCCCTTTTGCCAGCCAGCACTAATTTGAAATTTTGGCTTTTATTTTCTTTTAAAAATAAATTGAAAGCTTCTACTAATCTAACCAAATTTTTCCTTGGTTCCAGCGTGCCAATAAATAAAAAAAATGGATCTTTGAATTTTAAATTTTCTCTAATCTTATTTTCCTCAAGCTTGATTTTATTGTAATCTTCAACCCCTTCATAAATAACTTCTATTTTTTCTGGCTTGACTTTAAAAATATTAATCAGGTCATTTTTGGTATTTTCCGAAACAGCAATTATTTTTTTTGCCTTGTAAATGCTAAAGGGAATCAAAATTTTTTCATTAAAAAAATGGCTCTCGGCAGACCAGTCCTTATTTTTATAAAGCGCCAGATCGTGAATCGTAATAACTGATTTTTTGAAATAAAAAAGCGGAATAATATTGGCCGGGTTATGATAAATATCTAATTTATAAAGCCGCAAGATCAGGGGAATAAACCAATGGCGATAAAAAAATGGAATTTTCCCTAAATTCTCCAGCCCTGGAAAATAAATGCATTTAACATTAGGCTGTTCAAATTCAGGACATTTAATTTTTGTATTATAAAAAAACAAAAAATATTCATTTTCTTTATCAATTTCTAATAAATGTTTAATTAAAAAATAAGTATAGTGACCGACACCAGCCAGTTCTCCGTGTTCAATATTTAAAATGTAACGACAATCAATGCCAATGCGCATATTTTTATTTAAGTAAATTTAGTGTATGGGTCGCGCCAACTACTAAGCTTGTAATAATTAACCCGGAAATCACCGTGCCTAAAAAAATTAAAAAAATGGCCTTTTTTTTAGGAAATTGGAATAAAAAAGCTGCTAAAGCGCCGGTCCAGACACCAAAAAGCGGCAATGGGATAGCCACAAATATTATTAAGGCCAGAGAGCCATAACGCGCATATTTGCCCTCAAATCTGATTTTGGTATGTCTAAAAAGCCAGAGAAAAAATTTGTGAAAAAACTTAGAATGTTTCATTAAAAATTCAGAAGCCGGCTCAATTAAATATAAAATAAAAAGGGCTGGCACAAAAGCGCCCATACTAGCATAAAAAAGTGTACTCCAAATAGAAAACTTGTAAATGTTTAAAGCCAGCGGGATAGAAACTCTTAATTCGGCAATTGGCATCATTGACATTAAAAAAATAGCCAAGTGTGGCGGAAAATTTTTAAATAATTCAATATAATTTATTTCCAGCATTTTATTAGATTTAAGCTTTAAAAACTAAGAACTAAGAAAACTTACATCTTAAATCTTACCATTGATAATTAGAAAAAACCCAATCACTAATCGCCTTCACATCTTGGAAACGATCTTCATTTGATTGACTGCCTAAAATTACAATTAATACTTCCTGATTTTTCTCACCTTTAATTTTCACTGCTAAACAATAGCCAGCATCTTCCAAGGAACCAGTTTTTCCTCCAATCACCTCCAAATAACTCTTTAAAAGCCAATCTGTATTCCTTAAAACTACTTTTCTGTTTTTTCCCTTTCCTTTTACTTCAAATTCATAAAAAGCAGTACTGATTGTTTTTTTAATCTCTTCGTTTTGCAGAGCCACATTTAAAAGCTTAGCAATTTCTTCTGCCGTTGATTTATTCCCAGGATTCAAGCCCGTCGGATCTACAAAATAAGTATTCTTTAAGCCCAATTCCCGTGCTTTTCGATTCATTTCCTTAATAAATTCTTCTTCAGGTAAATTGGTAATTCTGGCCAAAGCCATAGCTGCATCATTATCAGAAACAATCAGGGCAGTTTTAAATAAATTATTTACTGTTAATAATTCATTGGTATTTAAATAAACAATTCCTCCGTTTCTTCTATCGCTGGCTAGAGTAGAGACCTCCTTTTGCCAGCCGGGATTGTGCTCTAAAAAAACCAAAGCAGTCATTAATTTGGTGATACTGGCAATCGGCAAAATCTCCTGACTATTTTTTTTGTATAATATTTCGCCGGTTTTGGCATCTACGGCCAGCGCGCTTTTGGCGCTTATTTTAACATCCAAATAATCGGTGTAAATTCGCTGGGGCGCTTCCAATTTTTGTGTCTGGGTCAAATCATTATCTAAAATTAAAAAACCATCGAAGTTGTTTAAACTTTGACTCAAGAAAGGCAAGATAATCAAACTCATTAAAATATTTAAGAGCATTATTTATAATATTTATTTTTCAAATCATCTCCCCCTCATTTGGTTTTGGCTGATTTAATAATTTTTCCAAGGATTCATTACTATTCAGCTTATCATAATCAGGCAGCTGGGCTGGCTCACTAAGGCCTAAATGTTTGAGAAAATCAAAAGTGATCTGATATTTTTGCACCATGTTTTTTTTGTCATCAATCTCTTCAATTAAGCCGCGGATCATCAAATTTCTCAAGATAATACTGCAATTAACACCGCGGATCATTTCCAATTCTGTCCTGGTAATCGGCCCGCGATAAGCAACTACAGTTAAAGTTTCTAATGAAGCTGGCGTTAATTCACCAGTCACTTCTTGTTTTAAAAATTCAGAAACCAATTTGCTGTTTTCAGCATTGGAAACCATCTGAAAATTACTCCCAATTTTCTGCAAGCTTACGCCTTTATCTTTTTGATTATATTCAGCAAATAAATCATCTAATTCCTTTTTAACCTCTTCTTTATCACCACCAACTAATTCAGCAATTTTCGCAGAAGATAGCGGCCTAATGGAAATAAATAAAATGGATTCAATTTTTGACTTCAATGACATAATTTTAATTGGCATGACAGGCTTTAGCCTGTTACTTAATTCGGTAACACACTAAAGTGTGTCATTCCGAAAAGATATTAAATTTTCTTCAGTGTAATGTCTTTAAAAAGCTCATCCTGTTCCACCCACAAAATTTTCTGCTTAACAAGTTCCAGTATTGCCAGAAATGAAACGATTTTTTCTGTCTTGGTTTTGGAATCGCAAATTAATTTATTAAAGCTAGTGCAGGCCTCTTTCAAAACCAAATCCTTAATTTGCTGAATCCTTTCTGAAAGCTTAATCGCTTTGGCAATAACCCTTTGCGGCAAAATAATGATTGGCCTAATGCGCTTTAAAACCTGTTCGTAAATCCTTTGCAGCTTGGCGGCTGTTAAACTTTTAGGCGCATGAAAGCCAACTATGGTTGCGCCTTCTGGAAATTTTTCCTTACTGAAACAAAGTTTATTTTTACGTAAAATTTTATGAATTTTTTTAGCTGCTTCTAAATATTCCTTATACATCTTTAACTGTTTTTCCAAATCAATGCCCTCTTCTTCAATTTCTAAGGTGGGCAAAAGCGCTTTTGATTTAATATAAATCAACTTGGCAGCAACCACTAAAAAATCAGCAGTTTCTTCTGGCTTTAAATTCGGATTGGCATTCATGTAAGCAATAAACTGGTCAGCCACTTGAGCCAAAGAAACTTTGGTAATATCCATTTCCTGGCTTTCAATTAGCTGTAAAAGCAAATCTAAAGGTCCCTGCCAGGTTTCTAATTTTACCCTATATGCTTCCATTATTTTCTCTTTTTAATCACCTTTTTAATTTTCTTAACAATTTTTTTCGCTACCTTAACAACTTTCTTCTTTCCGCCGAAGGCGGATCCGCCTCTGGCGGAAAACTTCTTGGCTTCAGAAAACATACCGACAATAGGTTTTTCCAGCTTTTCAAATTCCTTCATAGCCATTTCCACGCTGTCAGTAAAACTGCCAGTTGGAAAAATTGCCTTTTTAACCTTTTGCAAATTCTTGTCCATGTAAACTTCCAGCTCGTGCACAGAGCCAAACGCGCCCAAAGCGCCTGGCTTGACTTTAAAAATCCTGACCATCGCGCCTTCTTTAGGAATTTCAACCTTTTTTACCCCCATGCCTTTGGCATTCAAAAGCTTCTTTAATTTATTCAAATCAACTCTTTTTGAGGCAGGCAATAAAACCAAGATAAATCCTTTATTTGTTTTGACCAGCAAATTTTTAACTATTTCATCCAATTTCTTTTTTAAGGTTTGAGCCACATCATAAGCAGTGTAAACTTTTTTATGAGTTACAATTGCATACTTGGCGCCTTTTTTGTCTAAATAATTTTTAATTTGTTTGGGTACTGGCATAAATTTAGTTATTAGTTTATTAATATATTAAAAAAAATTTTAAGTTTTAAGTTGCAGTTTTAAGTTTTGACTTTTGAGTTTTGAGTTTAAGTGGCAGTCGTTTTTGTTCCCCCAATAATTTTTTAGCCGATTTTTTACCAATTATAGTCAACCGTATCTTGTTGATAAATGTTTTCTCTTTAGTCAATTCCCCAAAACCCACGATCAAGCCCTTTTTAATCAGCCGCTCCAAACTGCTAGTAATGGAATTAACCATAATTTCCCTGCTGGGCTTTTTTTTGTAAACACGGTAAAAACCTAGCAGGACTTTGCGATCCAGCTTATTTTTATTATCAAAACACTGTAAAAGTATATATTTTTGCAGCTTAGATAAACGCATATTCACCTTTATATTTTAGCGTAAAAATGCCAATGATTCAAGTTGTAAGCGAAAACGGCCGGCGTTAAAACGCCGTAGAGACGCGATATATCGCGTCTCTACAAAACAAAACGTTTCGGCCGTTTTCGCCCTCCTCATTTTCTCCAAATTTAAAACCCCGCACCTTTTTACAAAATGCGGGGTAAATGCACAAAAATCTGTCCCAATCTTTATGCGGAAATAATATAGTGGGCATGCCGACTATAAATTTCTGCAAAACCAACTGGGAAGTGCAAATCTACATTTAACCGCTCACTAGCCCAGTGAACGCACGGGACGGAACCTCCAACAATAAGAGAACCATTGCGTTTTACTTCAGCAAGAGAACCGGTGCATGATACGAGTATTTTAGATTCTGGATGCTTGCCAGTCCGCCAGTAATAGAATCTATCAAAGAGCAAGCGTTCTTCCAGAGTTATGCCAGAAATACCTTCCCCTGCGCAATCATCGGCTATTTTGTTTTCAATTTGGTCATCGGCTTCAATGCGCAACCAAACTGCATATGTCTCAATAGGTTTGCGGATGGACTCAATTTTGCCAAGATTGAGTTTCAACCAGCCTCCAGCCCTAACACAGAGTTCGTCTAGGGTCAAACCTTTCAGCATGACAATCAGCCAATCGAAACGATTCCTTTTCTCCGGAATTGATATATCAGAGAAGTCTATCTCAATCCTAAAAACCTCTTTGTAGAAGCGAGCCCATTCAGCAAGAGCCAAGTATTTATTTTCTTCCACTTTGACTAAATCTATGACTCTTTTAAACAACCATTTGTTATGGGCTAAAACTTTCCAAAATTCCCTATTTGCACCGACCTTTCGTCCTGTGACAATTACCTCTGACATCAAGCCCACTTCTTTCCCAAATTCCTTTTCTTCAGACGCACCATGGTTTTCCATGACACACCTCCTCGTTTTTTTTGACACGCCTCTCGTAAGAGACACGCCTTTTGATTTTCACCTTAGCAAAATAACTCCCAAAAGTCAAGCCCAGTCGCGCGATTTTCTTCAAAAATACCCCATGACTAGTGCCATCTTGTTGGCACAATTACACGATTTTCTTCAACGAGATGAAGAAAATCGGGAGAGAAAGTTTTATTTCTCTAAGTCAAGTTTAATCTGCAACTCCCTTAATTGCTTAGCAGAAACTTCGCTTGGTGAATCCAGCATCACATCCTCTGCCTGGCCATTTTTCGGGAAAGCATAAATATCGCGAATGCTAGGCAATTCCCATAAAACCATTAGCAAACGATCAATCCCCGGCGCAGCTCCCCCATGAGGCGGCGCCCCATATTCAAAGGCGCGAATCATGTGCCCGAATTTGGCGTCAACCTCTGTCTTGGTATAGCCGGCAATTTCAAAGGCCTTGTACATTATTTCTGGCTCGTGATTTCTGATAGCGCCAGAGGAAATTTCAAAGCCATTGCAAACCAAATCATATTGGTAAGCCAAAACTTCCAACGGATCTTTTTCTTCCAATGACTTTAACCCGCCCTGGGGCATGGAAAAAGGATTATGAGAAAAATCAATTTTGCCCGGCTCTAATTCTGAATGATCATACATAGGAAAATCAATCACCCACAGCCAGCTAGCTTTTTTCGGGTCTTTCAAACCCAAACGATTACCGCATTCATTTCTAACCGCGCCCAAAGCACTGCAAACTGTTTTCCAAGTATCAGCGCCAAAGAAAATTATGTCGCCTGTCTTGGCTTTAAGTTCCTTCACAATTTTATTAGCCAAATCATCCCCTAAAAATTTAACAATCGGTGATTGCAATTCATTTTTCTCTTTAATTACAATGTAAGCTAAACCTTTAGCACCCCTGGAAACTGCAATGCCAGTCAAGTCATCAATTTCCTTGCGCGAAAACTTGGCTCCGCCCTCTATTTTTAAAGCATGAACCACGCCTTTATTTTTCACCACATCAGCAAAAACTGAAAAGCCGCAACCTTTGACCAAATTAGTAATTGGCTGTATTTCTAAATCAAATCTTAAATCCGGCTTATCAGAGCCATATTTTTCCATGGCGTCTTTATAGGTAATTCTGGGAAACGGTTTTTTAACTACTTTTTTGTCAGAAAACTTTTCAGTCAATTCAATCATCAATGGTTCAACCACTGCCCAGACATCTTCCTGTTCCACAAAAGACATTTCTAAATCAATCTGGTAAAACTCGCCCGGATGGCGGTCAGAACGCGGATCTTCATCGCGAAAACACGGCGCAATCTGAAAATATTTATCAAAACCAGCTATCATCAATAGCTGTTTAAACTGCTGCGGTGCTTGAGGCAGCGCGTAAAACTTGCCTGGATGTAATCTTGATGGAACCAAATAATCACGCGCACCTTCGGGCGAGGAATTAGCCAAAATCGGAGTTTGAACTTCAATAAAATCTTTTTTGTGAAAATATTCACGCACATAAATAATTAATTTATCGCGGTCTGCCGCAATTTTTTGTAATCTGGTATGGCGCAAATCCAAAAATCTATATTTCAAGCGCAAATCCTCATTAACCATTTTATCCTGGTCAATTTCAAATGGTGGAGTTTTGGATTGGGTCAAAACTTTTATTTCCGTAATTGCAACCTCAATTTCGCCGGTGGCTAAATTTTTATTAACCATATCCTTTGGCCTGGCTAAAACTTTGCCGCTAACCTGCAAAACCCATTCTGGCCTCACTTTATCAGCCTCATTCCAGCACCCCTGGGAAACTTTAGGATCAAATTTAATTTGCGTTAAACCATAACGATCGCGCAAATCAATAAAAATCACGCCGCCATGATCTCTTCTGGAATTTACCCAGCCGCAGAGGGTGATGCTTTTGCCAACTTGTTTTTTAGTTAATTCGCCGCATGTGTTTGTTCGCAACATAAATTTAAAATTTAAAGTTTAAAGTTAAAAATTACAAGTAAAAATTTAAAATTAATGATGAAATTTTGAATTTTGCATTTTTAATTTTAAATTTAAAAAACTTCGTCTCTAAACCTATCATAAAATAAAAATACTGATAGATTCAAGGACGAAGTTTTTGCTTCGCGGTGCCACCTTGTTTATCCTTCGTAGCCCGAGTTTACCGAGGGCGAAGAAGGACCTCTTAATTCATGTCCTTAACGCGGACTAACGCTGGATTCTACTCCCTTAAAGGTTTCCTTCCAGACCTCGCCTAGTGTTGGCTAGGGTCAAACGGCTTTGTATTTATATTTTAGCAGAAACCTTGTTTTTGTCAAACGATAAAAATCCGCTCCTTAACGGAAGGACACACTTTAGTGTGTTACTGTAACAGATTGAAATCTGTCCTTCCGAAAAGCGGATTTTTTATCAAAAAAAGGCCGCTCATCTTTTGACAAGCGGCTTGTTATTTTTATTTGGAATATTTGCTTAGGCAAGGCCATGCAGCCGTTGCCAGTTATTCCCGTTTTTCGGCCTGATTGCTTCGGAACCGGCTTTGCAGTAAGGACACTCCTCACCGTTTGGGACATCGAAATCTTCAATGTCAAAATGTAATATTGGCACGACAGGCGAACCATCAGCCAGCACCATTTCCTTTGACCGATGCACAAGCACAAAGGCAGGTACAATTATTTTTGGAGCGGGTTTATCGCCATTGCACTTCAATGCTGCCTCTTTCGTTTCCCAGGTACTGCCTTTAGCTGTGGTCATCAGTTCATTGATAACCAAAACTTTCTTTTCCGGATCAATTCCACCACGGATGACGGTTGGCTTGCCTTGATCATCTTTCTCAACTGCGATATACTCGATCTTTTCATTGTATTTGCTTAAAAGCCGAGTTACTTCCCAGCCAGGGTTAATCGCGGAATAGGCAGAGCTGGTTACAACGTCTATTCCTAAATTGCTGACTTTTGACGATAGTATAAATTTATCACCGATCGCTTTAAGAATTTCATTAGCAAAGAGTATGCATATCCGCGGATATTTTAAAAACTCTTTACAAGCAATGAAGCCATTGCTGTGCTTGCCGGATTTTAAAAGAGCATGCGGCCTTCCTGCGCAGGGCTCGCCATTATACTGCCAGAAAGCATTGAAAGAGTTGAAAATTGCTACTGCCTCTGCAGTTGTCATTCGTCTGCCTTCAAATGCTAGCGGCGACAGATCAAACACTCCGCCTGCCTTTACCATTTTCAATACTTCAGTCTCATTCATTTAACTTCCTCCCTTTGCCCTCCGTAGCTTCATGCGAAGGAGGGCTTTATTTTTTCCTCACAACTGTGAGTTTTTACCAATGTGCGATTTTCTTTACCTTATCAAATGGGATAAAAATGTCAATATAGGAAAAAATCCGCTCCATAACGGAATGACAGACTTTAGTCTGTTACCGTAACACTCTGAAGAGTGTCGTTCCGAAAAAAGCGGATTTTAAAAGGGACCCTCATTTGAGAGCCCCTTATTGTAGTTATTTATTACTTTTTTTCCTGAAGCTTTTTCGCTTCTTCCTCCTTTTTATTTTTTCCTCACTACTGTGAGTTTTTCAAACGTACGATTTCCTTTACCTTAGCAAATAGGAAAAATATGTCAAGAAAAAAAGGGACTCTCATTTGAGAGCCCCTCTGCCATCCGTAGCTTTAGGCGAAGGATGGTTTATTCATTATTACTAACAATTTCCTCCTGCTTCGCGAATCTGGTCGCGAAGTTGTTCAGCTTTCTTGCCAGCGGCTTCGGCAAAGTCCTCGCCCTTGCTGGCAAAGATAATGTCCGAAGACGAATTGATGGCAATTGAGCCAGGCCCACTAAAAGCGGCTTTGACAGTTTCAGCAATGTAGCCGCCTTGGGTGCCAATACCCGGAATCAGGAACCAGAGCTGATCGCCAACGAGCTCACGGCATCTTTTCAAATGCTGGGAATAAACCGTCCCTGAACCCTTGGGGTTTTCATAGGCTGCAGCCATAACTAGGCCGGCATTTTCCACTGCACCGAGTCCTATTGACCATTTCAGGATTTTCACGGCAATGATCTCCCATAATTTTTCGTCATGCCCGATGTCGTCCTTAATGGGAAGATCCTGAATTTCTCTGGCAGCCGGATTGCTGGTATAGCAAAGTCCGACAACTGCCTTGCCCGGACGAACAAGCGACTTCATGCAGTCCTTGCCCATGTAGGGGCTGAAGTTCATGCCGTCAACGCCGTCCATGTCAAAATGGGCAACTGCGTACCGCTCTTGGGTGCGGTCAATATCGCCGCGTTTGCAGTCCAGGAAAACGGGGATGTCAGGATGTTTGGATTTAATATATAGGATTACCTGTTGCAGTGCTTCCCGACCTTCCCAAACTGCTTCCCAATGCGCGCTTTGCGGTTTATACATGCATGCATACGGAGCAGTTGCATCTATGATCGAGCCCATCCAGTCATGCAAGATTACTGAGATTGATGAGGATCGATGCTTTTCTCCCAGCAATGACGGCAACTTCTCAATCAGAGGATCAAGTCCCACACAGACCAGTGAGTTCACCTTTTTCTGTCGTTCTGTCAGCATTTCCCGAAATCCTTTTTCCATCTCTTCCTCCATTGCCCTCCGTAGCTTTATGCGAAGGAGGGCTCTAATGATTTTCCGCCCCATGAAACTGGGACAAGTTTGTAATGTTGTTTTCCAAACAATATTTTTCCAGCCCGTCTTTCAATTTCATCATGACCAGCGGATTGGAAAAATTAGCAGTGCCAATAGCCACGGCATTGCAACGGGCTTTAAGAAATTCCACGACATCTTCCACGGTATAGATTCCTCCCATGCCAATGATGGGCACGGAAACAAAACGACGAACTATCCTAATCATATTCAAAGCCGTTTGTTTAATGGGCCGGCCTGAAAGTCCTCCGATTGTGATGCCACCCACGTTTTCCACCTTAACCGTGTTAATCATGGAAATCGCATCCGCACCTGCTATTTCAACTGCCTGGGCAATTTGACCAATCATTTCTTCTGAAACATTTGGCGTCAGTTTCACGATCAAGGGCAGAGTTGTAACTTCGCGCACTGCTTTAACAACTTCAGCTGCAATCAAAGGATCACAGCCAAAAGGAATTCTGCCGCCCTCAACATTGGGGCAGGAAATATTAATCTCAATTGCTGAAACTGCTTTAACAGGATCAAGCAAAATCGCCATGTGCGCGAATTCCTCAATCGTGAAGCCAGAGATATTAATAATCACCGGCACGCCAAACTGCGCCATGAATGGAATCTTTGTGGCAATCACTTCATCAATGCCCGGATTTTCCAAGCCAATCCAATTGACCATTCCGCCTTTATGTTCGTAGATGCGAGGTTGAGGATTGCCTTCTCTTGGCAGTAATGTTGTTCCCTTGGAAACAATGGCACCCAATCTGCTCGGATCAAATCCTTTAATTTGCGCAAACTCCTCGCCGTAGCCAAAGCAACCAGAAGCCGGCATAATTGGATTTTGCAGTTTTAGGCCAGCGATTTCTACTGACAAATCCACTTCATCATGGTTATTTCTCTGCCTCTTTTCTATTTGCAAAGCTGCTTCAGATTTCATCCCAAATTACCTCCTTAGCGTCAAAAACTGGGCCATCATGACAAATGCGTTTCATGCCCGCTGTTGTCTTGATTGAACAACCCAGGCAAACGCCAATGCCGCAGGCCATGATTGTTTCCAAGATGACATAACAGTCAAATTCTTGTCCTTCGCAAATTTCTGCGACTTTAGCCATCATTGGTTTTGGCCCGCAAGTGATGACTAAAATCTTTTTGCCAGGATTTTCCAAGATTTTCTGGACAAACAAATCAGTCACCAAACCAGTATAACCAGCAGTGCCATCTTCTGTGGCTACAATAATTTCTTGATTAACCCTGTACGGATCTTTATCCAAAGAAACCATTTCACTTTTTGTTTTACCTCCATAAAATAAAACGCTTCGCGGAAAAAATTGATTTAACTCGCGAATGGCTAAATTTAAGGAGGCAAAACCCATTCCGCCGCAAATTAACCAAGCAGCTACTCCTTCCGGGACAGGAATATCTTTGTGTAAATCCCCTGGTAATCGTGGAATTCCATCAGAAGAAATTCCATTTCCTAAGGGTCCCCAAAGTTTTATGCTCTGGCCTGCCTGTAAGCTTTTCATTAATTCAGTATTTTTACCTACGGCTTTATAGTAAATTACTAAAAAACCTGCAAACATATCGTAGAAAAAAATACTAAAAGGCCGTGCCATGGCAGATGAATGATCCAAAGGGGCCAAACAAACAAATTGACCGGGTTTAGCAATACCCATTTTACAACCCTCTAATTCCAAACGAAAAATATTTTTAGCATCCTCTTTATTTGACCGAACCCTTGCCTGGCAAGCTTGAATTTTGAAATCATCCATTTCTATTCACTCCTTTCGCTTATTTTTTCAATGTCCGAAGTTGTAAAAACCTTAACAAAATTGGGGTTAAAAGTCAACTCGTCCATGTCATGGTGAGCATAGTCGAACCATACATGGACAAAGTCACCCTTCGACTAAGCTCGGGGTGACAAAAAGAAAAGAGGCCCTCATTTGAGAGCCCCTATATTTTTAAATAGTCAGTTTTCCATCCATCATCCGGATCCTGCCAGCTACTATGGTCATCCATGGCCAGCCCTGGAGGCGTTTGCCGTCCCAGGGACAGTTGTGCGACAAGCTTTGAAACTTGTCTGCCTCAACTTTTTTCCGCAAATAAGGATCAATGACTGTGATGTCAGCTACACTTCCCGGATGCAAAGTTCCTCCTTTGAGTCCAAGAATTCTGGCGGGATTGATGGTCATTTTGCGGATAATTTCCATCATTGGCAGACGCTTAGCCAAAGTAGTAAGAACAACAGGCACTGCAGTTTCCAAACCAATTATGCCAAACGGCGCTTTTTCAACTCCTTGTGCCTTTTCCTCCGGAGTATGAGGCGCATGATCAGTCGCAATCGCGTCAATTGTTCCATCTGCCAAGCCGCAAATCACTGCCTGGCGATCTCTTTCAGTGCGCAAAGGCGGATTCATCTTGGCATTGGTGCCAATTTTTTGGAGATCCTTTTGCGTCAGGGAAATATAATGGGGTGCAGTTTCAGAGGTAACTTTTACTTTTCTTGCCTTAGCTTCACGGATTAGCTGAACTGATTCCGCACAGGAAACATGCTGAATGTGAACAGGCATGCCGTATTCTTCAGCAATTTTTAAAACCATGGCAATGTACATGTATTCTGATCTTTTGTCGTAGGGAGAAAAACGAGAATCCTCACAGTGCAGCAGAATTGGCAAGCAAAGATTCTGCATGACCATTGCTGTGATAAGAGCCCTTGGATTTTGGATTCCCTTACCATCATCACTCGCTGCAATTGCGCCTTTCTTTTTCATTTCAGCCACATCAACGAAATTTTTACCTGCTAAACCCATGGTTATGGCAGAAACCTGATAAATATTGATCAGACCGACACTTTCTGCCGTTGCCTGAACTTTCAGCAGGGTTTCAACATTATCAACTACAGGGCTGGTATTTGGCATACAGATTACGGATGTAAATCCACCCATGATCGCTGCCAAACTACCGCTACCTAAATTTTCCTTATGCTCTTGTCCCGGCGTGCGTAAATGCACATGCGTGTCGATAAAACCCGGGCAAACGATTTTGTTTTTTACATCAATGACTTTTACCTTGCCTTGTCTTAGCACTTTGACATGTCCAACGCTGGCGATTTTGCCATTGCCGATCAAGACATCAGCAATACGGTCAAAGTTGCTCGCCGGATCAATCACTCTACCGCCTTTGAGCAGTAAATTTTCCATTTTGCCTCCTTTGACCACCTTTCAAATTCTTGAAATTATTCTGCAAAACTTTTTTGCGATTATCCTGTTTTTTCCTGCGTTTCGGATTATAAACCATCCTTACTTCACGGAATGCTTTTCTTGCCATTCTTGCCTCCTTGCCCCGAACCTAAGCATAGCACATGGTTTGGGGCTTTGAAAAAGTGAAAAGGGGGTAAAGATTTACCCCCAATTGATCTTAAGCTGCTTTTTTTATTGGCAAGGAGATTAATTCCTGCGTTTTATCCTGATTAAGAATCATTAAAAGCAGGGCCATGCGGACATAGTCGCCATTTTTTGCCTGCTCAAAATATTTTGCCCTGGGATTGGAATCAACGCTCCAGCGGATCTCTTCTACTCTGGGCAACGGATGCATGATGATTGAATTTTCAGGCATGGCATTGGCGACTGTGCGATTCATGATGTGGGATTCAGCTGCTTTTTTGAGCTGTTCTTTTTCTTCAGTTGATTCTGCCCTCTCCAGCTGATAGCGCGTCATGTAAACGACGTCTGACTTGGCTGCCACTTTTAAAAAATCCTCTTCTTCATTCCATTTGACTTTATACTCGTCTAAATGGTCCTTGATATCAACGGTCATTTGCGCGATAGGCGGAGCAACAAAAGTTATTTCCACTCCCTTATACTTAGAGAGCAAGTAAGCCAATGACATGACTGTCCTGCCTCTTTTCAAATCGCCAACCATGGCTACTTTTAATCCTTCAACCTTGCCAAAATGCTCCTGGATAGTAAATACATCCAAGAGCGCCTGGGTCGGATGCTGTAAGGTACCGCTACCACCATTAATGATTGGCGAACTACCAGAAACTTTTGCAGCTTCTAAAGCGGCATCGTTTCTCTTGTGCCTAAGTACGATCAAATCTGCCTTATCTGACATTATCCTGATTGTGTCAGAAAGTGTTTCTCCCTTAATAGCTGAAGAAAATTCCGCAGCATTTTCACTGGAGATAACGCCAGCGCCTAAACGCAAAGCAGCTGTTTCAAAAGAAAAGCGAGTTCTGGTTGACGGTTCATAGAAAAGTGTGGAAATTATGTAATTCCTAAGCCAGTCAACTTTCATGCCTTTGGGTAGCATACCCTTCAAAAGTGTGGTTAATTTGAACAAAACTTCTAACTGCTCACGGCTAAATTGTTGTGACATAATGACATGCGGAAAATCAATTCCATCATGTTCTCCCCACCATTTTCCAGTTGGCATACATTTCCTCCTTTGGTTAAGTTATCAATGTTCTTCCCTGACCTTAACAAAAAATATAATTTTAGTCAAGCCAAAGCCCCCTCTGTGACAGAGGGGGCTTATAACTTTTTTATAAAATCAAAGCTCTTTATTG
Organism: Candidatus Parcubacteria bacterium; assembly: GCA_026395675.1. Lineage (GTDB taxonomy): Bacteria > Patescibacteriota > Patescibacteriia > CAIXNZ01 > CAIXNZ01 > JAPLYF01. Next base: position 22,945 of record JAPLYF010000085.1, read on the forward strand.
GTTTTTCCAGGTTAACCAAAAGCAGCTTATAAACTACCTGATTAAATTGTTTAATGGTATCCTGATCAATTCCTAAATTAATAAAAAAATCCAAGTCCTTTTCTTGGCTAAGCTGCAATAATTTAATTACCTGATCAGAAACCAAAACATAATCCTCAATCAAACAAACCTTTTTACAATCCTCGCAAATCACTCCGCCATGCGAAAAATCAAAAATATTTTTGGTCAGTAAAATCCCCTTGTGGCAAATTAAGCACCTTTTTATTTCCGGCTGATAACCCAGCAAGGACAAAAGTTTCAAACTATAAAGATTGGCCAGCAGCAATAATTTTTCTTTTTCTTTTTTACCAATCTCCTGTTCTAAAATATCCAAAGTTTTTAGCAACAAATCAAATTTATTATTATTTTGCGTCTGACCAATAATTAAGCCATCAGTTATTTCTGCCAGATAATTTATCAGGGCAAAGCCCAGCAAATCATGTCTTAAATTTTGATAACCTTCAATTAAATTACAATTAGCCAATTTATCAAAAACCTTGCCCTTGGCAATCATTACCTTAATTAAATAAAAAGGTTCTAGATAAGAATTTAATTTGCTGGAAATTTTCTTTGTGCCTTTGGCCAGGACATCTATTTTACCAAAATCTTTGGTGTACAGACAAAAAAGACGATCATGTTCATTGTGGTCTCGTCTTTTGAGGATTAAGGCCGTTGTAGTATATGTTTGACCCATACAACTTAACATCCAATCATCAATAATCAATCACCAAACAATAATTAATTCCTAATAAACAATGACTAATTTTTTTGAATTTAGAATTTTACAAATTAGAATTTGTTTGATTATTGGTGCTTGGTTATTGATCATTATGCTGAATGACTAACCCAATTTCTCGTCTAAGTAACTTTGGAGTATCAGCATTGCTGCCACATCATCATCCAGATGCTTAACTTTCATTTCTTTCAGCAAAGTCCTGGCATAAGCGCTGGACATTCTTTCGTCTTGTTCAGCAATATCAATATAGGTCGCCTTTTTCAGTTTCTCAATAAATTTTAAAACTTTTTTTGTTTGCACTGAACTGGCGCTTTTCAAAGTCAAAGGCACACCCACAACAATTTTACCAATTTCTTCTTTCAGACAAATATCTTTAATAGCTTCCAATAAATTTTTATCATTGGTTAAAATTTTATATGGCGTGGCAATTTTTGTTTCAGTATCAGCCAAAGCCAAACCAACTTTTTTCTCGCCATGGTCAATCCCAAGTAATTTTTGTGAATTTGTATTCATAACAATTTTATTTTATCTGAAACAACCCAAGTTGTCCAATTATAATTACTTTATTCCCCACTTTAGTGGGCCTGCTAAAGCAGGGTGTAAATTTAAAAAAATTAAAAAGGGCTCAAGATTTTATAATCTCAAGCCCTAAGGTTTACTTAGGCAAAAAGCCGGAAGCGACACCCCACTTCTTGGAGACATAGTCAGTTTTATAGTAGTTCAGTGTCAACCGCTCATAGCCGCTGACCCAGTGAAAGCGGAGGATAAAATAGGGGTCTGGGCCGTCTTTAATGATGTATTCACAACCAGCGCAATCCACATAGAGATGCTTCGAACCAGTAATTCGGTCGGGGTGAGTCAGTAATAAAATAGCCTCTTCATATGGTCCCAACCCGAACTCATTATCCGCAAAATGCACTTTCGCATTACTTGCCGAGTGACCAGCCCACTTTTTGCCAAACTGGAAAGGAAAAACCCAGAAATCTCCGGTCTGTTTTTTCAGATTCGCGTGGGCTTGCTTTGTCTTCTCTGTCAGATGCAAATATCGCTCGGACAGCTTGTCTTCTAGCAAGTTATTGAACTCGCGATCCTTAGCGATCAGTTTAGTGACCTTTTCCAGCACCTCGTGGTAAGTACCGAAGTGGGTGCCAATCTTCTCGGGCTTGGGTATCACTGCCCATCCCTCGGCTCCTTCGGGAAGCTCGCCACTGGCCAATTCCTTTACATAGCTAGCGTCAAGGTTTGGGAAAAGCATAATCAGAACCTTTAGCTGTTTTTGCACAGTACGGATTCGAAATCCTTGGGGATAGCCACTCTCTTTTTCCTCTTCGGCAACAGGCGAACCTCCAAGATTTGAAACTATTTGACGCATTTTTTCTTGGCTTTCAATGGCTATTTGCAGTAATGCAGGATTGCCTCCGACCCTGCCAAAAGCGCCCATAAACTCATGAACCTGACCGAGCGAAAAATCACCCGGTTTCCAAATTTGCGCACGATTTTCCATCGCACACCCCCACATTTTAAAGATCGAGTCCAAGATCCAACTGAATCTTTTAATAGACTCTGATTTAAAAGATTAGCATTCTCAAATAAAAAAGTCAAGGTTACGAAGCAAAAAGCCCCTTTGTCATCGTGTCATTCAGAGCGTAGCGTGGAATCCAGTACGTCCTAGATTCTTCACTTCGTTCTGAATGACAAAGGGGCTTTTTTCAGCCTAAATTATTTTTCTCAAAATATTATTTACAAATTCCATGTCCCCATCATTCAAAATAATCACATCAAAATTTTTCTTAAATTCCGGCAGATTTTCATCTACATTTTCATTTAAAAATCCGACTTTAATTAAATTATCATAAGCAAAACCCTCTATCATATCAATATCATCAACACCATCGCCTAAAAGTATAACATTTTTCTTTTCCTTCACATCCTTAAAGGCCGGGTAATCCTTTACAAGAATTTCTTTTTTATTTAAAGAATGAATAATCGGCTCTTTAACTTTTATAACTTTGCCATCTTTATCAAATTCAAAAAAATTAGCAATGATATGAATATTATTATCAAGCCGGTTTTCCTGCTTTAAATATTGGCTGATCATATCACCTGGCCCGGCTGACATAATGACTAAAGGAATATTATTTTCCTGCAAAGAATCTATAAAATCCAAAGCGCCTGGCCGAAATTTAAGTGTTCTTTTACTAACTATTTCATCCATCACTTTTTTATTCAACCCGCTTGAAACCAGCAAGGTAAAATGTTTCTGCCACCACTCGTGCATCTTGGCTATTTTTTCTTTTTTACTGACTTTTGGATCAATCTCTATGGCATGATATTTATCATAAAGCTCATGGGCTTTGGGCACATAATCAGAAGTCAAATACTCGCTTTGCCTTATTTGTGCAATTACCGTCGGCGCTTTCTGTCCCTCAACAATCGCCTTGGTCAAAGTCCGGTCAAAATCAGACAAAACATTAATATTATCTTTGCCCTGCTCTTTATATTTCTTTAATAAAAAATCCAGTCGCTCTTGATCTGTAATTAAAATGTCAGATGGATTTTCTTGTTTTTCTTTTTCCATATTACCAAATTAAAGTTTGGTTAATATTCTAGTATTGCCCTCATGATCAATTGCCACAGTATGTTCAAACTGGGCTGACAAACTGCCATCGGCTGTGGCAAAAGTTAAACCGTCATCTAAAAGTTTAACTCGCCAGCCGCCAGCATTAACCATGGGTTCAATGGCAATTGTCATGCCTCTTTTAATCTGAATATTTTTGCTCTCTTCAGTCACATAATTAGGCACATTGGGCTCTTCATGTACCTTTTGCCCAACGCCATGGCCAACCAATTCCCTAACCACA
>JAPLYF010000005.1 GCA_026395675.1 Candidatus Parcubacteria bacterium
ACTCCCCAGCCGATTTTTGAGTTTCTGCAAAAACATGGGCCTATCAATGATGAGGAAGCTTACAGTAATTTAAATATGGGCGCTGGGTTTGTGCTTTATGTGGCTGAAAAAGACGTTGCTGCGGTTTTAAGTATTGCTGAAAAAAATAATCTCATAGCTATTAAAGCCGGTTATATTGAAAAGCAATGTTCAGAAAAGAAAGTTATTATAAAACCCAAGGGCTTAACTTTAGGCGGTGATACCTTAAAAGTTCGTTAAAATAAATCTCAAAAGAGCGGATTTTCGTCCGCTCTTTTTCTATTGACCCAGCCGCTCGCGAGCAGCTGGGTTGACAAAATTTTAATTTAAGTTAAGCTTAAATTGGTTCTTTACAAGCCTGCTGGCTGCAGTCCCGCGACGCGGGATGGTTGCGGAGCAGAAAACAACAATTTTTTCAAATGCCGGATGCGGATCCTGCGACGCGGGATGGCTGCATGGCAAGGAGGAGACAGAGTTGAAAAAGCGAAATCGGATCTGCCCTATGGGGTTGGGATTTCAGAATTCGTCATTATCCAACCAGCTTTAACTAAGGGGTCTAATGATGAGTGGATTATCAAACCTTCGCAAATGCAAGAGATAATCAATTCCTCAAAAAACTTTACGGGATTTTTGCACGTAGGTTGTTTATCAACAGGTAGAATTTACGGCAATGAGGAACCATTAGGTTTCAAATCATGCTTAGGCTCTCTAGCCGTCCATCCTTTTAAAGGACCTCGCCCTGAACCGTGGCAAGAATACGCAAATTTAATAATTAACTGCACTGGTTGCCAGATGTATTTCGCTACGTCATTAACCAATAGGGAACTTTGGAGTGTTATTTTCCATCTGATGATTAAGCAGATGATTCCAAATTTTCCAGCCTGCAATTACATTGATTGCAATCAATTTGAGAGAAGATCTAATCTCTCATCCCAAGAGGCAGGAGCTATATGTGACCTGGGGTTGCTTTCCTTATTGCCCGATATTCTTATGGGTAGTAATGGATTTAGCGAACAGAAAAGAGGTTTTAACGGTCTAGGCTTCATGCTTAAGCAAAAAATGAATACTCTGTATGATTGCGATAATTTCAGCGAATGGTTAAAGTTTCTTGTTGTAAAAAAGATGGAGCAACTTCAAGAAACTTTGAATTTTACTGAAAGTCTGCTGCGCGGACCGAAAACAAAACGCGGCTAAAAACTCAAGAGAGCGGATTTAAAAAGTCCGCTCTTTTTTCATTGACCCATCTGCTCGCTCGCATGGGCGAAGCACTGCAAGCAGCTGGGTTGACCACGTCGTTCGCAAACGACGTGGTTGACAGAATTCTATTAAATGCTAAAGTAAAATAATTATGAAGTGAAGAAGGGAGAGCTCAATGAAAAGTTCAAATTTTATAACAGAAAAAAAATTTCCTTCATATCTAACGTTCTTTGTCACAAAAAGATGCAACTTAACATGCAGAGCATGCTTTAGAACTATGCAAAATGAAGCTATTGACCACAAAATTCCACTTGAGGTTGGCGGTCAATTAAAGCGATGGAAAACCATGGGGCTAAAAAGTGTAGCATTGTCAGGTGGCGAACCATTGTTATATCCTAATATAAAAAATCTGGTCAGGAGCTTAAAGCAAGCGGATTTAGAAGTTAGCTTGATCACCAATGGCGATCTGCTGATGACAAACAGTAAAATCTTGGGGCTAATTGATACTTTAGCTCTCACGATTATTTCTATTAGGCCAGAAATCCATAGCTATCTTCGGGGAGGACAGAGCCTATATGAGATTGCTAATTTGTTAAAAAAATTTGAAACATCGCCTCGGAGATTACAAGTTAATACTATTGTTTCGCGGTTTAATCTTGGTGAACTGGAACAAATAGGCGAGTACATTTTTACCAGTTTCAATATTGCTGCCTGGTGCCTAATAAAATTTTTGGATAATTTTGGCACTCCATCAATGAAGCATAAGGCAGAATTGGAAATCTCTGAAGCAGATTTCTTAATGGCAACTGAAAAAATTAAAAAGAAATTTCCCCAGAAATATATTTACTGTTCCTTGCCTTCTAATAGCCCTGTAAATTTAACTTATGTTGAACCAAATGGGATAGTTATTTCTAGAAAATGTTCAAGTAATATGTATACTAATTTAGGAAGCATACTATCTCAATTTGAATCAATTACTCAAAAGATTGAGGAACTTTATTCAAATCAGCATAGAAATATTTTTACCGTAGGAGATTAATACTATCAAAGGATTTAAAAAAATAATTTTCAAAAAAGGACTCGCCAAAAAGCGGGTCCTTTCTATTTGACAAAATTTCAATTTGAGTTATGCTTAAATTGGTTCTTTACAACCCTGTTTATTGGCTGGTTCAGTTGAACTGCTTCTAAACAGTAAAATCCAATCTTTAGAAAGCCGGCTGCGAACCCATGCGAGGGCAAACGCCTGGCCAAAGGAGAAGTAAAATGAAAAGTTTGAGCAAAGCGGTTTTGGTTATGGCAATGGCTATCGCACTTACCTTAACGTTCTTCGCCTGTTCTGGTTCTGATTCATCGCATGATGATGGAAATCCGCCTCTTACCCCAACCTTAAGTGCATATGCAGCGTACAGCTCTCAGATTAACCTATATTGGACTTTGGCAGATGCCAAAAATACAAATGGGGTCATACTCCAAAGAAGTGTAGGAGATGAGAGTAATTACGCACAGATATTGGCAACATACCCTACGGTAAATAGCTATCAGGACACGGCCCTTGTTTGCGACACGGTCTATTATTACAGGCTGCTCGCTTATAATGAGTATGGTTTTACTTTTTCCAATTCCTCATGGGCCCAAACCTTGTTTAATGGCTATGAAATGTGCGTAAATAAAACACATGGGTATTGCCCCAGTGTTTTATATGCACAGTGCGGAAAAGCTCTTGATAACAACAGCCAGGTCTCAGCTACCGGAGCAGAAGTATTTACCAGTCTAAAGCAAGAATTAGTTGTTCCATCTACGATGACCGTCAATTTCAGTTATACTGCCTCTGCCTCTACCTGTTTTAATCAGCCCTATCTGGAAGTTGTAGTAGGAACCCAATCGCAAAATTTTTCCTACTCTTGTACTTTCTCTGGAGAGGACTCAATTTCAATCCCAATCGCTAGCGGGCAGACATTAGCTGATATTAGTTTCCTCCTCAATTCCGGTGACTGGGCCGCATTGGTCTATATCAAATCCATTACTTTCGCACCTTAGTCAAGATGCAATTCCTATCTCAAAATTCTAAGAGCGGATCTAAAAAGTCCACTCTTTTTTTATTGACTTATATTTCCTTCCATTATAATATAGGATTAAATCTCTTAGAGATGAGATGAAAAGTACCTAAAAAAATAAGGAGGTTAAAAATGGCAGGACAAACTGAACGAGAATTTTTAGAAGAGGCCAGGGAGCTTATTGCGACTTTCGGGCAAAACCTTTTACGCTATGAGGAAGCTGTGCTGGCAGGCGGGAAAATCAATCCAAATATTCTCAATCAAGCTTTCACCGCAGTCCATGCCCTAAAAGGTCTTGCGAATAAGTTCGGCCGGCTGAAAATGGGCACTCTGGCGCTGGCCATTGAAAATCTGCTTAACAGGATGCGTCTTAAAAAAGCGCTGCCTGATCAGCGGGTAATTGATGTTCTCTTTGAGGCATTGGGCAGGCTCAATGCCATGCTCTCCTCTGGTAAAAAGGAGGATATAATTATTGATCAGATTTTGGAAAAACTGAAAAAATCCTCAAAGGGCGAAGCTATCAAAGTTGGCGACAAAAAGAAAAGGGAAAAAGAAAATGCTAAGATTCTCAAAAGTGCAGATATTCCAGAAAGCATTATAGATTTTCTGACAGAATATGAGGAGTTCCGGCTTATTGAAAATATCCGAGCCAACTCGCATCTGGTGAAGATAACCGCGGCTTTTGATCTTGTCAAATTCGAAGAAGAGCTCCCTGAATTAATAAGTTGGCTCAAAGAGTCTGGCGAAATCATAACCACTTGGCCAGCAGGCGATAGTACAGGGGATGATAAAATACATTTTGATCTTCTGCTGGGTACTGACGAAAACCCGGATAAACTTAGCAAGCTTTTAAAAAAGCGCGGTGCCACGCTTGAGATATTAAAACGTGGAGGGGAGCGAGAAAAAGCCAAGAATTCCATCATCAGTCCCAAAAAGAAGTAAAAAAACCAAAAACTCCAAGAGCGGATCTAAAAAGTCCGCTCTTTTAAAATTCTATACTTAATATTTTATAGATTTGAAAACGGGCTCGTTAAGACGCTGAAAAGATTACTGTAATCATCTGTCCATAAATTAAAATTGTCTATCTTTACGATTTCATTATTCTCGCTTTGGCTGATCAGCGGCGACTCAAAAAACTGAGAATTGCGGGATAACAAGATCCAAGAGGATGGCATTGTCCCATTTTCATTTTCGCCAGCCACGCTAATTACTGCCTCTTGCAGATTAAAATTTTGTGCCAATTTTAAGATTACTGGTCTCAAATCAAGGTATTTATTGCTTACGTCAAAAGCAATGACACCGTCAGCTGCTAAATTTTTTAAGTAAACTTCAACAGCTTCTTTTGTTAAAAGATGAACTGGTATTGAATCGCCCGTAAAGGCATCAACGACAATTATGTTAAAATTTTGTGGTTTTTCATTTTCCATCGAGAGCCGTCCATCACCAAGCAGTATTTCAATCTTGGCCTGGCTATCTTTTAAAAAGGAAAAATATTTTTTATTTAAATAAACAACTTGGGGATTAACCTCATAAAATTTGATATAATCGTTCTTTTTGCCAAAAGTCGCTAAAGTTCCTGCCCCCAAACCAATTGCCCCGACTCTTAAATTTTCATTTAAAAAATATTCAAAGGTCAAGCCAATGCCGCTTTTCTCTCCATAATAAGTTGTGGGCCAGTAGCGTTTGTTTTGCTCTGCAAACTGTGAGCCATGAATTATACTGCCGGAAAGAAGATACAACATTTGCTTATTTAAATCCTGAACTTTAGATTCTTTTACCTTGAGCGTGCCGTAAAAGTTTCGAGCTGATTCCACAGTGCTTATATTATTTTTAGTAAGAAATAAAATTCCCGCACCGCCAACTAATAAAAAGTATATAATAAAAATGATAGAGCCGATAATAATCGGTTTTTTAAAGGCAAAGTTTTGTTTTCCGATTAAATATATCAAAGACAATTTTTCTTTAAAGAGTATTGCCAATGTTATTATAAAACAAAATACAAGAACCAGCGGTAATTCAAGATAAGAATTAAAAATTATAGGTGCTATGATACCAGTGATGATTGCCCCGATAACCCCACCCAGCGCTATCATCAGATAGAAAACAGTGAGATGTTTATTGCCAGGTCTTGTTTTGACCAGTTCGGTATTACAAACAAGTGAAAATAGGAAGAGCATGAATAAATAGGTCACAATCAGGCATAATTTAAAAGTCGTGAAGCTCATTGAAACAAAAAAATAAAAAACTATAATCCCCGAAAATAATAAAATATAAAAAAGATTCTTTAAAAACCATCTGACAAAAGCATCACTGCTAAAAGGGATAATAAATGAAATTAAATATATGCTAAGGGGCACCACCCAAAAAAGAGGCACAACTGAGATGTCCTGCGAGATTTTATTGGTTATGGCTAATAATAATATTGAAGTAATGGCCGAAAGTGTTAGCCATAAAATGTTAATTTTTATTGTAGGCTTTATCTCTAGCGCTTTTGCTGAATTATTTACTGCATTTATATTTTTTATATTGCCATATTTAAAAAGCCAAATCACGCAGAAAATAAAGCAGAGAAGAAAAATGAAAAATAATATTGACCAGAGATTAGATTGCACCTTAATTGGGAAAAACGGCTCCATAAGAAAGGGGAATCCAATCAGGGCAATAAGTGAACCCGCATTTGATAAAGCATAAAGTTGATAAGGGGAATCCTTTGTTTTAATTTTGGCAATCCAACTTTGGATCAAGGGCGAGGTGGCGGAAAGTATCACGGCCTGCAAACCAGTACAAATGCTTAGTAAAATTAGAATATGCAAGATTGGATTATCATTAGCCCCTGGTCGCCAGCCATTGCCTGGCAAAATTGGTAATAAAATCAGTGAGCCAAAAAGCAAGCAGATATGAAGAGTAGCCTGTTTTTTAAGGTCAAGATACTTAGAAATTAAATGAGCGTACAAATAGCCAAGCAAAAGCGTGGTCTGGAAAAAAAGCATTACTACTGTCCAGACCGAAGCCGTACCTCCAAACCAAGGCAAAATATATTTGCTAATTAATGGCTGAACCAAAAACAATAAAAAGGCGCTTAAAAATGTTGTCGTGCCATAAACTAAATAGATGGAAGAAGCATTTTTTACACTAACGTTCTTGGAATTAAAAAAAGTCATATTCTATTATTAGGATTTGTACTAATTATATATAAAAAAACTTTTTTTATCAATTTTCTTAATTGTTTATAAAGTGGTAAAATATAGATGGATAGCTAATCTACGAATTGGCCCCGAAGGGACCCCTTTGGGGCTACGGATCTACAAATTAGTAGTATTTGTCCCGAAGGGATCCCTTTGGGATAGAAATCTGTAGATATGTAAACATATGAGAGTAAAAATTGTTGATGGCTTTAAAATCAGGAATACTTTTGATGATGAATTCGGCATTTTGGCTGATTATATTAATACGCCCTATTTGAGGCCTGGCGAAGTCTGGTTGGATCGGGCTTTTTTAGCTGAAAAGAAGAAAATTTTGTCAGAATATAAAGAAAGCCGTCGTTTAATGAAAGAATTTGGTTATGAAAAGGCCAAAAAAATGATGCGTTTTAAAGTTGCCAAAAATTTTAAAATTGATACCATTAAAATTAAATTACTGAAAAGGCAGGGCAACTTAAAAATCCATTTAGTTAAGGGCAGAAAAATAAGGGAGAATCTGGATCCTAATTTTTATTTTGGCGGACATTATTTGGTTTACAAATATGTGCCTAAAAATGAGGTCTGGATTGATGACACGGTTACACCCAAGGAGAGAAAATATATCTTGGTCCATGAACTTTTTGAATTGAATTTAATGCAAAAGGGTAAAAGTTATAATGATGCGCATGATTATGCTAATGCAGCGGAAAAGGAAGCTCGTCGTCGTGATGGCGCGGTTTACGTAACTGACTAGATTAATCCATACCCCACTTTAGTGGGCCTGCTAAAGCAGGGTATAATTTAAACAATATGTTGCTTCCCAAAAAAATTAATAAAGAAAGCAAGGTTAATTTAATCCATACCTCCTCGCCCGTGGAAAAAGAGGATTGGCAGTCTTTTAATTTAACTTTAGAAAAATTAAAACAGCTGTTTCCTAATCTTAATATTTTTGATGTTCAAAGGACAGAATTAGACCCGCGCTATTTGGCAGGTTCAGAAGATGAACGTTTGAAAAAATTCCGCCAGGCCATTAAAGAAGTGGATTGGCTGGCGCCGATTTATGGCGGTACTGGCTGTGAAGATATTATCAGGCGTTTAAATGATGAGGATTTGGAAAAGATTAAAAAAAATCGTCCTATTGTCAATGGTTTTAGCGATACAACGTTTATTATCAATTATTTATATTTCAAGCTTAAGCTTTTAACTTTTCATTTTGAAAATGCGGCTGGCTTGTTTGAAACAAGAAATTCGAAAATATTTTTCGATATCATTTCTGGCAATAAAAATTCATTCTCTTTTATTGAAAGCAATTACAAATGGCTTTCAACATCAGGGGCTCCCAAACAAAAAATTGAAGGGATAGCCATTGGCGGTAATTTCAGTACTTTCCGCGATTTATTAGATGTCTGCGATATCAAGCCCAGATCCTGGGAAGAATACATTTTTTTTATTGAAGAAATTGGTTTGGATATGGAAGACCTGCATCGGGTGATAATTGCTCTAGACCAAAAAGGGCTTTTTAAGCATATTAAGGCATTGGTCATTGGCCGCATGGCTGAGCAGGATTTTAAAAATGAATTAAAAAAATTCAATTTTATTTTTGGCCGAATTAAAGAAGAAGAAAAAGCTGACCATGTTTTTGAATACCTGATCAGTGATACTATTAAGGAACGCCTGGCAAAAAATGATCCTTTGCATATTTTAAAAGTTGATAATCTGGGTCATAATGTTTTGCGCAACCCCATGATCATACCAATTGGCGGCAAGACAATTATCCATCCGGATAAAAAAATAGAATTTGTGGGGCCGTTTGTGGAATAAGCAAATTAAAAAATGAGGACTTGGGCCTCATTTTTTGTTTGATTAATATGTTTTATTTCAGATTATTCCACTGATTCCAGTCATTAACCCAAACAACATTTTTTATATTAGACAGCTTTAAAAGATTAGCTTCCACAAACGGCTTCCAGGCGCACATAAAAATTGATACTCCTGCCCAGCCATCTGTTGGCTGGATATAGGATGTATCGCCTAAAACTTTCATATAACCTGTCGGATCAGTTGTGCTTTGAGGAAAATTCATTTTCGCTTCTTGAGCCGCAAGTTCTAAGGTTTTATTAGCCAATTGGTCTTCAGTTAAATTTGTCTCGAAAATTGTCCTGGTCACTTCATTGGTAATAGTTTTTCTAAAACCCTCGCTGTCCATATCCGCACCATTGCAGTATTTTAAAGGATCTTGAGTGGGAACTAAAAAAGATATTTTTGTTTCTTTCTTTGCTTCCTGGGTATTGTTAGCTATTGGTTTTGGACCGTTGCAACCAGAAATAAGAATTAAGGCTAAGAGTGTTAGGAAAAATAAAATTGTTTTTTTTCCGCCGAAGGCGGATCCCTGCCTGCCGGCGGGCACGGCGCCTCTGGCGGACATAATCAATTTTTTCATAACTTTAGAATCTTAATTATTTAAACTATTAAAATTATAGCAATTTTTTAAACAAAAAACACCCTTAATAAAAAGAAGTGTTTTTGTCGCAAAGTTTTAAGCGAGCTTTACATTGATGGCGCGTGGGCCTCGGTCTGAATCTTCTGTGTCAAAGGTTACAGCATCGCCTTCTTTCAGATCGCTGTAGTTAGCGCCTTGCAAAGCGGATGAATGAAAGAAAAGGTCTTTGTCTGGACTATCATCAGAAGTGATGAAGCCAAAACCTTTGTCTGTCAGTCTTTTGATTTTGCCTGTCATAAAAAGTTTAAAAAAAATGAATTAATCTGCAAAACTTAGCCTTTTGCAGAAATTCGACATATTTCTACGTAGAAAGGTAAATTTACATATTTGTATGATAGCATGTTTGTGAATATAAGTCAATTATGCATAGAAAAAATTATAGTGCTTTGTAATTTGTGCGTCTTTTAATTATTATTTCAAGTAGATAAATTGGGTGGCTACTGGGAGTTGTCCCGCACCATGTAAGGTGCGGGATCACTTCGTGAAATCCTATCTTGGGTGGCTAGAGGGAATTGAACCCTCGTGTCTGGTGCCACAGACCAGTGTTCTACCATTGAACTATAGCCACCATGGATTTTGCTATCGCAAAAATAAATTCCAAATTACAAATCACAAATCCTAAACAAATTCAAAATTTAAATGCTTAAAATTCAAAACTTTTAACTTTGCCTGCCTGCCGAAGCATTTGCGAAGGCGGGCACTTTAAACTTTAAACTTGTTTTTGTGACCCCGCTAGGAATCGGACCTAGATCTAAAGCTTAGAAGGCTTTCGTTCTATCCATTGAACTACGGGGCCCAGATGCAAGTCTGTGTATTATATAATCAAACCATTTATTGCCTTTATGTGACAATTTATCCGTTTAAAGATGGATTACATAAACTTGCATCTGGGCGGGGCCAATTTGTAAAGAATTTTATACACAAACTTACATCTGGCCGGGGACCTAATTATTATTTTTTAAAAAAACTTGCATCTGGGCGGGGACAAAATCCGCTCTGTCATTCCGAACATTTTTGAGGAATCTATTACACCGAATGTAACAGATCCTTCGTTTCTCTCAGGATGACAGAGCGAATTTAAAAA
>JAPLYF010000034.1 GCA_026395675.1 Candidatus Parcubacteria bacterium
ATTTTAATTTTAGCATACTTTTACTGAAACAAAAAACTGCGGTTTGCCGCGGTTTTTTACTGACTGCTTCTTCTTACAGCTCTCTTGACATAATTATTATTTTAAGGTATCTTTTTCTAAAAGGGACGTTGTTTTTCAGAAATAACTAATCTACCAAGGAGGTAAGAATGCCAAAAACGGTTGTTGTTATTGTCCAAGAAATGGACGAGGAAGATGCCACGGTTAAGTACAGAGATGATCCGACGTTAGAGATCAAGATCGCCCGTCTGCCCTTTGAAAGATTTGGAAGCATCCCTAGTCTTACGGGTATTCACCCAACGGATTGGGTAATGGTGCTACTTAAGAATCCTTAATGAGCAACCTGAATGCCAACCGCCAAAATACTGAAAAGTTGAGGCGGTTTTTATTTTCTTAAAAATTCCCAAGGACTCAACGAATTTTAACACAAAAAAAGAGCAAAACAAACTGCTCTTTTTTATATAATCGATTTCTTTGCTTATTGTTTAATAGGCATAACAATATAAAGATAATTTACATCAGCGATGGCTTCTTTATTCTCTGACAAGCTCTCCACCGGCCTCAGGATACAAGGATTATTGCCATCCATCATTTCAAGAATTACTTCTGTCGAATCAAGATTTTGCAATCCATCGAGCAAATAACGATAATTTAAAACAATTTTATTGTTTTCGCCCTCAATATTACCTTCCAGCTCTGTCTTGCTTTCCCCCAGCTGGTTATTGGCCGAGGTAATTTTTAATTCCCCTTTTTTAAAATCTAAGCTTATGTCATAAATGCCAGTGCGGGAAAATAAAGCAGCGCTTTTAACTGCTTTTATAAAATCCGTTATATTTATAATCGCCCTTGTCTTATGCTCACTTGGTATAATTTGTCGATAATTAGGGTATTGGCCTTCTATTATCCTGGAAACCAATTCAACATTATCAAAGACAAAAAGGATTTGGTTGTCTTCAAAATAAATATTAATTTTATTGTTTTCTTTTGTCCCATTGTCTTCAATTTCTGCGCGGTCAGAAAGCCCTGACAAAATCCTAAATAATTCCTGGATGGTCCTGGCCGGAATAATTACTTCCTTTTCAATTGAATTTTTTTCCATTAGCTTTATTTTCTTTTCTGCCAGGCGGTAGCTATCCGTAGCGGCCAAGGTTAAAATCCCATTATTAAAATTTAGGTAAATCCCAGAAATCTCTGGCCTAGTTTCCGAGACAGAAACAGCGAATAAAACCTGGGTTAGGGCCATTAAGAGGTCACTAATCTGACAAGCGTAGGGGTTGTTTTTTTCTACTTGCGGTATTAAGGGAAATTCTTCGGCACTATTGCCTTTAATTTTAGTTTCTTGTTTACTGCTTTTAATCTCAAAAAAATCGTCCTTTAATTCCAGTTCAACCTTTTCATTGGTTAAAAGATTAATATAATCATTTAATAATTTTGAGCCCACAGTATAACTTCCATCTTTTTCTATTTTAGCGCGCACCTGACAGACAATTCCCATTTCCAAATTTGTAGTAATTAAATTAACTACGCCTTTTTCTGCTTTAATTAAAACATTATTTAAAATAGGCAAGGAGGTGTTTTTACTGGCAATATGAGTTACGATATTTAAGCCCTGACTTAAATTTTCCTGTGTACAAGTTATTTTCATAATTTTACAATTATTTTTTAATTTATTAATTAGTAATAATAATAGGGAAGTGGATAAAGGTACAGAAAAGAAATTCGCTAAGTGTTTTTTAAAAAAAGTAAAGGAAAAGCTGGGTAAAAATTTTTGATAAGAAAGTGGGGAAAGTGTGAATAAAAATTTTTTATAAAAATTTTTATAAAAATCCTTATTTTTTTTGGAACTTTTCCCGAAAGGACAAACTATTTATGCACAGGATTTTAAATATTATAAAGACGCTGCTTGATTTGCTCAATTTCCCTTCTTGTTTTTTCATCGTTTTCATAGTCATTTTTGATTTTACCAACCGCATGCATGGCAGTAGTATGGTCACGTCCACCAAGTTCTTGACCTATGGTGGGGAAAGAGCTTTTTATTTCTTCTCTCATTAAAAACATGATTATCTGACGCGGATTGACAAGTTTTTTTTCGCGGCATTGACCCAAAATATCATCAATGGCCACGTCATAAAAGGAAGAGACAGTATTTATAATATCTTTGCACGTAAGCGATTTTTTTTGTAAATTTGTTGTAATGCCAGACAAAATTTTCTTAACGCTTTCCAAAGATGGCGGTGTAGCATTTAGTTCATGAAAAGCAATAATACGATTGAGGGCACCCTCAAGCTCGCGGATATTGCTGGCAATATGAGTAGCCAAGAAATTTAAGATATTACGCTCTAATGAATATTTTTTTTCTTTGGCTTTTGATTCTAAAATAGCTAAGCGTGTTTCAAAGTCAGGCAAGGATATATCCGCAATCATGCCCCATTCAAAGCGGGTTAAAAGTCGATTTTCAAGCGCGGGAATAGATTTGGGCGGTCGATCAGAAGAAAGCACTACTTGTTTATTATTTTGATGCAAAGAATTAAAGGTATGAAAAAATTCTTCCTGGGTCCCGTCTTTGCCAGCTAAAAATTGGATATCATCAATCAGCAGGACATCAACAGAGCGATAAACATCCTTAAAAGAATAGGCCTTGCCATTAGTCACAGAGTTTATAAAATCATTGGTAAATTTTTCACAGGTAATGTAGAGAATTTTTTTCTTGGCATCATTTTTTAGGACTTCCTGGCCAATTGCCTGCAAAAGATGGGTTTTGCCCAAACCAGCGCCGCCATAAATAAAAAGAGGATTATAAACAATGCCCAAATTAGCAGCAACTGCCAAGGCAGCGGCCCTAGCCAATTCATTATTTTTGCCCACCACGAAATTAGAAAAAGTGTATTTCGGATTTAAACCAAAGACAAGTCCAGGGCTGGCAGGAGAACCAGCACTGACCGAATCAACGCCTGGAGCAGCTAATTTTTCCGTGGCTGTTTGTGCAGTTTTAAGGTTAACTGGCGAAGGAGTGCTTTTTAAAGAGGCAACTCTGTAGTTTATTTCTTTGAGCGGGAATTCAGTAATATTGCGCAAGGCCTTCAGAATTTCACTGCTATATTTTTTTTCCAGCCAACTTTTAGTAAAGGCATTGGGAACCCCAATAATAATCTTATTTTCTTCAAACTCAAGAATAAAAGTACCTTTAAACCAGGTAGTAAAATTGGCCTTGCTTAAATTAAGCTCAAGGTCTCCTAAAACAGCTTGCCAAACTTGTTGAGTGTTCATAAACCCCTGAAAATAAAAGAATGAAGAATGGTATATAAAAATTTTAACACAAATAAGCTGGGGATAAAATAAGGTAAAGAGCTAAAAAGTTAACAATCTGTTCATAATCTGTGGATTCATCTTAATACATAATTTTTATTTTGACAAATTTTTCCACAACTGTTAATATGCTAACAAGAATTAAGCTGACTTTAGTATTAATTTTATGCTTAATTTTAATATTTAATGATTAAGAAAAAGTATGCCTAAAAGAACATATCAGCCCAATAAAAGAAGAAGAAACAAGACCCATGGTTTTCGCAAAAGAATGAAAAGTAAAAAAGGCCGGTTGGTTTTAAAAAGAAGAAAAGCCAGAGGTCGCCATAAATTAACCATTTCTCAGGAAAGGACAGGTAAAAAGTAAAAGAATTAAGCTTTTTGTTAAATTTTTCAAAGAGCTTAATTTTTTATGAGGATAATATGCTAAAAAAAATAAACCGTTTAACCAAAAAAAAGGATTTTGACGCAGTTATGCAAGGGAAGGGACTTTTTTCCCCATTTTTAATAATTAAATACAAAAAAAATAGCCAGAATCTTTCACGCTTCGGCATTATAATTTCCAAAAAGGTTAGTAAAAAAGCTACCTTGAGAAATCTTGTCAAAAGGAGAATAAGCGAAATAATAAGGTTAAATTTGGACAAGTTTACCCAGGGTTTTGATTTAGTAATAATTGCCTCGCCCTTAATAATTGATAAGCAGGAAATGGTTTTAAAATATAAAGAAATTGAAAAAATACTTTTAAGCACCCTGCGCAAAAGCGGTTTATTATGAAAAAATTTTTAAAATACATACAACAACAATTTAAATTTGTAGTTTTGCATGTAATAATACTCTATCAGAAAACTTTATCGTTTGATCACGGCCCTTTAGCTAAAATATTTCCTTTCTGGGGCTGTAAATATTATCCCACCTGCAGCGAATATACTTATCAAGCAATTAATAAATACGGCGTAGTTAAAGGTAGCTGGCTGGGTTTAAAAAGATTAATTCGTTGTCACCCTTTTGCCAAAGGGGGTAATGATCCCGTGCCTTGAATTGAGAATTAAGAATAAAGAATTTTAAAAAATACCCAAACAAGTCGGGTATTTTTATTTTTGAGAATTTTTATATAAGCAGTGAAATGGTTTTTTCTCTTGATTTTTCGCCCGCAACAATTTTAATTTTGCTTTTGGCAATTTTTAATTCTAGGCTTAAAAAAATTATTAAGGATTTGTTGGCCTTGCCTTCATGAGCCGGGGCTGTGAGTTTAATTTTTAAAAAACCGTCCTTTTCTTCAATGATCTTATTAATTTTAGAATTAGGAATAACTTTAACACTTAAAACTTTGCTTTCCATAAACTTAAATCTTACATCTTATATCTTAAATCTATCAATTATTGCGCTAATTGGCAACCCTTTTCTGATTTAAAACAAGCATAAGGAATGCCAATTTCTGGCTTTTGATATATAATCCAATTTTTGGGCGCATCCTTGCAGATATTATTTGTACAACCAAAACAATCAACAGTTTTTGCCTTAGGGTCTTGTAAGAGCACACAGTCCTGAAAGCGGACTTTTTCCTGCGGAATAATGAAAAAAGAGAAAATAAAAGCAATAAAAATCGCAAAAAGTAAAAAAATTATTATAATCCCTATTGTTTTAAGCATACTTAAATTTTTAAAGGTAATTTCCCCTTACCTTGTCTGAGAATAACAGGCAAAGAGTTGCTAAGATCAATAACAGTTGAGGGTTCAGCGGATAAAGAGCCGACATCTATTATTAAATCTATTTTATTAAGTAATTCTTTGGACAATTCTTCTGGATTGGTAAAAACCTCTTGGCCAGAAAGATTTAAGCTGGTAGTTATTATGGGGTTGCCTAGTTTCTTGACAAGAGCCAGGCAAATTTTATCAGCCGGGATTCTGACTCCGACGGTTTTATTCTTGGCAATAAAACTTTGCGGTGTTTTATGTTTGGCTTTTAATATAAAAGTGTAGGGTCCGGGCAAAAGTTTTTTTAAAAGACGGAAAGCATAATCGGAAAGAAGGGCGTATTCAGCTATTTGCTTGGGATCAGAACAAATAATACTCAGCGGTTTTTTTCTTTCGCGTTTTTTGAGTTGATAAATTTTTTCAATGGCTTTTTTATTAAAAATATCACAGCCCAGGCCGTAAATTGTGTCTGTAGGATAAACAATAATACCGCCATTTTTTAAAACTTCAACAACTTGTTCAATTTTTTCTGGTTCAGGGTTTTGAGGATTAATTTCTAAAAACATTATAAAGGATTAAAGAGTAAGAAGGGCAAAAGGAGTAAGAGGGGTAAAGGGAATATTACATTTTTCTTAGATAGTTTAAAATAATTTTATCAATTACGCCATTGCTGGCAAAAACATTTTTTGCGCCCAAATGCCAGGCTTTGCCTTTAAAATCAGAAACTGTTCCTGTAGCTTCTTTAACCAGTAATACGCCAGGACAAATGTCCCAGGGGTTGGCGCTGGGAGAAATATAACAATCAGTCCGGCCTTTTGCTACCCAGCCAAATTCCAAAGCCGCGCTGCCAATCTGTCTGATATCAAAACTTCGCAGTTTAAAATGCTGGTAAAGTTTAAGCGCTTGTTTAAGCTGGGTTTCCTGACTGCCGTGGCAATAAGTTAATAAGGCATGCTTTAATATATTTTTTGAAACCCTAATTTTTTTGTTATTTAAATAAGCGCCTTTATTTTTTTGGGCAAAATAATACTCATCGATTGCTGGCGCATAAATCCAGGCCAGGATTGGCTCTTTTTTATAGAGCAGGGCAATTTGCACGGCAAAGAGCGGATTACCCATATAAAAATTGGTTGTAC
Source organism: Candidatus Parcubacteria bacterium (assembly GCA_026395675.1). Taxonomy (GTDB): domain Bacteria; phylum Patescibacteriota; class Patescibacteriia; order CAIXNZ01; family CAIXNZ01; genus JAPLYF01. Next base: position 6,152 of record JAPLYF010000034.1, read on the forward strand.
CGTCCAGGGGATCAACTGTCCAGAGATAATCGCTTTTTTTCTGATCATCACCCTTTTCCTCGGAAATAATGTGCCAGTCCGGAGTTAAGGCCCTGATTCTTTTTAAGATTATTTTTTCAGCTAAAAAATCAGCGCTGGTTGCAATTTCATGCTTGCTCTTGAATTTGAGATGATTTTTTTTGCCACTTTTGAAAATTTTAAGCAATTCCCCCCCTGTTTTTTTAATTAGAACAGCAATTTCTGTTTTTATCCGCCTTCGTAACATAGTGGCGTTACTTCGGCGGATTTCGCTACGCGAATTATTGGAATAAACCATAAACAATTAAATTAATGCTCATTTTTTGTCGAACAATGTCCATAAGGTATTTTTTTTGTTTTTAGAAAATTCAATTTTTCTAACTATAAAAAGCAAAAGAAAAATCAAAAAACTGGTGATTGTTGCAACAAGATACCAGCCAATGCCAATGGTTACGCCAACTGCAGCGACTGCCCATAAAGCGGCGGCAGTAGTTAATCCCTCCAGTTTTTCTTTATGAAAAATAATTAAGCCAGCGCCTAAAAAACCGATGCCAGTAACGATTTGAGCTGCCATGGCGCCAGGGACGGCATTGGGCAATTGGCTAAATCCTTGGATTGAAAGAATGGTGAATAAAGTTGAGCCGAGGGCAATTAAGGCATAAGTGCGTGACCCAGCTGGCTTACCCAGTGTCTCTCTTTCAATGCCAATGATTCCACCCAAAATTATGGCCAAAATAAGTTTTGCCACTATTATCAAAATGTCCCACATAAATAGAAAATTAATTTATAAATTCTAATTATATTATAGCAAAATTTTGTAAAGTTAACTAAAAATAAAAAACTCATTGCAATCCGAGTTTTAAGTTTAGAGAAAAAGATTGATTTTTATTCCTCTTGCCAAGACACTTTGGTGTCGCTTTGAGTCATAACGCACACTAAAGTGTGCTTGCAAGGTAGAGTTTTTGTATTATTTGTAACCTAATTTGTAATTTTGCAGGAGTTAAATTTTTTCCAGCAAGATCAACTG
>JAPLYF010000038.1 GCA_026395675.1 Candidatus Parcubacteria bacterium
GTTCTTTTAACTTTTTAACTAAAGCTTCTTTAGTTGCTTTAGTGACATCAAGATCAAAATCCTTTTTAATCGTCTCTACATAATCAATTTTTTTCCATTCTTTGTCAAAATCAACTGTGAAACCAGCGATTTCAAATATTAACTTGCCATAAATTTCTTTAATGATTTTTTTATACATTTTTTCTACTAAAGTCATCATCTCATTATAATCAGCAAAAGCCCAATAACATTCCATTTGCGTATAATCCTGCAAATGTTCTTTACTCATGCCTTCATTTCTAAATTGACGGCCGATTTCAAAGGTTTTTTCAAAGCCAGCTACCATTAATCTTTTTTGCCACAATTCACCAGTTGAAATTCTTAAATATACATCAAGATCTAAAGCATTGTGATGGGTAATAAATGGCTCAGCATCAGCGCCGCCTGGCATTGTTTCTAAAACTGGAGTTTCAACTTCAAGAAAACCCTCTTTTTGTAAAAATTCTCTGGTTGTCTGCCAGAATTTTGTTTTGCGATAAAATAATTCTTTTAATTCTGGGTGGGTAATAAAATCCAAATATCTTTTTCTCAATCTCAATTCTTCATCAACTAATCCATGCCATTTTTCCGGCAAAGGCCTGATGGCCTTGGCTAACAAGGTATATTTTGTAACTAAAATTGAAATTTCACCCTTGTGAGTTTTAAAAACTTCACCTTCAACACTGATAAAATCACCAATATCTAAATTCTTAACAAACCATTTATACTCATCCTTACCAATTTCATCTTCTTTAAGTGCTATCTGCATTTTTCGGGTTTCATCCATTAAATGGCAAAAACAAAGCTTGCCCATATCTCTGATGGTCATTAAGCGGCCGGCTGTTTTAACTTTGGCACCCATCTTGGCTTCGTAAGCTTGTTGCAAAGTGTTTTTCTTATCAAACCTGGAAGGATAAGGATCAAGACCTTGTTCTCTAATTTTTTCCAGCTTGGCCAGGCGAATTTTTCTTTCATCTAAAGCCATATGTAGTGATAGTTTAATAGTTTAATAGTTTAATAGTTGATTAGTTTATTAGTTAATGATTGTAATAATTTTCATAAATAATAATTTACCAATTAACCAGTAAACTAATAAACCAATAACTAATTATATTTTATCGAATTTTAGCAAAAAGGTCAAACAAATTACTGCCAGCAAAATAGCCATGTTATTTGCACCCTGGGGTCTGGAGTGCGATATTAAGCGCCGTCATCAATACTGCAATCTAACCATTTGCACTAGCGCATTGAGCACCCCAGCAGTTTTTGTGGTACTTTTTGCTGTCAAAAAGTACCATCTTTTACAAAATACATTTCAATTTATCTAATCAATATCAATCGCTATTTACCAATCAATTCCCACACCTCTTACTTCTCTTCAATGTATTATATTATCTCTATAAACTAAAAAGAAGCGGTTAATGAATCGCTTCTTCTTTGAGAAAAAATTATTTTTTATTCAATAGATAAAATTTTATATTTAATAATACCAGCCGGTGCCTCTACTTCAGCCACTTCCCCTATTTTTTTACCCAAAAAGGCCTGACCAATCGGCGATTCATTAGAAATAAAACCCTGAGCAGGATCTGCCTCGCTTGGACCAACAATAGTAAACTCCTTCTCTTTTTTATCCACTTCCACCTTAATCGTACTGCCCACATCAACATCTTTCTTTTTACTATTGCCATTGGCTATGACCACTGCATTATTCATTACTTCATCCAGTTCTCTAACCCTAGCTTCATTTAAACCCTGATCATCCTTGGCTTCCTGATATTCAGCATTTTCAGACAAATCACCCAATTTTATGGCTTCGGCAATCCTATCGCTTATTTCTTTTCTTTTGACGTTTTTTAAATAAGCTAATTCTTTTTTAATTTTTTCCAAACCTTCTTTGGTTAGATATTTTTCTTCAGTCATTCCTTTAATTTTAATTCGTAAATAAATAAAGCATAATAGTATATAAAATAACAAAGTTCAAAATTAGTGTCAAGTCTTTATCCACACTCCTACAAAACTACGAATCTGTTACGAATGTTACAAAAAATTAATTTGATTTAAATTTAAGAGCCAAAAATTTAGCGCATTATATTCTTTAAAATTAAGTTGTCCTCTTAAATCTTAATTGGGTTACTATTTGTATAATTTGTACGCTTATTTGTCACAAAGTGATCCCTTTGGGATAATTTCATAGGTAGTCATTAAAATACCAATTCAGCATATCATAAGCGGCTGGCACGCAAACCTGACTGCCCTCACCGCCTTCTTCAATCAAAACAGTTATAACAACCTCGGGATTATCATAGGGCGCAAAACCAGTGAACCAGGCCTGAGGCAACTTATCAGAGCTCCATTGAGCTGTCCCGGTTTTGCCTGAAACAGCCACAGTTAAATTATTGAGTAACTGAGCACTGCCAATAGTCACTGTTTGTCTCATTGCCTTTTTAACAATTTCCAGATTTTTCGGGTCAATAAAATTTTCCCTTAAAATTTGGCTTTTAATTTCTTCTCTGTTTTCTTGATCTGAATATATTTCTTTGACCAGATGGGGCTTTAATAATTTTCCGCCATTAGCAAAAACCGAAGTATAATTAGCCACCTGTACGGGTGTCACCAAAAGATCACCCTGCCCTATTGCTAGATGATAAGTGTCCCCAATATACCAATCTTCTTTTTTAACTTTTAATTTCCAATCAGGATCAGGCACTAGCCCAGTTGCTTCGCCAGGCAAATCAATATTTGTCCTGACACCCAAGCCAAAAAGTTTCATATATTTATCCAGCCCTTCAATGCCTAAGCCCTTAAAGTCATTATAACCGCCGCCAATAGTATAAAAAAAAGTATTTACAGACCAGGCAATCGCTTTGTAGACATTGGTTAAACCATGGCCACCCTTGGCCCAGTCAGGGAAAAACCAGCGGTCATAGAGCAACAAACCGCCTGTGCTGTTAACAGTGGTTTTGTCAGTTATTATATTTTCCTGCAAAGCTCCGGCTGCAATGACTGGTTTTATGGCTGAACCAGACGGATATTCGCCTTTAACAGCCCTGTCAAATAAAGGATTATCTGAATTCTCAGCCAATTTTTTATAATCATCAGGTGAAATTCCCTGGGCAAATAAATTATCATCGTAATCTGGCAAGCTAACCAGAGCCAAAACCTCGCCGGTTTGTGGATTGAGCATGACTAAACTCCCCTTTTTTTTATTGAATTTTGCCAAATTTTGCTGCAAAATTTCTCTGGCTTTTTTTTGGACTTCTTTATCAATTGTCAAAATTAAATTTTTTCCATTAACTGGGCTGTCTTGACTTATCACATTTTTTTCTTGGCCAGTCGCATCAACCTCTATTGTTTCAGTGCCAAATTTACCTCTCAGGACCGGTTCATAATACAGTTCTAATCCTGTTTTTCCAATATAATCATTTAAATAATAATTTTCTTTTTGTTTTTCAGCTAATTCCTTTTCAGAAATTTTACCAATATAACCCAGTAAATGAGTAAAAGAATAAGGTTCTAAATACTGACGCTGGTCATGAAGCTCAATGTATAAACCTGTAAATTCTTTGGCCTTAATTTTCAATAAGATCGCCTCTTCATAATCAAGATTTTCTTTGACAGCTACTTGATATTTAAAATTTTTAGGATATTTCTTAAGTGATTCATTAATAATGTCCGCTGATTGATTTATTGCCTGCGCAATTAGGTTTATTTGCTCATTACGCTTAGTTTCATTTAAAGAGAGGTCTTTGGGTAAAATTAAAGCATCAAAAATCGGCAAATTCTTGACTAAAGGTTGATTTTTATTGTCAAAAATTAAACCCCGGTTCGCTGGCAAAATTTTTTCTCTGGTCCTATTGATTTCTGCCAATTGCCTATAATAATCTCCTTTGACAATTTGCAATTGAATCACCCGCAAACTAAGCAGCAAAAATCCAAAAATTAAAAGTGCAAAAAAAATATTTATTTTTTTGTTAGATAAATATTTGCCTAAAAATTTATCAGTCGGTGCAAAATCAGAAGCATTATCATTTTTAGCCGCATATTCATTAAAAAAATCACCATCTATTTCCTGCGCCTTTTTATATGATCTTTGAATATATAAATTCATTATTTTTTGAATAAAAATACAATATTTAATCTTTTAATTGTCAGTTTGGCTAAATAAAATAATCCAGACATCAAGACTAAGTTTAAAATTATTTGGTAGGAAAAACTTTGCCAAAATAATTTATCAATTACAATATAAATTTTTATTAAACCCATTAGATAAAAAATAAAATATGCCAATAAAATGCTAAAAACATATAAAATTGTGCCTATGATTACCATGATTAAATTTGAATAAATAGAAAAATTAATAAATACATTTTTATATAAAAAATCTAACAGCCAGATTATGGCTAAAAAAATTACAATAAATGTTCCCCAGGGCAGAAAAGAATACAAATTCAAAAAAAAGCCGATTAAAAGCGCGAAAATAAAACCAGTATCGAAACCAAAGACAATATTAATAAAAATCAAAAATACCAATAAAATATTAAGATTAGCCAATATAGGCAGTGCTCCAAAAAAACTAATCTGAATAAAAACCAGAATTAAAGATATTAAAATAAAAAAAATATATTTAAGCATATTTTAAAGTTTTTTAGGCAGAATAACGCTGGCAATTAATAATTCCTCATAATCAACCAGGGGATTAATTGTCGCTGATTTAAAGAGCTCATTGGCAGCGCTAATTACCCTATTAACCTTGCCAATTACCAGACCTCGCGGTATATTTTCTTCCTTGCCGGATGTAATAATAATATCCCCTTCTTTAATCTCTACATCTTGGGGAATCAAATCAATTTTAATGCTCAAACCATACTCTCCATTAGCCAAACCAGAGGTTTTATTGCTATTTAAGCTGCTGATGGCCAATTGACTGAGCTTATCAGTCAAAAGTAAAACCTCTGCCAGATGATCTTGCACTTCAATAATTTTACCAATAATCACACCATTATCAACTATGACCGGATAGCCAACCTTAATGCCATCAGCTGATCCCTTATTTATTAATAAAGTATTGGCTCGATTTATATCTTTACCAATAATTTTTACAACCAAATAATCAAATTCATTGCCTGGCAAATAATTTAAAAGCGCTCGTAGTTTTTCATTTTCTGATTTATAGGAATTTAATTGGCTATTTTCATACATTAATTGATCGAGCTGTCCTTTCAATAGTGTATTTTCTTTCTTTAAATTCTGCGCTTCCTGAAAATTAATAAATGAATATTTTAATCTGGTGGCAAAACTGATGCTTTTATTCTGCCAATCTGTAAAAAATGACAATAGATATTTTTCTGGTAAAGTTAGGATTTTAAATAAATGCAAAAAAATGAGCAGTATAATAACTGCTACAAAATAAATTTTTATAAGCCGGTTTTTTTTCTTTTCTAACATAATTAAATTCTTGATTTGCCTTCACTGGCCGCCGGGGCTGTAATATTTTTAAGTAAACGCATATCATCCAAAAGATAGCCAGTGCCTCTAACTACGGCAGTCAGAGGATCTTCAGCCACATAAACAGGAATCTGGGTTGCCCTAGAGATGGCAATATCAATGCCTTTTAATAGTGCTCCGCCGCCAGTTAATAAAATTCCCCTTTCATAAATGTCAGCCACTAATTCAGGCGGCGTTATTTCCAAAGTGGCTTTGATATTATCAATTATAACTTTGATTGACTTGGCCAGAGCTTCTCTGATTTGCTCATCATTAACTATGATTTCTTTGGGCAGGCCAGTTATTAAATCACGACCGCGCATCTGGGCCTCTATAGGTTGCTTTAATTCTGCGGCCGAACCAATTTTTATTTTTATTTCTTCCGCAACTTTTTCGCCTAAAAGCAAATTGAATTTGCTGCGCGCATATTGAATAATATTTTTGTTCATCTCATCTCCGGCAATTTTTATTGTTTTCCAAGTCACAATTCCTCCTAAGGAAATAACTGAAATTTCAGTCGTACCTCCGCCCATGTCCACAATCATATTGCCAATAGCTTCTTCAATGGGCAGACGGCAGCCAATTGCCGCGGCCATTGATTCGTCAACGAGATAAACTTCCCTGGCACCGGCTGAAACAGCGGCATCTTCAACAGCTTTTCTTTCTACTTCAGTAATATCTAATGGCACACCAATTACAACTCTGGGTCTAGGCAGCAGATTAAAGCCCTCCTGATGTATTTTATCAATAAAATATTTTAACATTTTTTCAGTGATCTCAAAATCAGAAATAACACCATCAACTAGCGGTTTGACAGCAATAATATGGGCCGGTGTCTTACCAATCATTTTGCGCGCTTCAGTGCCTACTGCCAAAATCTGATCATTTTTTAAATTTATAGCCACTACAGACGGTTCATTAATCACTATCCCTTTATCTTTGACGTAAACTAAAGTATTGGCAGTACCCAAATCAATGCCAACATCTTTTGAAAATTTGCCTAATAAACGGTCAAAAATCATATTGATACAAATATACAAATTATATACAAATGATACAAATTATTCCCATATTTCAATCCCAGATTACCTCTGCCCTCTTTACCTTTCTTTTCCATCTTTCCCTTGGTCTCCGTAGCTTTAGCGAAGGAGACCCTTTTTACTCTTCAAATTATAATTGCTTTTTTAAAAAATTAATTAGTTTATCAGTTTTTATCAATTCTGATTTTTCTGAATTTCTCCTTTTAATTTCAACGCTTTGTACTTTATCGGTTTTATCGCTGATGATAATTCGCCAAGGCAAGCCAATCAAATCACTGTCATTTAATTTTATGCCAGCTGACTCTTCCCTGTCATCATATAAGACCTCAAAACCAGCTTTAATTAGCTCATTGTACAGGCCTTCAGCTTTTTTGGCAAGTGCCTTTTGCGGGCTTAATAAAACCAGATGAATTTGATAAGGCGCTATGCTTTGAGGCCAAATTATGCCCTTTTTATCATTATTAACCTCAGCAACTGTCCCCATAATTCTGCTTGGGCCTAGGCCATAACAGCCCATGATCACATCTTTTTCTTCTCCAGCTTTATCTATAAATTTAAAGCCAAAAGAAGAAGAAAAGCGAGTCCCTAATTTGAAAATATTAGCTGTTTCAATGGCCTTGGCTTCCTTGAAGTCTTTAAGCGTCAATTGGCAAGTTTCGCATTTTGTAATTATGTTAATAATTTCTTTATTATAAGCAATTTTGCATTTGGGGCAAATATAAATAGTGTCTTCCCCACTTTGGGCCAAAGTTTGGAATTCATGGGAAAATTTTGAAAATGCTCCGCCAGTTGCCAGGGACAAATAAGTGATTTCCTTTAAACCAAAACGCTCAAAAATTTTGAAGTAAGCTGCTATAACTTTTTCATAATAATTATTCAAATCTTTTTCATCAGCATGAAATGAATATAGATCTTTCATGGAAAATTCCCGGCCGCGCAAAAGACCAGATTTTGCCCTGGCCTCGTTTCTAAATTTAGTTTGAATCTGATAAATGTATTGGGGCAAATCTTTGTAAGAAAAAACAAACTTTTGCATCAAAGGGGTTATCACTTCTTCATGGGTCGCGCCCAAAGCATACTCTTTGCTATCAATGCCTTTTAATTTAAATAAGGCATCAAAGTTTTCCCAGCGCTTTGTGGTCTCCCAAATTTCTTTAGGTGTTAAAGCCGGCATCAAAATTTCCTGGCCGTAAATTGCATTCATTTCTTCTCTGATTATGTTTTCAATCTTGCGTAAAACTCTTAACCCCAGGGGTAAAAACGTATAAATCCCCGCTGCTAATTTGTCAATAAAGCCACCCCTGATTAATAATTGGGCATTTAAGCTTTTTTCTTCCTCGCTTACTTCTCTTTTAGTTTTGGTAAATAATAATGATTGTTTCATATTTTTAATTTTGGTCGCGGCCGATAACTCATGAAAAATAATTCCAATAAAGCCATGGCAAAAATTAAGGGCGCTAAACTCCACCAATAAAATAAATTAAAACTTTTTAATAATAAACCAATATTTATAATTAAAGCAAACCAAACTGCCTGCCTGAAAGAAGTTACAACTTTTTTAAAAATTAATTTATTCCGAGTAAAAATAATTCTGATCAAAAGTCCCAGTAGAGAAATAATCCCAACCAAGGTTAAAAATAAGCTGGTATAAAAAAGTACTAGGGCCAAAATGCCGCCATAAGTCGGTTCAAAAAAATAGATTACCGCTAAAAAAGCGGAAAGACAGGCAGCAGTACCTAAAAGCATGAGTAAAATATAGGCTTTTAATGACATAATATTAAAAGTTAAGCTATTAAGATAGCTTAATTTTAGCAAATTTAAGGAAATTTGACAAATGGGAAAACAGGCACCCTTAGATTAAAAATTTTATCTCCGTAATGGCCTTAGCGCCAAATTTTTTATTAATTTTTTCTATAAGTTCAGCTTTTTGGAAAGTCAATTCCTGGACAATAACTGAATTTAAACAGGCCACTGTCAAGATCTGATCTTTAAGATAAAGGGGCTTAATTTTCTTGCTAATCTTAGCACCAAATTTTGTTTCTATCAATTTATTAAATTCTTCAATTATTAAAGAGGTTTTAACCTGCTGGCTAAAACCTGACTGCTTAATCCTCTGGGCTAAAAATTTACTAATATGCTCCATAACTTTGAAAAACTCAAAACTCAAATAATCAAATCAAAAAATAATAACAAAACTCAAAAATTAAAAATTGTTTCCTTAACTTTCTCGCTCTCCCCTCCTTACCAAGGAGGGGTTCGGGGGAGGTTCTTAATTCAACCCCCTCTATAATCTCCCCCTAATCTTAGGTGGAGATTAATGTAATTCCCATATTCTTTTATTTGTTGAATATCCTGATTTTGTATTTTGAATTTCAAGACAACTTATTTTGCCTTAAGTTGTCCCAATAAATTATTTACAGCTTGGGCAATAGCAATATCATCTGCTTTCAACTTTTCAACTTCTTTTTGCAATGACAAATTATTTAAAAATAAAAAAATATTGCTCAAAATCAAGGCGCCTAAAATAAAGACCATCACGAATGTCAACCAATTAATTTTACTTCCCTTGTCTTTTTTAAATTCCATATTTTATAACAGATTTAGGATTTAATATATATAAGATATAAAAAAACCTTCTAGTAGATTTGCAGCCCCAAAGGGGCCCCTTCGGGGCCAATTTATTTTATTTCCTTCTTTATTGATTAATTTCATATTTTATAACAGATTTAAGATTTAAAAAAACGGTTAATAGTTATTATTAGTAGATTCGTAGCAAATTAGTAGATTAGTAAAACAATAAAAATTGTTATCACATCACCTATATTCCAGGTCCCGCCCAATCTATCCACCCTAATATTAGTCCCATCGTATTCAATCCTATTTTCTATATTTGTGGTCCACCAATCTTGATCAGCGATTACATTGCCGCCAGTCACACTATCAATACCATGCAAACTGACGATCTTATCTTTGGTGGCCTTGCTCCAGGGCTCTGTAAAATATGAGTTCGAAACATCATCATCTATTAAGGTGTGGCGTAGAGCAGCAAAGGCCAAAAATTGATTATCCCCGGCATTTAAAAAATTCGCTGACAAATCAGCCGTGGTTTTTAAACTCTGGTCAAAGATAAATTGGGTGTTAGTTGCATCCCAGATTAAATTTCCATAATTTTCACCATAATTACCAAAGGAAATTAAATTATAGACCGTATCACTGCCAGAAGAATAAGAAGCCTGATTCCATAATTTTAATGGGTAAGCAGCATTATTACTGCTATCTAAAATACCTGAAATCAAGCCGTCGCCATCAGCAGAATCATTTAAAACGAATAATGAAGCTAGACCTGAAAGACCGCCTCGGCTGGTAATGGCTAAAAATTCTGGCCCGCCTGTGCGGCGATTAATAATATCGCTTAAATCCAATAAAAAGTCCTTATAGATAATTACATCATCAAGAGTCCCCTTAAAATTATTACCCGTGCTATCTTTGCCAATATATAAATCGGCAGTATTATCTAAACTGCCACTCACACTGGTAATATTAGCACCATAGATTGGCATAGTGTCATAAAATAAAGTGGCATTGCCTGAGCGATTTAAGCTTAAGGCCACATGATGCCATTTGCCGTCATTTAAAGCAGCGCCACCTGTTACATCGCCCACAAAAGTAT
>JAPLYF010000002.1 GCA_026395675.1 Candidatus Parcubacteria bacterium
ATGTCCCACATAAATTTTTAGAATTAAGTATTAAGAAGTAAGAGTTAAGCGCAGATTAAACATCTAGTTACATTATATCAAAGTTATGCCAAGTCCACTAAAAATAAAAAACCCGGATTAATTCGAGTTTTAAGTCAAGAGAAAAAGATTAATTTTTATCCCTCTTGCTAAGACACCTTAGTGTCGCTTTGAGTCATAACGCACACTAAAGTGTGCTTGCGAAGTGAGAGTTTTTGTATAATTTGTAAAAGATTTGTAGTTTCGTTGGGTTTAAATTTTTTCCAGCAAGATCAATTGTGCCTTTTTAGTTTCAGTATCAAAAATCGCGAAAGTAGCTTTGGTAAATAATCCAGCAACAGTTCCCGGGTTAATCAAGATTGTCTTGCCAATTTTTTCCTGCCAGGGCTTATGCGTATGACCATAAAAAACAAAATCATATTTTTGCGACTGGGCCATTTTTTTGGCGACAAAAGGCATGTGACAAAAAACGATTTTAAGCCCATCTAATATTAGTTTTCCTGCCTGGCCATAGTATTGTAAATTTTTATAATGAGCCGCATGCTTTTTAAATCCTTCAACATCACCATCAACATTGCCTTTGACAAAATGGATTTTGCCTTTAAAGTTTTTAGCCATGGCTTCTAAAGTTAAAGGCGCGCAAACATCACCGCAGTGAATTATCATGCGGATTTTATGTTTATTTAAATAATGAATGGCCTTTTCAATATTAAGCCAATTGTCATGGGTATCGGAGAAAATGGCGATTTGCATATGGTTACGAATCTACAAATAAGCTACAGATCTACAAATATTTCTAGAATTATTTAATGATGAGAAATCCTTAGTGTTACTAATTATTTTATCATTTCTTCCTAGAAAAAGAAAAAGACCCTCTTGGATTTCTCCAAAAGGGTCAAGAGTTTATTTGTTAATTAGTTTGTTTATGCCTTTTTACATTTTTCTGTTTTTGGTTGAGGAAGATTAGCTTCCTCTATTCTCTTCAGATTCAACCCCAACAACCATTTGTCATCGCGATCAGCTCGCCTGAACTCCTCTTCTGCTTCAGGTGAAAATTCAAACATTTTTTCACGAAGCTCTTCTTTTGTGAATTCTTTAAAGCTAGGTTTGCGATCTCTGCTCATAATAATTAACCTCCTTGTTTTTTTATCCCACGATGCGGGATTTTTTAGGGTGCTTTTGCAACCATGCTTTGTCGAAAGATATCTTCGTGTTTTAATTCCTGTTTGGCCGCTTCAATCTCCCAGCCGTGATTACACATTGATTCGAGTCGTTCGTCGCGATTGTTAACCGCAGCGGCTTTGCAATTGGCTTTTGTGATCTCTGCTTTAGCATTGCTTTCAGCTATACACCGCCGGCCTAAATCTTGGTTTTTTAATTCCTCTTTGGCCTCGTCAATATCCCAGCCATCTAGACACATTGCTTCAAGTTCGTTATTCCATTCATCTTGATGGTAAAACGAACCTACCTTGCAATAAACTGCCTTGTGATAAACTTTCGTGGCATAGGAATAGGAATAAGGGTGTTCCAAGTTATATCGGTAGTTCAATGCTGCTAAGGGGGCGATGACTAGAGCAGTCACCACAATTGCGCCAAAAAGGTATTGGCTAAAATTTAGCGCGGAAGTTATTGAATTGTGCAAATTTAAACCTAAATTGAATCGTCGCTCATTTTTGTAGCAGAGCAAGCTTTTGATTATCCCGATGATGGCTCCAATAGCTGCAAAAAGAGAGCAATACCATGCTGCCAATCCTAGCGCGATTGCGCAAAGAAATGCACCAACAATTAGTAATCCTATCATTTCACCCATTTCATGCCTCCTTGTTTTTTTATCCCGCAATGCGGGATTTTTGTTAAGAAACTGTTTAGTTTTGATTATTTAATGATAGTATATATTTGATTAAAAGTCAATAGTAGACATACTCTTTTGGGCTAATTTTAGGTATTTTAAAAGGGCGAAAATGTTTTGGTCCATTGGGATTTGTAGGTGCGATATCGATATCGCACCTACCATAATGGAAAACAAAGGCCAAAACATTTTCGCCCATAAAAACGAAGAAGCGATTTGCAAATCGCTTCTTCGTTGGAGCTTAAGGATAAGCATTAAATGATATTTTGTAATTTGTGATTTCAAGTTTTAATTCAAGGCTTAGCCTTGAATAACTTAATGCTTATGTTCCGGATTGGTTCTTTCCACGCAAATGGCCTTGAGAAAATCCATGACCTTGCGGTTGCCGATCATATTGCTGATATAATCGCGATATTCGGGTGTTTGTAAATTTTTTAACATGTCGGGATATTGCTGATACATTTTGCCAGCTGCTTCAATTTCTTTATCAACTTCGTTTTCTGGAATTTCCATTTTTTCTTTTAGGAAAATAGCGCGAGTCAGCAGTGCGCCTTTAACTCTTTTAATTGCCTGGGGCACAAATTCTAATTTCATTTGTTCAGTGGTTTTATTCAAATGTTTTAAATAGTCGTCAAATTTTAAGCCCTGTCTGGCAATATTTGATTCCAGTTCTTGCAGCATTTTATTAACTTCAGAATTAATTAAGACATCTGGGATTTCGCCAAACTGCGATTTATCAATTAGCTTTTCCAGCATTTCAATTTCCACGCGTTCCTCTTCTTTGTGATGCTCTTCATGTTCAACATTGTGGTGGATTTGCTCTTTAAGCTTGTTTAAAGTTTCAATGCCCAAACTCTTGGCAAATTCATCATTTAGTTCTGGCAAAGTTCTTTTGTAAACCGCTAAAACTTTAACTTTGAACTTAGCGGGTTTGCCAGCTAAATTAACATTATGATATTTTTCAGGAAATTTTAATTCAAATTCTTTTTCTTCATTTGTTTTTAAGCCAATTAAATTATCTTCAAAGCCAGGAATAAATTGTCCTGTGCCGACAACGAGCGGATATTTTTTTTGTGCGCCGCCATCAATGGGCACATTGTCGCGGAAAATATCAAAGTCAATTTCTACCCGATCCCCTTTGGCTACTGTTTTATTTTCCAATACTTCAGTGGCTTTTTGGTTTCTGACTTCTTCAATAATTTTATTAATATCTTCTTCTGAAACTTTTATTTCTTTTTCTTTTATTTTTACAGATTTATAATCGCCAATTTTAACTTCTGGAATTAAATTAATAGTGGCTTTATAAGAAAAATCATTATTGGGCGCCAGCTTTTCAAGATCAATTTTTGGCGATCCCAAGGGTTCTAGTTTCTCTTTGGTCGCAATTTCCACATAAGATTTTTCCACTGCCAAGGTAGCGGCTTCTTCAAGGATTTTCATTTCTCCAACTCTTTTCTTTAAAATTTCCAGGGGCACTTTGCCCGGGCGGAAGCCATCAATTTTTGTTTGTTCAGAAAGTTTTTGCGTTGCCTTTTCAATAAAGGGTTTTAATTCATCGTGGAAAATTGTAACTGAAATTTCCACCTGGCTTTTGGGGAGTTTTTTGAGCTCGTATTTATATTGCATGAAACTTAAATTATGAATTAGGTAAATTTTAGTATGGAGTATAAAACTTCAGTTTTATCTAACTTTGGTGGTTAGGTAAAGCTTCTGCCTACGCTAAAGCTTCGGCAGACAGGAAAGCTTTACATTCCGTTTGGGGAGGTGGAATTTTACGCTAGCGCGAAAGGTACTTGGAGTTCTGTAGCGAGTTAATTTTTTGTTAGTTTTATGAGAATAATTTTTCATAAATAATATAAAAATAATAATATAAAATTTTAGTTATGTCAATCAGATAAATAAAAAAATTGCCCTGGCAAGGAATTTAGACTTTAGTCTTTTAGCTAAAACTCTAAAGAGTGAACTCCGGGTTAGGGCAATTTTTTAAGTATTGTTTTTAAATAGCAAAAATTCAATATAAAAGATTATTTCAGTATTGGACGGGTGCAGGATTGCGCATTGCGGTTACCAATAGAACCAGAGCACAAAATAGGCCAATCTGGATTTGCGCATTTAAATTTAGAGTTTTTATAGTCAGACGTTTTGTCACATTCTTTTACTGGCGGTCCTAAATAGCGGACATGCCCGGCCAAAGCTGTTTCAGAGAAGAAAAATAATAAAGCAATTGTGAAAATAATGGAAAAAATATTTGTTTTTTCATATGCTTGGGTTTAATATTAGACAAGTGCATATTATCAAATACTACTATATTCGTCAAGATAGATGAAGTGTTTTACTTAGCCAAGTATTGATTTTAGTCAGGCAAAACTGTAAAATTAAGCCATGGAGCAAGATTTAGAACAAAAAATTATCCAGGCCAATATTGAGCTGCATCAAAAGTCAGCCCAGTATTATGATCAAATTCATCCGGAAATATTCAATAAAAACGAGCAGAATTTGATTGAAAATATTTTAAGCCAAGCCATAAGCCAGATTAAAAAGGATAAAATTAATGTTTTGGATTTAGGCGCGGGTACTGGCAATATTACTTTAAAGCTGCTTGATAATGAAAAAGTGGGCTCAGTTGTGGCTGTTGATTTATCCAAAGAAATGCTCGATGAATTAGAAAAAAAAGCAGGTCAAAATCCTAAACTGAAAATAGCCAATAAGCCGGCAGATATTTTTCTAATGGATGATGATTCAAAATACGATTTAATAGTAATTAGTTCTGTTTTGCACCACTTGCCTGATTATTTCCAGACCATTGCCACGGTTTTGGAGAAATTAGATGATGGTGGGGTCTTTATTATTTTTCATGAGCCGACTGGTGAAAAGTCAAAGCTGATTAGTTTTTTAGAATGGTTGGACAGCAGAATTTTCGTGAATTTGTTTTTACCGCAAGATATTAAAAAAGTTGCTAAAAGTTTGGACCATACATATTCGGATTATCATGTTTATCATAAATTTGATTTGGCTGGCGTGAAAAAATTTTTTGAAGAGGAAGAGGATATTGAAATAATATTTTTCAAAAAACACAATACTTTTGACTTGTTACCTTTTCGCTGGTTAGGCAAAACAATACCCGCTAAAAACAATTTCATTTTGGCAGTTAGGAAGAAATAAAAAAAGACAAACCGTCTTGGTGTCATTCAGAGCCCTTCGCTTTGCTCAGGGCAGGCTCCGCGAATATTTTAAGGAGCTCCACGGAGTTTATCTTGAACGCAGTGAAGGATTCTGAATGACGGTTTGTCTCTTTTTTATTCTATAACCCTATTTAAACTTTCATCTGGGAAAATAGAAATTGAAATATTTTTCCCATTGGCGGACAAAAAGGATTTAGTTTCTGAATCAGTAGCTGTGGCTGAAATATTGGTTAGTAAAAGCGGGCTTTTGCCAACCTGATCCTTGGTTGGGGTAAGAGCCAATTGAATGCGCGCTTCTGGTGCAGGCACAAAAATGCCGGCAAAAGCAGTGATAGAATCAACTTGCCATTCGATTTGTCTTGTTTTTTCACTATAACTGATTTGGTTGCCATCAGTGACGTTATAGATATTAGTAAATTCAATGCCCGCTGGAATAGCGGCAGTTACTTTTAAATTCGTTATTTTATTTACAGTATTATTTATTCTGATGATTGCCCAGTAAGAAGTATATTCGCCAACTTTGGGCGGCACACTGCCGACACCAATCTGGTCTCCCTGGGGTGTATAGAAAATGCCCTGAGTGTTTAAAGCTAGAGTAGAATTAATTTTGGTATAAAACGGCGAATTTTCAATCGTAAGCCGGTTTTTTTCAACCGAATCATCATAGGAAGCAAAAATTCTCGCCTCGATTTGAAAACCATTTTCCTGATAATTTTTAAATTCAATGCTGTTTTTAGTGGTAACCTCAATAGGCAAGGAATTTTCCTGGCCAGGTTCTATTTTAGCTAATTTGTTATAGTCATTTTGATTTAAACTTAGATGATTCGGCCCTGCAACATATTCACCATTTAAGTTTAAGCCCAATTCAACATTTCCCAGGGCATAGCTTTCGTTATTTTTATAATGCAGAGTGTAAATAGTTTTTGCGCCAGGACTGAGTGATAGATTTTTTTCTGTTTCAATAAAACTTAGTTCTAATTTAGAAAAAGCCAAAGGAGCAGTATTTTGGACTTCACTAAATAAATATTCTGCCTGATCATAGTCAGCCCAAATTTTGGTTTGGAAATTTAGATCTTTTATTTTTTCACCGTAGATCTTGCCATTGAAGATGTAAAAATTTTCTTGGCCTGCTTTAAATTTGCCGACTAGATAAGTTTGGTCGTTTAAGGGTTCGCCCAGGTCAGTATTTTTTAAGGAAAAATTTTCAGGCCAGATCATGCTAATTTTTAATTTATCTAAATTAAGTTCAGAATTATTTTTTAAGCCAATTTTCACAGTGAAAGGATTAGTGGCAATTATTTTAGCAGGCAAGTCAATTGTTGTTTTTAAGACAGAATCCTTTAATTGAAATTCCTGACTAAAAAATTCCTGACGGGTTTGGCCATATTTATTTTTATAATTAATAACAGTTAAAAATTCTTGTTTTTCGTCAAAATTGCCCAAGAGCATGCCCTTAATTTCAAATTGGCCAAAGGCCTTGGCAGCCAGTTCCCCAATTTTCAGTGAATTGGTTTTTTGATCAAAATCAGGTGGTGAAAATTCCGCGTTATGCAAGCTGGCAGGCGTTTTAATAACCAAGATCAAATCCTCTAATGGATCATTGGTTGTATTAGCGCAAGTAATATTAAATTTGGTTGTTTGCCCGTTAATTAAATCAACCGGAACAGAGGCAACTTTTAAATCAATAAGATTAACTTTTTTATAACGGCTGAAAACAAAAATATTTAAAAGCACAGCTGCCAAAATTATAACAATTAGAGCCAAAGTAATATCAGTTATTAATAAAAATATATTTTCGCGATAATGCTTTTGGTAGCGTTTTTTTACTGGCTCCACAAAGACATTCAAGGTGAATTTGCCGATTTTATTAATTCTAAGATTGCCGATTTTGTTTGGTTGCTTTTGAGCAGGTTGGACTTCAAGCGGCCGGCCTTCAACTTTGACTAGCTTATTTTTTTGTTCATCTTTGTCCATATAGTTATTTTAGCAAAAATTTAGGTTATTTACTTTTAAGATTTAGAGCCGTAGTAAAAGTGTCCGGTGAAGCAGCCAAAATTTCTTTAATGCCATCACTGTTCAAGTCATTAAGAATTACGCGTACGCCAGTGATAGAATTTTTGTCAAAAGCCCAAAAGCCAGGATTGATCGGCTGAAACTTGCTATTAAAAATGCGCACTTGTGAGCTGCCGCCATAACCAGCGCCGGTCACAATTTCATCAAGACCATTACCATCAATATCGCCGCAGGCAACATTAACTCCGCCACGGAAATTTTTGTCATAGGCAAAAAAACCGCCAGATAAAACCTTGCCATTTTTATCAAAAATCCTGATTTGTGGTCCGCCCATAAAACCAGTGCCAGTCACGATTTCCTTATTACCATTGCCAGTCAGATCGCCAACCGCTACATTAACGCCGCCCAGGTAACTTTTTGCATAAGCATAAAAGCCAGAACCTTGGGCCAGCCCCTGATAATTAAATATTTTAACTAGTGGCGCATAACCTTTCATTGTGCCGGTTACTATTTCGTAATAACCGTCATTATCAAAATCCGTTAAAGCAAAATTAAGTCCCTTACTATAATTTTGCCCATACGGGTAGAAGTTATTTAAAATCTTGTTATTTGAATCATAAATTGTAATTTTGCTGGAGTCGGCCACAATAATTTCGGTCTGCCCGTCTTTATTGATGTCTTTAAGAGCCACCATGGTATTGCCTTTATATTGTTTGTTATAGGTAAAAAAGCCATTTCTTAAGGAGTTACCATTTTTATCAAAAATGCGGACAAAGGCGCCGTTATAATAAGGACTGTTCTTAATTTCATCAACGCGCCTTAAAAGGATGATGCCATCGGTAGGTTCAAGGGTAAGAGTTTTGATGATAGCGCCATTATTAGTTGCTTGATCCTGTAAACCTTTAATTTTTTCAAAATCAGCGGTCAGGGATATTTTTTGTTTAGTTGAGGTTGAATTGACTAAGCTTACGCCATTTTGGAAGTCGCGCTGCCAAACACCGGGTTTTAAATCAGAAGAAGTTTGATCTAAAAGGTTTTTTGCCCCAGACACTGAGTTTCCGAGATAAATATTATATTCGTCATACCACCAGACCTTGTCATGACCCAAATCACCAAAATCAAAACTATAATAACCATTGCCTATCAAAGCTGAGGCTAAACCAAAACGAAAAGTTTGGTAATCAGTGGCAGCGCCTTGATTTTTAGTCGTGGCATTAATAATAAAATACTGAGGAGTATAACCTAAATCGGCATTTAAATAGTTTTTCATGCTGCCCAGCCAGCCGCC
>JAPLYF010000015.1 GCA_026395675.1 Candidatus Parcubacteria bacterium
CAATTCTCAGAGAAGTAAATGGCCCTGGACCAGAAACAGCAATAATTCCATTTAATTGCTTAAATTCAAGCTTGTTTTTATTTAAGATTTTTCCAATCGAATTTAACAATTTTTCGCTAACTTTAAAATCACCCTTGACAATATTCTTAGCAAATACTTTATTTCCTTTAATTAAAAAAACATCTAATTGCTTTGGCTTAGATGCATTAATAAATAAAAAAATGAATTTAGGATTCTTTTTTCTCATCTTCTTCTGGCTCGTATTTATTGAAAATTTCATCAACCATCACAATTTTTTCAGCGTCCAATAAGGAATATAAAAAACGATCTGCCACGCTGCGCCTATAATCAAATTCTTCCTTGTCCAATAAAGTATAATTAATTTCACGGCGCAATTCTTTCTCGAAACTTTTTAAAACTTTGGCAAATTTCTTTTTATTTATATTGCCCACAACTAATAAATCAATGGGTATATTCTTCTCGCCCACAAAAGTTCCGGTCAGAGCCAGATAATATACTTTGCCGATTTTTTTAATTGCCTTGGCAAACTTTTTTTCTAATAAAAATTGGGATTTCTGAAAAATTGACTTTAATTCAGGAAAAAGCACGAACTTAGTATTGGATTGATAAAATTTTCTATTGGCTTCTTGCTCATTACTTTCTACTAAAAAAATTATTCCTAAATCAGACAGGTTTTCTAATTCCCGTCTAATGGCATTGATTTGTGAATCTAACATTCTTGTTAATTCGCGCACAAAATACTTTTCCTCCGGATTGCTTAAAAATAGCTGCAAAAGCTTCATTCTTGTATGTGAACCAAATAATTGTTCAAGCATATATAATATTTTAAATATATGATGTATTAAACCAGATAGCCCTTTTAAATTTTCCTTGTTTTTAGTATAATACAGATTAGGAAAAAGAGTCAATCTTTAGTCAATTTTATGCCAGAACTTATCAGTCAATTTGCTCATATTTTCATACATTATTACTCAAATAAGGCCTATTCCACCTGCAAACTTTTTGTTAGCGAACCTACTAGAAGTCAGGAAGAAAAAATGGGCCGTCTTTTTGGCATTTTTGAAATCAATACACCTAGCCGTGAAAATACCTCGATTATTACCCAGATTATAAATGATTTGGAAGAAGCATATTATGAACAAGCTGATTGGGAAAATTTTGACTTAGAAACTGCCTTTGTCAAAGCACTTGAACAAATAAACCAAAAATTTGCCCAGCTTATCAAAGAAAAAAAAATTTATTTAGTCGGTAATTTAACAGAACAAACAATCAAGGAAAAAATTAATTTAGTCATTGGTGTTTTGAAAGATAATCAAATTCTGCTGGTTTATTTAAATAACATCGGCACTTATTTGCTTCATAAAACAAAACAAGATTATAAAATTATTGATATTAAGAAAATCAGCAATGAACAAAAAAATGGTTCTGCCAGCCAATCTGCCCACAAACTCTTTTCTAATTTGATTTCTGGTGAAATTAATCCGCCTGATTATTTCTTCATTGCCAATAATGACTTTTTAAATTTTGTTTCCTTAGAAAGGATAGTCAAAACGATAACCTCATTACCAGTAAATAAAGCTGCTGAATATTTTAAAAATTCACTTTTACAGCATGAGGGACATAATTTTGCAGCTATTATCCTAAAAAATACTTATTTAGAATCTGGTCAGGCCGAAATTCCCTCTTCTTTAACTTCCATTACTGAATTAAATTATACTGAAAGTTCCACTGAAAAATTATTAGAACCCTCTTTTTGGCATAATTTTAAAAACTCTTTTATTGCTAATTTTTATAATCTTGTTAAGAAAAAACCCCAAAGCGAAAAAGAAATAATTGATGATGAAGAAATATCACCTTCTAAAGAAAAAGGAGAAACATTACCCAAGCTTAAAAAAATTTCAAACCCACTTATCAATTTCGGAAGCTTTATCTTTATTAAATTGAAAAAAATAGGAATAAAAATTTTAGCCAAAA
>JAPLYF010000016.1 GCA_026395675.1 Candidatus Parcubacteria bacterium
GCGCGCTTAACCATGGCTGTGTTAAAATAGCTGTCAAAAATTTGGGGGAAGATGGTGATGATATTGAAAATCATAAGAAATACGTAATAGGTAATAAGAATTGGAAATTATTTTTTATCCTTTGTATTTTTGATTAAGTTGTTCAATTTAGCATTTAATAGATTTAGCTTATCTATTAATTCTTCATACTTCTCTTGATCAATAATTTTACGCTCGAACAACAAATTGCACCAGTGTTTTGCTTCAAACAAAGAAGCGCGGGCATTGTAATAAAATTTTGCTTTATCTAAATAATGATACCGGCCATAACCTTCAGCAACATTTGCGCCTATTGAATCAATGGCAGTAATAAATTGACGGCCAAAAATATACTTTTGTTCAGAATTTAAATTCTCGAAAATTATCCAGCCAATTCTTGATAAATCTATTGAGATTTTATATACATCCAAATCTTCTAATTTTAAATATTTATTTTCCATTCCTTATTCCTTATTACTTATTTCGTATTACCTTCATTATAACACAAGCTCCGCGCTAAAGGCGCGGAGGCAAGGTTTTTAATTCCAATATTTTATTTAGTAAATCGGCTGTCCAATTTTATAACTATAAATCAAAGAATCAGAGATATAAACAATTTTTGTTTGATAATCAGCGCCGCCGTAAAATGAAGCTCTTTCTGCGCTGATCGACCTTAAGCTCAAAGGATCATCATAACGATTAATATAATACAAATTTTTATCAGTTTCTCCTTTGATAATTAAACCCTTTAATTCATTAATCGGTATAAAATCAGTAAAAACTTTCTTGTTATCATTGTGAATCTCAAAATGATAGACCTTTTTAATCACATTATTTTCATCAGTTGAAACTTCCTTGTAATACGACTTCGGACTAATCTTTGTATCTGCCAAAGCCAAGTTTTCATTTTCAGCACAGACGGGCTTGATTCTGGCTCGATTTAAATCATCATAGAGTCCTTTGCCAAAGACCACTTTGTCTTTGCAATAATACTGGTCGTTACCTATGCCTTTAACCAGCGTGTTTGGATAGTCATTATTTACTAAAATAGATTCTCCCAGAGTAGATACTTCAAATGACGCCAAAGCTGGCTGGAAAAAAACATAACTCTCTTTGGGCTTTATTAAATCACCTGCTAAATAATTGGGATCATTAGGAAATTCATGATAATGATATTGCCCTTTTTCTAAACCATAAAGCTGACAGTCCCGTAAACACTCGTGGCCGCCGTATTGATCTAAGGGGCCAGGACTTGCCCAGGCAGCAAAAGGCATTAAAATTAAAGACCCAATTACCCCCACGATAAATAGCCGAGTCATAGATTTAAATTAATATTAATTATTATTCTGCTATTAACTTAGCAAATTATCCTTAGGTGGGCAAGTAATTTTTTCCCCATGAAATCCACCCATAATAAAACCCCGCCCCGACGTACGTCGGGGCGGGGTTTATATAAAAATTTTGTTTTTTTATATTTTCAAATCGTCGACAACGTCAGTATCAACTTCTCCTCGGCGTGGTCGTCCTGAACCCTCTGGTTCAAAAATTTTCAGGTTGACCCGAGCATTGTTTTTGGCACCAACAATTTTTAAAAGGGTGCGGATTGAGCGGGCAGTATTGCCCTGTTTGCCAATGACATAACCCATGTCAGCTTGATTGACATGGAGTGTTAATAAAACACCCATTTCATCTACTGTTCTTTCGACTTTCACATCGTCTGGGTTGCCTACGATGGATTTAACAATGAATTCAACGAATTCTTTGTCTGCAAATTTCTCAGCCATAGATTTTGTAATCCTTGACTCTTTTAATCAGCCAAAGCAAATTAAAAGTTTAATTGTTAAAATCCGCTATTTAAACGGATAATCTTATTATATCATATTGGCAGAAAAAGTCAACCATTTAGAATTAAAAATCAAAAACCGGGTTAAATTATCCAGCTTGAGGAGTTTCTGCTTGAACTGGTTTTTCTTGTTCCTTGACTGCTTCTGGCACTGGCGCACTTTTTTTAATTTCCAGTTCTGCCTGCTTTTGTTTTTCAGTAATTTTAGCCAAACGCTTTTTAGATATTTTAGTAACTGTCCTTTTCTTGCCTTCAATCAAACCCTTGGTGATAAACATATTCCAAAGAGTATCTGAAGGCTGGGCTCCTTGATTTAACCAATATTTTATCCGATCGGCCTTGAGATTTAATTCTTTTGTTCTGGAATTATAAAACCCGAGGTTTTCTAAATAATCACCCCAGGGATCTTTAGTTTTTTCATTGACAATTATGCGATAAAGCGGCTGCTTTTTCTTGCCCTTGCGTGAAAGTCGGATTGCTAGCATAAAAATAATATAATTTATTTATAAAAATAATAGATGCGCTTTGCACTATTTTATGATTTAATAATTATATCACCATATTAACAAAAGTCAAGAATTTAGCTAATCTTATTGACAATTAATATTTTTTATGTTATAATTGCATATCCTAATATTCCCTATGTTTTTTGGCTTAAAACAACTAAAATTTAAGATTATATTTGGCTTAATAGCTGTCATTGCCTTGGCTTGTCTTTTTGTGCCTAAAAAAACATTTGCCTATGATACCGGGTTCCCCAAATTAGCCAATTATTTTACTGGCTGGGATTTGAGCGATGAAGATATTAATCAGATGGCCAAATGGGATCTGGTGATTCTAAGCCCCCAGTCCATAGAAAGACAGCCACAGCTTATTATTAAATTACGCCAAAAAAATCCTCAAATTAAAATTTTGGCTTATGTCTTGATTGAAGAAATTAATATTAAGACAGATATAGTCAATGCTTCACCTTTTTATCAATCAATTTATCAGACAGTTAGTCAAAACAATTGGTGGCTCAAAACTTCTGCTGGCCAGAATGTTAATTGGTGGCCGGGAACTTGGCTGATTAATGCGACTAGCCTTGCGCCCAAAGCAAATGGCCAAAATTGGAGTGATTTTTTGCCCCAGTTTGTTTATGATCGCTTTTTAAAATCAGGCCAATGGGACGGTATTTTTTATGACAATGCCTGGTACAATATTTCCTGGCTTAATCAGCCGCTTGATGTCAATGCCGACGGAGTCGCTGATTCAGCAAATTTTATGGATGACCAATGGCGCGCAGGCATCACCCAAATTTTAAATATGACTCATTCTTTGGCGCCTGACAAAATAATTGTGGTTAATAATGCGACTAATTATTATAATGACAAATTAAATGGCCGCATGCAGGAAAATTTTCCCAATCAAACCGAAGGCGGCTGGCTGGGCAGCATGAAAAACTATTTTAACGCCAATTTTGGGTATACTCCTTCGTATTTTGTTATTAACGCCACAACTTATAATAAAGGCACGGCCGCTGATTACCAAACTTTTCGTTTTGGTTTGACCTCAGCCCTGCTCGGCAATGGTTATTATAGTTTTGATTTTGGTGATCTGGGTCATGACAGGGTCTGGTGGTATGATGAATATAATATTTATCTCGGGAACTCGGTCTCTGGGGCTAAAAATCTTTTAGATCAAACTTCATCTGATTTAAAGCTCGGCGTTTGGGAACGCGACTTCCAGAATGGCATAAGTTTAGTCAATTCAACCTCTACTGAACAAAAAATATCCCTGACCGCGGATTTTGAAAAAATTAAAGGCGTGCAAGACCCAGCAGTTAATAATGGAGCGATCATAAAAACTCTTACTCT